>VGZG01000017.1 GCA_016872675.1 Planctomycetota bacterium
CCGCCGCCCCAGCGGCCGCCGCGGCGCCGGCTCCGGCTGCCGCCAAGCCGTTCGTGCAAGCGAGCCCCGGCAAGGTGCTCGCCACGCCGGCGACGCGTCGCCGCGCCCGCGAACTCGGCATCGACCTGACGCAGGTCGCCGCCACCGGCCCGCGCGGCCGCGTCACCAATGACGACCTCGCAACCGTCGGCGCCGCCGCGCCTGCGGCCCGCGCCGCCGCGCCGGCCGCCGCCGCCAGCGCCCCGGGCGGGCGCGCGTTCGCGCCGGTCGCGATCCCGCCGGCCCCGGCCGGCCGCAGCGAGGAGCGCGTGCCGTTCCGCGGCCTGCGCCGCAAGATCGCCGAGGCGATGACGCGGTCGAAGTTCACCGCGACGCACTTCACCTACGTCGACGACATCGACGTGACCGAGTTGGTGAAGATCCGCGGCGAGGCCAAGAAGGCATTCGCCGACAAGGGCGTCAACATCACGTACCTGCCGTTCGTCATGAAGGCGATCGTCGCGGCGATGCGCGAGTTCCCGATGATGAACAGCTCGCTCGACGAGGTGACCAACGAGCTGGTGATCAAGAAGTACTACAACTTCGGCATCGCCACCGACACCGACAACGGCCTCATCGTGCCAGTGGTCAAGGACGTCGACCGCAAGTCGGTCGGCGAGCTGGCGAAGGACATCCAGGACCTCGCCGCGCGCACGCGCGATGGCAAGGTGACGGTCGACGACCTCACGGGCGGCACGTTCACGATCACCAACGCCGGCAACATCGGCGGCCTGTTCGCGACGCCGGTCATCAACTTCCCCGAGGTCGCCATCATGGGCGTGCACGCGATCAAGGACGCGGCCATCGTCAAGAACGGCCAGATCGTCGCGGGCAAGAAGATGTACCTGTCGGTGTCGATCGACCACCGCCTCGTCGACGGCGCCACCGGCGCGCGCTGGATGAACGTCGTCAAGGACCACCTCGAGCAGCCCTACCGCCTGCTCCTCGGCTGATGCCGGCGAAGAAGTCGAAGGTCGCAGCGCGGCCCAAGGCCGCCGCCAAGGCGAAGACGCCCGCTGCCACCGCGGCGGGCCGCGGCAAGTCGGCTGGCGGCAGGGTGGCTGGCGGCAAGCCTGTCGCCGGCAAGCCGGTCGCCGGCAAGCCGGCCGCGAAGAAGCCGGTCGCCAGCAGGCCGATCGCCAGCAAGCCGGTGAAGCCCGCGGCGCCCGCGCCGTTGCCCACGCCGCAGGGCCTCGTGCGCCTGCTCGAGGACGACGGCACGGTGCAGAAGGGCCGCGACCCCAACCTCCCGGTCGACACGCTGCTGTTCCTGTACGAGCAGATGGTGCAGGTGCGCGAGTTCGATCGCCGCATGCTGATGCTGCAGCGGCAAGGCCGCATCGGCTTCTATGGGCCGATCCTCGGCCAGGAAGCGGCCACCGTCGGCTCGGTCGCCGCGCTCGAGCCGCGCGACTGGATCTTCCCAGCGCTGCGCGAAGGCGCGGCCGCGATGATGCGCGGACTGTCGCTGACCGAGGCGATCAACCAGCTGATCGGCAACGGCGCCGACCGCTGCAAGGGCCGGCAGATGCCGTGCCACTACACCTTCAAGGAAGGCAACTACTACGGCATGTCGTCGGTGATCGGCACGCAGCTGAGCCACGCCGTCGGCGCGGCGATGGCGGCGCGCATCCGCGGCGACGACGTCGTGGTGCTCGGCTACCTCGGCGACGGCGCGACGAGCGCCAACGACTTCCACTGCGGCATGAACTTCGCGGCGGTCTACCAGAGCCCGTGCGTGCTGTTCTGCCAGAACAACCAGTGGGCGATCTCGGTGCCGATCAGCAAGCAGTCCGCGTCGGAGACGCTGGCGCAGAAGGGCAAGGCCTACGGCATGCCCTACGTGCGCGTCGACGGCAACGACGTGCTCGCCGTCTACTCGGTGACCAAGGCCGCGGCCGAGCGCGCGCGCGCCGGCCAGGGCCCGACCTTCATCGAGGCCGTCACCTACCGGCGCCTTGGCCACAGCAGCAGCGACGACCCGACGCGCTACCGCGACGAGGCCGAGGTGAAGGCCTGGGAGAAGAAGGACCCGGTCGACCGCTTCCGCGCCTACTTGCAGAAGCGCGGCCTGTGGAACGACGACAAGGAGGCGGCGTTCAAGGAGGACATCGCGCAGCGCGTCAACGCCGCGATCGCCGCCGCCGAGCAGAACGGCCCGCCCGCCGACGAGACGCTGGTCACTGACGTCTTCGCGACGGTGCCCGAGCCGCTGAAGGAGCAGCTCGCCGAGGTGCTGGCCCTCGAAGGCCGCGGCGTCAACCAGGGCGCGTTCCCGCTCTGACGCGGTCGCGATGCCGCCGGGTAGCGCCGGTGGCCTCGCGCGCTGGTAGCCCCATCGCGCCGCGCCGCAACGCCGGCTGCACACGGTCTCCCGCGGGGAAACACTGCCGCACGGCCGGCGACGATCGAGGTAGACTTCCCGGCCGGATCGCCCTGCGCCGCGGCAAGTCGCCGATGGCGTCGCGCGCATCCGAAGCAACCTCGATGACGCCTCAGACCATGAAGCACGCGCTCCTGTTCGCCGCCGCCGCCGCGGCCTTCGCCGCCACCGTCCCGGCCCAATTGCTCGGCGCGCCCGAGAACACCTACTTCACGCAGCCGACCTCGACCGGCCTGATCTGGCGCACGACGGCGTTCCGCTGCCAGCTCATCTACGACACCACGCACTTCACCAACCAGGGCGTCATCGGCCCGATCTCGATCGATCGCGTGCGCTTCCGCGCCGCCAACAACAACGTCGCAGCGGGCGGCACGTACAGCAGCGCCAACTTCGCCATCGGCACGGCGGCGACCGACTACCTCGCGCCGAGCACGACGTTCGCGAGCAACCGCGGCACCATGCAGCAGGTGCTGACGGCGAGCCCGCTGACCGTGGCGGCCGGCGGCGGCACGACGCCGAACAACTACGCCGTCGACATCACGATCCCCGGCGGGTTCGTCTACGACCCGACGCTCGGCCAGGACCTGATCCTCGACTTCGACGCGGTGGCGCCGGCGCCGACGACGATCCCGCTCCTCGCGGCCGCGACGTCGCAGGCGACGCAGCGCGTGGTGCGCATCTCGCAGAACAGCAACACGGCGCTGACCGGCACGACGTCGGCCAACGCCGGCCTCGTGCTGTTCGACATCTCGGGCGGCCCGGGCGGCGTCGCGACGATCGCGCCGAGCACCGTCAGCAGCTACGGCCTCGGTTGCTACGACAACGACTCGCGCGCCTTCGCCGAACTGTTCCCGATCGCGGCCTCGACGCTCGACCTCGGCGGCGGCATCACGCTGGTCCCGGACAACGCCGGCGCGCCGACGCGCTACGTCGTCACCCCCGGCGCTGGCGCATTCGTGGCGCCGACGACGACCGTGCCGCTGCTCAACAACGCCGCGACGCCTGCGGTCATGGCCGACGACGGGACGTCGCTGCCGCTGACGCTGACCAGCTTCGCGTTCCCGTTCCCGGGCGGCTCGACCAACGTGCTGCACGCCACGACCAACGGCGAGATCGTGCTCGGCACGACGACGCTGACAGGCAGCGACTTCAGCCCGACGCTCGCCGAGATGGCGGTCGCCGGCACGTCCACGCACTCGGGCCGGCCGCGCCTGTTCGCGTGCTGGTACGACCTCTACGCCAACCGCAACGTCACGCTGAACCCGCTCGCCGGCGTGCACTTCAGCGAGGACCCGGTCGCGCAGACCGCGACGATCACGTGGAACGACGTCGGCGAACTGGCGACGTCCGCCGCGGGCGCCAAGAGCTTCAACATCCAGGCGGTGTTGTCGGCGAGCGGCCAGGTCGAGATCCGCTACGGCGCGATGTCGCCGTTCGGCAGCACGTCGCAGGCGAAGATCGTCGGCTTCTCGCCGGGCGCGCCGGTGCTCACGCCCGGCTCGCAGGACTTCTCGGCCGACATGCCGTTCCTCAGCAAGGCGGCCGACGTCGCGCGCACGCCGCTGACGGTCGCCGTCGCCGGCGCGCCGACGCTCGGCGCCACGGTGACGATCAACACCAACAACATCCCGGCGATCCCGGGCCTCGGCGTCGGCTTCCTCGGCGTGACGCAGATCAACCCGGGCTTCGACCTCGGCATCCTCGGCATGCCCGGCTGCCGCTCGTACGTCAGCACCGACTTCAGCGCGACGCTGCTCGGCGCCGGCACGGTCGGCTTCCCGCTCGCGATCCCGAACGTGCCGGCGCTCGCCGGCTTCCGGGTGTTCGGTCAGTCGATCGCGCTCGACGTCACCGCGCCCAACGCCTTCCAGGCGATCACCAGCAACGGCGTGGCGATCACGATCGGCACCGTCGGCGGCTGATGCAGCGAATGGCGGGCCTGCAGGCGGACGCGCCGTCTGCCTGCAGGCCGCGCCGCGTCACTCGATCAGCGTGCGCAGTCGCGCCAGCGCCGGCCCGGCGTCGCGCGCGACGTCGTCGCTCGGCGCCTCGACGCTGAGGCGGCCGCGATAGCCCGCCTGCCGCAGCGCCGCGAGGTACGGCGCGTAGCGCGCGGCGTCGTCGCCGGTGCGCGGCCAGCCGCGCGGCGCGACGGCCGCCACCTGCGCATGCACGATCGCAGCGCCGGCGCCGGCGACGACGGCAGGGTCCTCGCCTTCGAACGCGAGATGGAACACGTCGACGACGACGCCGACCTGGGGGCGGTCGACCGCGCGCCACAACGCCAACGCCTCGGCCAGCGAGTTGACGGTGTTGGTCTCCGGGCGCCGCAGCGGCTCGATGGCGACGACGAGGTCGAGGCCGTTGCCGGCGATGACGTCCGCGCATCGCCGCAGGAAGGCGACGAGTTGCCGCTCGGCTTCCTCGCGCGCGAAGCCATTGGGCCGCGTGCGCGCCGCCGGACTGCCGAAGACGACGACGCGCGCGCCGAACGACGCCGCCAGCGGCAGCGCGCGCCGCAGGTACGCGTCCTGCCGCGCGGTGTCGACGGCCGGACCGACCACCGGGATCGAAGCGCCGGGCAGGAACCAGTTCATTGCCTCGACCGGCACGCCGCCGGCAGCGACCGCCGCGCGCGCGGCGGCGACCTCGGCGTCGCTGGCCGTCGCCAGCTTGCCGAGCGCGGGTTCGAGGTAGTCGAAGCCGGCCCCGCGCAGGATCGGCGCTGCCGCGAGCGGGTCGACGCGGTCGAAGGCAGCGACGCCAAAGCGCCACGCCGAAGCCGGATTCGGCGACGGTGCGGCGCAGGCGGTGGCGAGCAGGGCAAGGGCGACGAGCGCGAGCAACCGACGCATGGCCAGCAACCGTACCCAGCGGATCCCTCGATTGTGGATCGCCAGGATGACGGCCTGCGCCGGCGGCTGCCACCACCCGTGGACCCCCTGCCATCGATCGAGGGATCCGCCGCGTCTTGGCAATTTTCCGACCGGCCGCCCGCTGCCCCTTGGCGGACACCATCGGATCGACCAAAATAGCGCGTTGATGATGCGCCGCGCCGCCATCCTGCTGCTGCTGCTCGTCCTGCCGGGACTCCTGGTCCCTGCTGGCGCGTGGTTGCATGTATGCCGCTGCGTCGTGCCGATGCAGGCGGTGTCCGAAGCGTGCTGCGCGCCTGCTGCCGAGTTCGAGGCGGCCCCGTCGTGCTGCGGCGACACGGCGAAGCCGACGCGGGCGGCGCTGCCAGCGCTCGCCGCCGACGACTGCCGGTGCGAGTGGCTGTCGTTGCCCGACCTGGGCGATGATGGCGCCGCAGCGCCAGCCCCGAGCGACGCGTCGACGCTGGCGCCGCCGCTGCGTCGCCTCGCCGTCGTCGCGCCCGCAGCCATCGTGCCGCCGCGCGCACGCTCGTGGACCCCGCGCCACCAGCGCCCGCCGCCCGATCCGTTCGCCGCGCGCAACCTGCCGCTGCGGATCTGACCCGCGCCCCGCGTCGCGCGACGAAGCCCCGGCTTCGCCGTCGCCGACGCGCGCTGCGTCGCCCTGTCCGATCCCGCTTCCTGGCCGCGCTCCGCGCGCGCCGCTTCCGCAGGTTTCCGCATGTCCGCTTCGAACCGTCCGTTCGTTCGCTTCGTCCGCAGTCTGCTCGCAATGACCCTCGCCGCGCTGCTCGTCGCCGCGCCGTCGGCGCAGGACGTCAAGCCAGCGCCCACGCCAGCGCCGGCTCCTTCGCCGTCCGGCGCCGACGCCAAGTCCCCCGTCGTCGAGGCCCCGACGTTCGCCAACGCGACCTGCCCGATCATGGGCAAGAAGGCGTCGACCCCGCTGTTCGTCGACACCGACCTCGGCCGCTTCCACGTCTGCTGCAAGCCCTGCTTCAAGAAGGTGCTCGCCGACGTGCCGAAGGCGCACCAGGCCGCGTACCCGACCGTCGAAGAACTGCGCAACGCGACGTGCCCGGTGAGCGGCAAGCCGGTCGGCCGCAGCGCCGTGATGGTGACCTTGCAGGGCTATCGCTTCGCGGTCTGCTGCGACGAGTGCGCGAGCAAGGCGCAGCGCCACTCGCAGACCACGCTGGTGAAGCTCACGCGCAAGGACGTCGTCGACGTCGGCAACGGCTACTGCCCGGTCAGCGGCGAGCCGGTCGCGCCGAACGCCTTCGCGCTGATCGATGGCGCGCTCGTGCACCTGTCGTCGCAAAAGCACGTCGACGCGATCAAGCAGGCGCCGGCGGCGATGCTGGCGAAGGCGCGCGAACTGGCGAAGACGCCGCCTGCGCCGACGCCGGCGACCCCGCCGGCGAAGGACAAGGAGGCGGGCAAGTGAACCGGATCGCCTGCGTCGGCCTGTTGTTCGTCGGCTGCGCCACCGCGCCGCCGCTGCCGCCGTTCCCGCCGTCGCACCCAGGCTCTCCGGCCGCCGAAGCCGCGCCGGAGTCGCCGCGCAGCGACGCGCTGGCCATGCCGACGGCGCCGGGCGCGAGCCCGGCCAACGGGCCCGCAGCGCCGACACCCGTGACGCCCGGCAAGCGAGGACACTGACGTGCGCGCGCTCCGCCTGCTCGCGCCGCTGGCGCTCGCCGCCTGCGCCGCCGCGCCGACCAACGACGCCGACGCGCTGCACCAAGCGATGCAGCAGCGCGCCGGCGCGCACGACCCCGCGCCGCCGCTCGACGGCGGCGACGAGACGCATACTGCCGTCCGCGACCTGCTGCGCGCGCCGCTGACCGACGACGTCGCGGTGCGCGTCGCGCTGCTGCACAATCGCCGACTGCGCGCCGTCTACGTGCGCCTGGGCATCGCGCGCCAGGACCTCGTGCAAGCGGGCCTGCTGCGCAACCCCGTGCTCGGCGGCGACGCGCGCTTCCTGTTCGACGGCGGGACGGAGATCGAGATGGGCCTGGCGCAGCCGTTCGTCGACCTGCTGTACCGGCCGCTGCGCGTGCGCATGGGCGAAGCGGAGTTCGCCGCCGCGCAGGCGCTGCTGACCGACGAATTGCTCGCCGTCGTCTTCGCCGTGCGCCACGGCGCCGCCTCGCTGCGCGCCGCCGACGCGCTCGCGGCGCTGCAGCGCCAGGAACTCGCGGCCGCGCAGGCTGGCCACGAACTGGCGGCGGCGCTCCATGCCGCTGGCAACGTCGCCGACCGCGAACTCGCCGCCCACCGGCTCGCCGAGTCGCGGGCACGCCTCGACCTCGCTGCTGCCGAGCTCGCCGTGCGCGAAGCCAAGGAGCCGCTGCAGCGCGTGCTCGGCCTATGGGGCGCCGACACGCAGTGGTCGCTCGCCGGCTCGCTGCCGGACGACCCACTCGCGGGCATCGACCTCGCCGAGGCCGAGTCGCGCGCCGTCGCCGCGTCGCTGGCGCTGGCAGCGTTCCGCAGCCGCGCCGACGCGCTCGCCAACCTGGCCGGTCTGCGCCGCTGGGACGGCTGGCTGCCCGACGGCGCGCTCGGAGTCGGCGCGCTGCGCGAGCCCGGCGGCGAATGGGGCCTTGGCCCGCGCTTCTCGTTCACGCTGCCGCTGCTCGACGACCGCAGCACGGCCCAGCAACGCGCCGAGCTGCAACTGCAGCAGGCGCTGCTCGAGACCGAGCAGCTCGCCGTCGAGATCCGCTCGGCCGCGCGCCTGCTGCGCGACCGCGCGACGCTGCTCGCCGAGCGCGCGGCGTTCCTGCGCGATCGCCACCTGCCGCACCGCGAACAGCACGTGAAGGCCGTCGTGCAGCACTACAACGCCATGCAGACCGGCGCCTTCACCGTGCTCGACGCGCGCAAGGCGCAGCTGCACGACGAACGCGAACACGTGGCGCTGCGCCGCGACGCCGTGTTCGCGCGCCTCGACTTCGAGCGCTTGCTCGCCGGCGGCCTGCCGGCCACCGCCTTCACGCCGTCGCCGTTGCCGGCGATCGACGCCGTGCCCGATCCGTCCGTCCGCCTGCCTGCGAGAATCACGCCATGAGCCACGATCGCCGCCAGTTCCTGTTCCGCGGCGCCGCGCTCGGCGCCGCCGCCGCGACGCCGGCCCGGCTCGCGCGCGCCGCCACGCTGCCGCCCGACGCGCCGCCGCAGCCGCCGGGCATGCCGCACGTCGACTACACGCCGGTCGAGACGCCTGACGGCGCCGCGCTGCCGTTTCGCGTCGTCGACGGCGTCAAGGTGTTCCACCTCATCGCCGGACCGGTGCGCCACGAATTCGCGCCGGGCCTGCAGGGCAACTGCTGGGGCTACAACGGCCGCGTGCACGGCCCGACGGTCGAGGCGGTCGAAGGCGATCGCGTCCGCGTCTACGTCACCAACAAACTCGACGCGCCGACGACCGTGCACTGGCACGGGCTGTTCGTGCCCAACGGCATGGACGGCGTCGGCGGGCTGACGCAGCGGCCTATCGAGCCGGGCGAGACCTTCCGCTACGAGTTCACCCTGCGGCAGCACGGCACGTTCATGTACCACAGCCACCACGACGAGATGGTGCAGATCGCCATGGGGCTGATCGGCATGGTCGTCGTGCACCCGCGCGCGCCGAGCGGCCCGCGGCCCGACCGCGACTTCTGCTACATGCTGTCAGAGTGGTCGGTGAAGGTCGGTAGCGAACGGCCCGACCCGAACGAGATGAAGGACTTCGACGTGCTAACGCTCAACGGCAAGGTCTATCCGGCGACCGCGCCGATGGTCGTTCGCACGGGCCAGCGCGTCCGCATCCGCATCGGCAACCTCAGCGCGATGGACCACCACCCGATCCATCTGCACGGCCACGCATTCGAACTCGTCGGCACCGACGGCGGCGAAGTGCCGCCCGGCGCGCGCCACCCGGAGACGACCGTGTTGGTCGCGACCGGCCAGACGCGCACTGTCGAGTTCGTCGCCGACAACCCCGGCGACTGGGGCATGCACTGCCACATGACGCATCACGTCATGACGCAGATGGGCCACGACCTGCCCAACCTCGTCGGCGTCGACCCCGGCTTGTTCGATCGCAAGCTCGCCGAGACCGTGCCGACGTTCGCGGCGATGGAGGGCGGCGCAATCGACCCCGACGCGCCGGACAACACGCTGCCGAAGAACAGCCGGCCGATGCTCGGCGGGACGGCCGCCCACGGCTACGTCACGATGGGCGGCATGGTCGCCGTGCTGAAGGTCCGCGACGGCATCGCCGAGTACGGCGATCCGGGCCACTACCAGGCGCCGCCGGGCACGCTCGCCGGGCCGGCGACTGCCGAGGAACTCGCGCGCGACGGCATCGGCGGCTGAGCCGGCGCGAACGCCACCGTCACGGGCGTGTGACAGGCGTTGCGACCGCTTCCCATCTCGCCGCGGCGCATTCTCCCCACTCCCTACTTGCCGTCGCCTTGGCCCGCTTCTTGGAATGGTGCTGCCATGGTGACCCAGCGTCCCTCACACACGCTCCCCCTGACGCTGCTCGCCCTCAGCGTCTCCCTCGCCGCCCAGGCCCCGAGCGGCGACCCGCCCCCGGCCGCGCCGCCGGCCGACACGCCCTGGCGCCTGCACGGCGCGCTCGGCGGCCCGGACTGGCTCAAGGTCGGCGGCGAGCAGCGCACGCGCTACGAGTCGCTCGACAACCAGTTCCGCTTCCGCAGCCCGAACGACAACCCGCCGGTGCGCGGCTACGCCGAGAACGACGACGCCCTGATGCTGCAGACGCTGCTGCGCATCGACGCGACGGGTGACGCCTTCGGCGCGACGCTCGAGGGCATCGACGCGCGGCAGTACGGCTTGCACGACGAGCCGGGCACGGCGAACGACAGCTACATCGACGCCACGATGGTCGACAGCGCCGACATCCTGCAGGCGTACGGCACGCTGAAGCTCGGCGGCCTCGGCGGCGGCAAGCACGAGTTGCACGTCGGTCGCGAGACGATCGACCTCGGCGGTCGTCGCCTCGTCGCGCGCAACGCGTTCCGCAACACGGTCAACTCGTTCACCGGCGCGAGCTGGCTGTGGCAGGGCGAAGCGTCCAACGTGCGCGTCTTCTGGGCGATGCCCGTCGACCGCCGGCCCGACAACGGCGATGCCGAGGACCTGCTCGACAACCGCCAGGAGTGGGACGACCAGGACCTCGACCTGCAGTTCGGCGGCGTCTACTTCGAGAGCAAGCTCGCCGGCAAGGCGCGCATCGACGTCTACGCGTTCGGCCTCGACGAGCGCGGCGCCACCACGCGCCAGCGCGAACTGCTGACCTTCGGCGGCCGCGTGCACCAGGCGCGCAAGGCCGGCGACTGGTTCTACGCGGTCGAGTTGGTCGGCCAGACCGGCGAGTCGAAGACCAGCGCGACCGCGGCCAGCGTCAGCGACCACCAAGCTGGCTTCGGCCACGCCTCGCTCGGCTACCAGTGGGACGACTCGTGGAGCCCGGCCGTGCAGGTCGCCTACGACTACGCCACCGGCGACAAGGACCCGAACGACCTCGACAACGAGCGCTTCGACACGCTGTTCGGCGCGCGCCGCTGGGAGTACGGGCCGACGGGCCTGTACGGCGCCGTCGCCCGCGCCAACCTCGACTCGCCGGAACTGCGGCTGATGCTGCACCCGCGCAAGCAGCTGCAGTTCACGCTCGGCTACCGCATGGTCTTCCTGGCGTCCGACCGCGACGCCTGGACCGCCGCCGGCCTGCGCGACCGCACCGGCGGCTCCGGCGACCACGTCGGCGACCAGTTCGAGCTGCGCATGCGCTGGGAGGTCGTGCCGCAGTCGGTCGAGTTCGACTTCGGCGTCTGCTACCTCGCCGAGGGCTCGTTCCAGGACCGCGCCTCGCAGGGTCAGGGCGACGACGTCACCTACGGCTACGCGCAGGTGAGCTGGAAGTTCTGAGCCGGCCGCGGGCCAGCGGACGGGGCCGGGGGCGCCCCGTTCCTTCCCTCCCGCCGGGCGCGTCCGTATCCTCCTCGCCCCCCACATGACCTACGACGTCCTCGTGATCGGTGCCGGCCCGGCCGGCTACGTCTGCGCCATCCGCTGCGCCCAGCTCGGCCTCAAGACCGCGGTGGTCGAGAAGGAGAACCTCGGCGGCGTCTGCCTCAACGTCGGCTGCATCCCGAGCAAGGCGCTGATCGCGGCGAGCAAGCTGGTCGACAAGATCCAGCACGCCGATGTGATGGGCATCAAGGCGAAGTTCGAGGGTCTCGACGTCGGCGCGCTGGTCAACTGGAAGGCCGGCATCGTCAACAAGCTGACGTCGGGCGTCGGCGGCCTGCTCAAGAACCACAAGGTCGACGTGCACAGCGGCGACGCCAAGGTGATCGCCAAGGGCAAGGTCGAGGTCAAGTCGAAGGACGGCACGAAGACGCTCGAGGCGAAGAACCTCGTCATCGCCGTCGGCAGCACGCCGATCGAGGTCCCCGGCTTCGCCTTCGACGGCGTCGACGTCTGGTCGTCGACCCACGCGCTGGCGCCGAAGTCGCTGCCCAAGCGCATGATCGTGATCGGCGGCGGCTACATCGGCCTCGAGCTCGGCCTCGTCTACCACAAGCTGGGCGCCGAGGTCCGCGTGCTCGAGTTCATGGACCGCGTGCTGCCGGGCATGGAGGAAGAGCTGTCCAAGGAGATGGGCCGCTCGCTCAAGAAGAAGAAGGTCGAGGTCCACCTCAAGACCAAGGCGACGGGCTTCAAGAAGGGCAAGAACGGCCTCGAAGTGACCGCCGAGGTCGACGGCAAGCCGCAGACGTTCGAGTGCGACGTCGTGCTGTCGTGCGTGGGCCGCCGGCCCAGCGGCAAGGGACTCGGCCTGGAGGCCGTCGGCGTCAAGGTCGACGAGCGCGGCTTCGTCCCGGTCGACCACACGCGCAGGACCAACGTGCCGGGCATCTACGCGATCGGCGACGTCGCCGGCCAGCCGATGCTCGCGCACAAGGGCAGCCACGAGGGCCTCATCGCCGCCGCCGCGATCGCCGGCGACAAGGGCGCGGCCTACGACCCGGCGTGCATCCCGGCGGTGATCTTCACCGACCCGGAGATCGCCTCGGTCGGCCTGTCGATGGAGGAGGCGAAGAAGGCCGGCTTCGAGCCAGTCGAGGGCAAGTTCCCGTTCGCCGCGTCGGGCCGCGCGCTCTCGCTCAACGAGACCGAGGGCTGGTGCAAGGTCATCGCCGACGCCAAGACCGACAAGGTCCTCGGCGTGCACATGATCGGCCCCGAGGTCACCGAGCTCGTCGCCGAAGCGGCGCTGGCGATCGAGATGGGCGCGTCGGTCCACGACCTCGCCCAGACGATCCACGCGCACCCGACGCTGCCGGAGGCGATGATGGAAGCCGCCGAGGCCGTGCACAGCATGGCCGTGCACATCTTCCAGACGCCGAAGAAGGCGCACTGATTCATCGCGCGCGCGGCGCGCGATGGATCGGCGTTTCGCGTGGCCGCCGTCGCAATGCGGCGAACCGACCGACGCGCTCAGCGGTGACTCGTGCATGCCTGCGCGGCTGGTGACGCACCGTAACGTCCGCGGCGCGCCCGCGCGGCGCGGCGCGCGGCCTCACTCGGCCAGGTAGACCTTGCGGTCGTCGCGGCGCGCGTACAGGCGCGCGAACGCCGGCGCATCGACGCCGCGCTCGCCGAGCAGCAGCGCCGGCGCGGACCCGCCGCGCCAGTTCGACGCCCATTGCTGCATCACCGCCTCGCCGAACGGTCGCGTCTGCGTCGCCGCGCCGAGGAAGTCGTAGCCGACGAGCGCGCCGCCGTGCCCGATCGTGCGCAGGCTGCGGGCCGCCGCGAAGCGCACGACGTAGTACGGATCGTCGAGCAGGCGGCCGAGGTACGGCGCCATCCAGCCGTCGCCCGCCGTCGCGCGCGCCGGCGCCCAGCCGAAGCTCCACGCCGCCAGCAGGCGCACACCGGCGTCGCCGGTGAGCAGCCAGCGCGCACCGGCGGCGACATCGCGCTGGTCGGCGTCGAGCGCGGGCGGCTCATTGCCCCAACCCGCCTGCAACTGCTCGGCGGTCCACTGCAGCGTGCGGTCGAGGTGGCAGAGGTTGCAGGCGTTGGGCCGACCGGTGGCGAGTTCGACGCCGACGTCGGGGCTGGTGATCTGGTGGCTGCGCGAGGCCTTCATCAGCCCCACCGACGTGTGCGGCATGTGGCAGTCCTGGCAGGCGCTGCCGAGCGACCCCGGCGCGTGGCGCGTGTGCGCCTGCAACGCCGCCGGGGCCTCGAACTGCGCGTGGCATTGCGTGCACGCGGCGTTGCCGTCCATGCCGGCGCGCAGCTGGCCGCTTCGCCATGCCGGCGTCGCCACGCCGTCGTCGGGATGCATCTCGTGGCACGAGGCGCAGTCCATCTGCCGCGCGACGTCGCCGTGCGCGTAGCACGGCGATTGCCGCAGGCCGCTGAACTCGCGACCCGAGAGGCGCACCTGGCCGTCGGACCAGAACGAGCTGGCGAAGAAGTTCGGGTTCTTGGCCAATTCGCGGCGCAACTCCGGCGCATCGCGGTCCTGCGCGCCGACGACGAGGTGCGTCGCGTGCAGGTCCATGCCCGGGCGGAAGGGCGAACCATCCTCGCGCCAGGCGTCGTGATGCTGCTGGCGCAGGATCGACACCGCATGGCACTGGCCGCAGGCCTGCGCCGAGCGCACCGGCAATTGCGTGCCGGGGTTGGCCATCGTCGGATCGGCGCCCCGCATTCGCGCCTCGTAGCGACGCAGCGGGTCCTGGTTGCTGGCCACGTGCTTGCCGCCGGGACCGTGGCACGATTCGCACGCGATGCCGAGTTCGCCGACGTGCGTGTCGTTGCGACCGACGTCGAGCCGCGGGCGCACGTTGGTCGCATGGCATCCCGAGCAGCTCTGGCTCCACGCGCCCGGCTCCGGCGGGTCGCGGAACTCCGGCGGCAGCACGAACACGGCCGTCAGCGGCAGCCAGATGCGCTCTTCGACCTTGAAGCACAGCGGCAAGGGCGCGAGTTCGCGGCCGTTGCCGGTCGAGTACCACAGCACCTGCAGGTGGTGCGAGCCGGTCAGTTGCTCGATCGGCCGCTCGACCGCCGCCGGTTGCAGGCCGCCGCGCACGAACATCGTCCACAGCTGTTCGCCCCGCCATTCCAGCACCACCGGCTTGCCCCACCAGTCGAGCTCGAGGCGGTCGAACGACGCCAGCACGTTGGCGCGCGTCGCCGTCTGCGACATCGTGCGGTGGTAGCTGTCGTGCCACGTCGCGTGCTCGCCGGGATGGCACTTGCGGCAGGTGTCCGAGCCGACGTAGCCGTCGTCGGGCAGCACGAGCGGCGCCGTCGGGGAAGGCTCGCGCGGCGTCGGCGGGAACGCGAACGACGCGACCGCGACGGCGACGACGACCATGGCGATGCGGAACGCCAGCATGCGCGCGGAACTTTACCCGCCGTGCCATCGGGCGCACCCTGCGGTCGTGCCGCCAGTTACACTCCTTCCGCGCCGCCGTCCCGCACCACCTCGCTCGGCCGCGCCTGCCCCACCGTGAAGCACCATATCCTCGTCGCCGCGCTCGCCGCGGCTCCCCTGTCCGCGCAAGCCAGCTTCAACCAGCAGGTCGGCCTGATCACCGGCCCGACCGTGATGACCGAGGGCGTCGTGCTCTGCGACGTCGACGGCGACGGCGACCAGGACGTCGTGTTCGCCAACGGCTACGTGCTGAACAGCGCGGGCTCGGCGATCCAACCGACGCTGCTGATCAACAAGATCAACCAGGGCCTCGGCCTCGTCGACGAGACCGCGAGCCGCCTGCCGACGCTGGCGATCAAGGGCACGCTGGTCGTCGCGTTCGACGTCGAGGGCGATGGCGACAAGGACCTGCTGTTCTCGTGCAACGGCCCGAGCCAACAGCGCCTGTACGTCAACGACGGCACGGGCGTGTTCAGCGACCAGAGCGTCGCGCGCCTCGGCGCGCTCAACCTCGCGTGCGCCGGCTGCGCCTACGGCGACGTCGACCAGGACGGCGATCTCGACGTCTTCCTCAACGACGAGCTGGCCAACGGCCAGCTCAAGCTGTTCCTCAACAACGGCGCTGGCGTGTTCAGCAACGTCACGGCGACGCACGTCGCCGTGGCGCCCAAGACCAACCAGCAGGACATCGTGCTCTGCGACCTCGACAACGACTGGGACCTCGACGTCGTCAACGTCGGCAAGTCGGCGGGGCAGCAGATCTACTGGAACGACGGCACGGGGCGCTTCCCGACGGTCACCACGGCGCTGCTGCCGGCCGGCAACAGCCTGACCTACGAGGCCGAGGCCGCCGACCTCGACCACGACGGCGACCTCGACCTGACGATGCTGTCGGTCAGCAGCCTCAGCGACACCGTCATCCGCAACAACCTCGTGCCGTCGGGCACGCTGTCGTTCACCAGCCTGACGACGGCGCTGACCGGCGGCAACGGCGACGACGACAACGAGTGGGTGTTCGTCGACTACGACAACAACGGCTTCCTCGACCTCGTCATCGGCTCGCTGCAGAGCAACGGCGAGAAGCTGTACCGCAACAACGGCGCGTTCTCGTTCGCGCGCCAGGCGACCGGCTTCACCGCGCTGATCGACAGCACGCTCGACGTCGCCATCGGCGACCTCAACAACGACGGCGTGTTCGACATGGTCACCGCGCAGGGCGAGTCGGGCAGCTACCTCAACCGCGCCTACTACGGCAGCGGTCCGCAGGACACGCAGCCGCCGCGCTTCGTGCGCGTCGAGCAGCTGCCGGCCGTCAGCACGCGGCCGGACGGCCCGTGGGTCGTGCGCGCCGTCGTGCAGGACTCGGTCGTCGACGACGGCGAGACCTCGGTGCGCTCGGTGGTCGCCAATTGGTCGATCACGCACCAAGGCGGCGTCGCGACCGGCAGCGCGCCGCTGCAGTTCCTCGGCGGCCTGTTCTTCCGCGGCGCCATCACGCCGCCGCCCGGCGTGCCGACCAACGGCGCCGTGGTGTCGTTCGCGCTGACGGCGACCGACTGGCGCGGCAACGCCACGACGTTGCCGACGCAGACGTTCAGCGTCTGCGGCCTGCAGTCGTACGCGCTCGGCCTCGGCGGCACGAACACCGGCGCGCTCGCGGCGGCGGGCAGCACGTCGGCCGGCGGCACGTCGACGTTCGCGTGGAGCGCGCTACCGGCCTCGGCGAGCGGCCTCCTCGCGCTCTCGCTCGGCCGCGCCAGCGTGACGTACCCCGAGGGCATCCTCGTCGTCGATCCCGCCGCACTGATCACGCTGGTGCCGGTGGCGACGGACGGCGCTGGCGCCGGCCTGCTGCCGATCCCGATCCCGACCGCGCCGCCGCTCATCGGGTTGCGCGTCGCGTTCCAGGGGTTGTTCGGCGGCCCGCTGGTGCTGACCAACGGCGTCGACCTCGTCATCTGTCCGTAGCGCCGCGCGCTCAGCGCCGCACGTCGAACGTCGCCTCACCGGCGACGGCCGCGAACTCGCGCCACGCCAGCGCGTCGACGCGCGCCAGCGTCGGCCCGCGCTGCAGCCACGCGCGGAACGCCGCGAGCGCCGACGCTTCGCCCTGGGCCTCCCCCTCCACCGCGCCGTCGGCGCGATTGCGCACGAAGCCGACCACGCCGTTGGCTGCTGCTGCGCGCGCCGTGGCGACGCGGAAGCCGACGCCCTGCACGCGGCCAGTGACGACGAAGGCGGCGCGGACGACCTGGGCCATGTGACCACCGTAGCGCGCCATCGCCGATGACGCAGGCGTGACATCCGCCGGCGCGCGCGGCCTAGCTTCGTTGCATCGGCGGCGGTCCGCCGCCCGAACCAGACAACAATGTACAAGACCACGATCCTCGGCCTCTGCCTCGCAGCGGCCCCGCTCCCCGCCCAGAACTACCTCGCACTGCCGGCGACGGCGAACCCCGCTGCCGAACTCGGCAACTACAGCATCGTGCCGTTCATGCAACCGAACGCGCGCGTGCAGATGTTCTACGACAGCGCTGAGACCGGCACGGCGCCGTTCGTCGCCAACCAGCTGGAGTTTCGCTACGACGGCCCGCTGCCGCAGGTCGGCGCGCCGGGCCCATTCTCGATCACGCGCCTGCAAATCAAGGTCGGCGTCACCGCCGTGCCGACGCCCGGTTCGGTGTTTGCCGGCAACCTGACGCAACCGCTGCAGACGGCGTTCGACGGACCGATCACCTACCTGCCCGACAACGGCCAACAGTTCCCGCACCCGTGGGGCGGCCCGAACGGCACGCTGACGTTCCCGTTCACCGCGCCAGCGCCGCTGGCGGTTGCGCCGGGCCAATGGCTCGTCGTCGACCTGACGATGGAGGGCAACAACATCGCCAGCTTCGGTTTCGCGCACGCGATCCTGGACGGCGCGCCGACGAGCGGCGGCCTGACCAACGGCACGGCGGCGAGCTTCGGCGTCGGCTGCAGCGCCGGGCCGACCGCACCCACGGCGACCGCGACCGCGACCGGCCTGTTCGGCCCCGGCGGCGCGCACTTTCTCGGCGGGGCCAACCTCGGCGCCAACACCGTCGCGCTCGCCGCGTACGGCCTGAGCAACACCACTGCCTTCGTGCCGCTGCCATTCCAGTTGCCAGGCACTGCCTGCACGCTGCTGGTCAGCCCGGACGCGACGTTCGCCACCGTCACCGACGCGGCGGGCGCGATCAGCGGCGCCGCGGCGCCCGCGCTGGCCGCGCCGTCGGACCCGGCGCTGTCGGGTCTCGTCGTCTACGAGCAGTTCGCGTCGCTCGTGCCGACGGCGAACGCCTTCGGCCTCGTGCTGAGCAACGGCGTCGCCGTCACGCTCGGCAACTTCGCGCTCCCCGGGCGCGGCACATGGCTGGTATCGCACGACAACAACGCGACGTCGCCTTACGCCAACGCCATCCGAGCCTTCGGCATGGCGATGCGACTGCGTACGCTCTGACCACGTGCTCCGTTCGCGCAGCTCGCTGCTGTTCGCCTCCATCCTGGCGCTGTCCTTCGCGCTCGTCGCGTGGTGGGCGTACGCGCTCGTCGCGTCGAGCGGCGAGCTCGAGACAGCCGGCGCGCTGCTGGCGCGCGGCGACGTCGACGGCGCGGCACGCGCGCTCGGCGCCGCCGACGCGGCGAGCCTCGCCGCCGAGGGCGAACGCCGGCGCTGGATGTTCGCCAGCGAAGGCGCCTTCTTCGCACTGGTGATGGCCGGGCTCGGCGCGCTCTACCTCGCGTCGGTGCGCCGCGAAGCGACCGCGCGGCGCGCGCAGGACCGCTTCCTCGCCGCCGCGACGCACGAACTGAAGACGCCACTGGCGACGCTGAGGCTGCTGCTCGAGTCGCTGTGCGACGGTCGCGTCGACGACGGCAAGCGCGCGCGCTACCTCGCCACCGGCCTGCAGGAGACAGAGCGCCTCGGCCGCGGCCTCGACAACGTGCTGACCGCCGCAGGCCTGCGCGCGGCGAAGCGCACGCCGCGGCTGGAGCCCGGCGACCTTGCCGCCGACGTGCGGGCCGCGGTGGACGGCGTGCGCGGCCGGGCCGAGGCGAGCGACGTCGCGCTCGCGCTCGACGCCCCGGCGACGCTGGCGCTGCGCCGCGACGAAGCCGCGCTGCGGCTCGCGCTCGGCAACCTGCTCGACAACGCCATCAAGTTCTCGCGCGCCGGCGCGACGGTGCGCGTCGGCGTCGCGCGCGCCGGCGCGGATGCGGTGGTCACCGTGCGCGACGACGGCCGCGGCCTCGACGCCGACGAGCGCACGCACCTGTTCGAGCCGTTCTGGCGCGGCAACGACGGCGCGACCGGCGGTGCTGGCCTCGGCCTGCACCTTGTGCGCGAGCTCGTCGAGGCGCACGGCGGCACGGTCGCCGCGCACAGCGACGGCCGCGACCGCGGCGCCTGCTTCACCATCCGTCTGCCGCTCGGAGCCGCGCCGTGAGCCGCTGGATCCTCGTCGCCGAGGACGAACGCGCGCTCGGCGAGATGCTGTGCGACAACCTGCGCCTCGAGGGCTGGCACGCCGAGCACGTGTTCACCGGCCCGCGCGCGCTCGATCGCATGCACAAGGGCGGCGTCGACCTGCTGGTGCTCGACGTCATGCTGCCCGGATGCGATGGCTTCGAGGTGCTGCGGCAACTGCGCGCGCGCGGCGACCAGACGCCCGTGCTGGTGCTCAGCGCCCGCGCCGCCGACGCCGACCGCATCCGCGGCCTCGAACTGCTGGCTGACGACTACCTGACCAAGCCGTTCCACCTGCGCGAACTGCTGCTGCGCATCGAGGCGCTGCTGCGTCGGCGCCCCGCCCCGCCCGCCGGCGCCGACACGCTGGCCTTCGGCGGCAACACCGTCGACTTCCGCTCGATGCGCGCGACCTGCCGCGACGGCCAGCAGGTCGGCCTGACCCAGACCGAGGTCCGCCTGCTGCGCCTGCTCGCCGGCCACGCCGGCTCGGTCGTGCTGCGCAAGACCGTCGTGGAGCACGTGTTCGGGCGGGACGCCACGCCGACGTCTCGCACCCTGGACAACGTCGTTCTGCGCCTGCGCAAGCTGCTCGAGCCCGATCCAGCGACCCCCCGCCACCTGCAGACCGTGCGCAACCTCGGCTTCCGCTTCGACCCCTGAATTCCGTCCGGCCGACCGGATTCGCAACTGCGCGGGGCGTGACGTATTCTCGACCCCTCCGGCCACAGCGCGCCCAACCCAAATCATGAACCACTCGAAGCTGCTCTCGCTCGTCACCGCCCTCGCTCTCTGCGCCCCCGCCTCCGCGCAGGGTGAGTTCGACTTCAGGGTCACTGCCAAGAAGGGCGCCTCCGTCTGGCTACAGCAGGAGGTGAAGCAGTCGCAGATCATCGACATGCAGGGCCAGGAGATGGAGAGCGAGCAGGCCACCAGCCGCGTCCTGCAGCTGACGGTCAAGGACGTCGACGACAAGGGCGACCTCGTCGTCGAGACGAAGATCGCCCGCGTGTTCGGCAGCATGGGCCTGCCGATGGGCATGGGCGAGATGGAGTTCGACTCCGCCGCGTCCGAGGCCGACGAAGACGACGAAGACGACGGCATGGGCATGGGCGCCATGATGAGCGGCATGAAGAAGGCCTTCCTGGCCGGCGCCGGCAAGACCTTCACCGTCAAGGTCGACGGCAAGGGCAAGGTCGTCGAGCTGATGGACGACGCCAAGGAGTTGCTCAAGGAAGGCGGCGGCGGCGGCGGCGGCATGCGCGGCATGGCCGGCGCGTCGCTCAACGAGGAGATGCTGAAGTCGATGGTCGAGGAGGCGTTCGGCGCGGTGCCGGAGAAGCCGGTCGCCGTCGGCGGCAAGTGGGCCAAGAACGAGACGAAGAACTCGAGCCGCATGCCGATGCAGAACAAGGTCGAGATGACCCTCTCGAAGGCCGACGCCGAGAGCTACGAGATCACGGTCGTCGGCACGGTGGAGAAGCCGGCCGCCCCGACCGGCGCCGACGGCGAGGAGCTCGAGGACGAGGACGGGCAGGCGGCGATGCAGAAGCAGATGATGGAGTCGATGCAGGTCAAGAACGGCAAGATCGACGGCTTCTGCCGCGTCTCGCGCACCGACGGCTTCGTCCTCGAGGTCAAGAACACGGCGTCGGCCGACATCGAGATGTCGATGGCCCAGATGGGCGACATGGCGATGACCATCAAGATCACGACGACGGTCAAGCGCACCACCGCCGACGCGGCCACGCCGAAGAAGCCGGAGCCGAAGAAGGACGAGGCCAAGCCGGCGGCCCCGACGACCGGCGGCGGCGACAAGAAGTGATCCGCTGATCCGCGGCGGCGGCGCGCGACGCGCGCCCCGCCCCCGCGCCGCGACCGCTCCGGGCGGTCGCCTGGCGCCCCGCGCGCGCCGCCGGCGACCGGGCCCTTCGGCCCGCGCAATTCCGGCGCCTCGACGCGATTGTCCGATACCCGCACCGATGACCGACCGCCCTGCCCTCCACGTCGCCGAGTTCCACGGCGACGGCATCTCCGCCGAGCTCTCCCAGAGCGTCCACACCGTCGCCGCGGCCCTGCCGCTCGACGTCCGCTTCCACGCCGTCGACCTGACGCTGGAGTCGCGCCGGAAGGACGCCAACGCCTGCTACGACGCCGCCATGGCGGCGATGCGCCAGCACGGCCTCGCGCTCAAGCACCCGACCGTCACCGAGAAGGAGAGCCCCAACAAGATCCTGCGCGAGCGCTGCGACTTCTCCGTCATCCACCGGCCGGTCGCGACGCTGCCCGGCGTCAAGACGCGCCACGACGGCAAGATCGACCTGCACGTCATCCGCGTCGCCGTCGGCGGCACCTACGAGGACGCCGGCCGCCGCATCGGCCCGGACGTCGCGGTGTCGATCCGCGTGATCGAGCGCCGGCCGTCGCGCGCGGCCGCGCTGTACGCGTTCCGGCTGGCCAAGGCGCTCGGCGGCGGCGTCTGCAGCGCCAGCAAGTACACCATCCAGCGCGCCACCGACGGCCTGTTCGAGGAAGTCGTCGCCGCCGTCGCCAAGGAATTCCCTGGCGTCGCCCACCACGCCGAGTTGTTCGACTCGCTGCTCTACAAGCTGATCATCAAGCCCGAGAGCTACCGCGTCATCGTCACGCCCAACGAGTACGGCGACTTCCTGTCGGACGCGGCCTGCGGCCTGATCGGCAGCCTCGGCCTCGGCGCCAGCGCCAACTTCGGCTTCGACGACGCCGGCAACGTGCGCTACGCGATGTTCGACCCGGCCGGCGGCACGGCGCCGGATATCGCCGGCAAGGGCGTCTGCAACCCTTCGGCCTCGATCCTCGCGTTCGCGATGCTGCTGAGCCACGCCGGCCACCGCAACCTCGGCGACGCCGTCGACGCGGCCGTGCGCGGCGCGATCGCCGCCGGCGAGTCGACGCGCGACCTCGGCGGCACGCTCGACACCAAGGGCTTCACCGCGGCCGTCTGCCGCCGCCTCGCGCCCGCCGTCGCGGCGCGCTGATCGCGCCGCAACGGCCGCGGCGAGCCCTCAGCCGCGCGGCCGGAACAACCGGTCGGCGAACTTGCTGTCGCGGTGCTTGTCCGCGACCTTGCGCGTCCAGCGCATCGCCTCGGCGACGGGCACGAGCACCGCGCCGTCGGGCACCGGCAGCCAGATCGCCTGACCCTCGTGCGCCGCGATCTCCTTGTCGAATGCGGCGACCGTCTCGGCGGCCGCGAGCCGCGTCAGCAGCTTCATGTCGACCAGCGCCGCGCCGGCGCTGACGAACTGCTTGCTGCGCCCGAGCAGATCGTCGGTGCTGACCTCGAACAGATCGGCCAGCGCGACGAGATCCTCGCCAGTCGGGAAGCGGCTACAGCTCTCCCAGCGCGACACGGCGGATTCGTGACAGCCCAGGCGCTTGGCCACCTGGTCTTGGGTGTAGCCGCGCCGGGCCCGCAGTTCGCGCAGACGCGCTGCCAGGTGCAGGGTCATCGACCGGGGGGCTTGTTCTTCGGGTTGCTCGCTCACGGCTTGGTGCGGGTTGGATTCCGTCTGCCACTAGCGGCCATTCTGGCCTCGCGGCGAGTCGTCGGAAGTGGCTGGTATCCCTAGGGGTTGGTGCGCTTGCAACCGGCGTTGCCGATTGCCGACAGGCGCTAGACAAGAGCCGATTCTTGACGTTTCGTCAAGTTTCTGGTCAATCTGGCTTGTCACCCGAGGCGCCCCACCATGGAACCCAACCCGCATTCCCTTCTCCCTGTTGCCTACCAGGCGGCACGGCAAATCATCCGCTGCCGCGTGCTAGCCGAGGAAGCCGGCGAGCGGGCACTGCACGAACTGACGCTCGCGATGCTGCAAGGCCAGCCGCCCGAGCACCCCAAGGCATGGTTGCGGCAAGTCGCTCGCCGGGCGGCGTGCTCGCTGCTGCGTTCGGAGTGGGGTCGCACGCGGGCGATGGAGCAGGCGGCGCTGCAGAACCAACCGGCGCCGGAGCGGCAGGCTGCGCCGGCCGACCTCGACCGCATTCGCGAAGCGCTGGAGGACACGCTGTCGCCGCGCCAGCGCGACGCCCTGCGCGCGGCGCGCTGCTGCAACGGCACCCGCGCCGCCGCCCGCAGCTGCGGCATGCAGCCGCGCGACTTTCGCCGCTCGCTGCTCGCCATCACCCGCAAGGCCCGCGCGCTCGGCGTCGACGATCTGCTCGCGATCGCTCGCCGCAACGGTCTCTGCTGATCGGGGCCTGCGCTGATCGGCGGCCACGGTCTGGCGTCGGAGCCGCCGCGCGGCGATCCTGGCGCCAATGACCACCTCGCTCGCCATCGTCTCGGCCGCCGCTGCGCTCGCCACGGCCTTCCTCGTCGCACCGCAGGATCCGCAGCCCGGCTACCGCGACACGCCGCGCCTGCCCGACGGCTGGCGCGTGCACGACGCCGAGCGACCGCGTCCGCCGGTCGTCGAGCCCGGCCCAGCCGGCGCGCCCGTGCCGCCGCCAAAGGACGCGATCGTGCTATTCGACGGCACGAGCCTCGCCGGATGGACCGGCCGCGACGACAAGGCGCAGTGGCGGATCGCCGACGGCGCCATGCAGGTCAACGGCACCGGCGACATCCAGACGCGCGACGAGTTCGGCGACTGCCAGCTGCACGTCGAGTGGTGCGCGCCGTCGCCGGCGAAGGGCGACAGCCAGGGCCGCGGCAACAGCGGCGTGTTCCTGTTCGGTCGCTACGAGGTGCAGGTGCTCGACAGCTACGACAACCCCACCTACGCCGACGGCCAGGCGGCGTCGCTGTACGGCCAGAAGCCGCCGCTGGTCAACGCCTGTCGCAAGCCCGGCGAGTGGCAGACATACGACATCGCCTTCCGCGCGCCGCGCTTTGGCGCCGACGGCAACGTCGTGACGCCGGCACGCGTGACCGTCGTGCACAACGGCCTCGTCGTGCAGCTCGACGAAGCGATGATCGGCGCCTCCACGCACCGCGCGGTCGGCAAGTACGCGCCGCACGGCGACAAGGGCCCGATCCGCCTGCAAGACCACGGCGACCCGGTGCGCTTCCGCAACCTGTGGATCCGGCCGCTCGACACGACGCGGCCCGCGCCAGCCGGCAAGTGAGCTAACCCAAACCTACCGGCGGCAGGTCGAGCCGACCCATGCCGAGCCAGCGGCGCACGCGCTGTAGCTCGGCGAAGTCGGGCCGATGCACGTGCATCGGCACGCGCTGTAGGCGCGCGTCATCGCGCGCGAACGGCGGAATCGGCTCGGCGGCGAGCAACTCCGGCAGCGTGCGCACCGGCACGGCGACGAATACGCGCTCGGGCGCGCCGAAGTCGCGCCAGTAGTCATGCAGCCGCGCGTTGGTCTCGCCGAGCAGTCGCTGCCAGTTCTGCAGGCGCAGGCGCGCGCCATAGCGCGACTTGCCGCGGGTCTTGCGATGCAGCGGCTGGGCCTTGCCGTGGCCGCGCACGACGTAGCGCCGGATCGCCTTGTGGTGCAGCAGCGCGTCGCCGTCCCAGTAGCCGACGGCCATCGCTCCGGCCTGCAGCAACAGCACGACGCTGCGCTCGGACTGGCCCGGCAGGCGCTTCTTGTAGTCGGCGAGCGCTTCGCCGGCCAACGCCCGCGGCGCCAGCAGCGGGACGCGCAGGCGCGCGCCTGGCGCGCCAGCGAACGCGAGGCTGCGGCGGTCAGCGCGCGCCTCCGGCCAGCGCTGCAGGAAGGCTTCCACCTGCTCGGCGAGATCGGCCAGCGCGAAGCGATGCGCTCGGGCTGGCCCGCTGCCGTCGCCGGTCACCGTGTCCCCGCCGGCCGCGCCAGCGACCGCATCAGCGCCAACGCCAAGACCCCCAGCGCCACCACCGTCGCGACGAACGACCACGGCGTCGTCATCAGCGCGAACGGCAGCGCGAACAGCGTCCAGACCAACGCATTGTCAGGCAGCCCGCTGAAGGCGAACACGCCACCGACGAGCAGCAGCACGAAGGCCGCGACCCCGACGGCGAACGGACTAGCGACGGCGAGGACGAAGGCCATCCACGGCGTCACCGACCGCGGCATCGCCCGCAGCAGCGCCGCGTTCGCCCAGCCGACCAGCAGGCCACCGAGGCAGATCGGCAACAGCACGATCGCAAAGCGCGGCGCGCCGGTGAAGTCGTTCGGCAGGATGCCAGCGCCCAGCACGAGGCCGGGGCCGACGGCGGCATGGGCGAGCGCCAGGGCAAGGGCGCGGGGCGCGAACGCCGGCGCGGCGGCAGCAGGCACGACGAAGGGCGCGGTCATCGGCGCGGCAGCATAGCAGCGCGCACGCCGCGCTTCGGCCGTCGGCCCGCGGCGGGTAGGCTGTCACGCGGCGTGCGCATCACCTTCGTCGTCCATCAGTTTCCGCCGCGCTACTTCACCGGCACGGAGACCTACGCGCTCGCCGTCGGCAAGGAACTGCGCCGGCGCGGCCACGACGTCGACGTCTTCACGCTCGATCCGGCGTTTGGCGAGGCGACTGGCCCGTGGCGCGATTCGCGCGAGACCGTCGATGACCTGCCAGTGCGGCGACTCAACTACTGGATGCGCATCGTGCCCGACTGGGTCACGGCCGAATACCGGCACCCGCTGATGGCCGCGACCTTCGCGCACCATCTCGCCGAACGGCGGACCGAAGTCGTGCACAGTTTTCATCTGCGTCACGTCGGCGCCGATCTGCTCGACACGGCGCGGCTGCACGGCGCGCGCACGGTGGTCTCGCTGACCGACTTCTGGTTCCTGTGCCCGCGCGTGATCTTGATGAAGCGCGACGGCAGCGCCTGCGACGGGCCGCCGGACGGCGGCCGGGGCTGCCTCGCCTGCCACGTGCCGGACCTGATCGGACCGCCACAAGACGACGCCGAGCGGCAACGCCGCGACCGCGCTCTGCTGGCACGCCCGTCGTACCTGCGGGACCGCCTGCTCGCCGCCGACGCCCTCGTCGCGCCGACCAGCTTCCTCGCCGGCATGTTCGCGCACAACGGCGTGCCCGAAGGTCGTATCGCAGTACGCGGCTATGGCATCGATGCAAGAGGCATTGCCGCACAGGTGGCGGCCACGCCGCGCGTGCCGCGGCCGCTGACGTTTGGCTTCTTTGGCACGTTCGGCCCGCACAAGGCGCCGCACGTGCTCGTCGACGCGCTGGCGCAGGTGCGCGGCGACTGTCGCGCGCTGCTGCACGGCCGCACGAGCGACTTCCCCGACTACGCCGGCGGCCTGCTGGCCGCGGCGGCGAAGGACCCGCGCGTATCGGTCCTGCCGCCCTTCGACCGCGTTGGCCTCGCGGCAGCCCTCGCTTCGATCGACGTGCTGATCGTGCCGAGCACGTGGCACGAAAACGCGCCATTCGTCGTGCTCGAGGCCCGCGCCGCCGGCCTGCCGGTGCTCGCCAGCCGCTTCGGCGGCCTGCAGGAAGTCGTGCGCCACGAGGTCGACGGCGAGCTGTTCGCGCCCGGCGACGCCGGCGACCTGGCGCGCCGCCTGCAGCGCCTCTGCGACGAGCCGGGACGTCTTGCGCGCTATCGCGCCGCCGTGCAGCCACCGCGAACGATCGAACAGGCCGTCGACGACTTCGAAGCCCTGTACCAGGAGGCGCCAGCCCGATGACCGCGCCCATCGTCGTCTGGCAGGGTTGGCCGCACGCACCAGCGCCGCTCGTGGCGATCGCGGCGGCACGCCGGACGCCGGGGTGGCGGCTCGTCGATGACGCCGGCCGGCAACTGCCGTGGAGCGCGGCGCGCCGCGGGCGCGAGACGCTGCGCGTGCTGTGGCAGCGCGCGCTCGCCAGCGCGCTCGGCGCCGCGGCGCGGCTGGTCAGCGGCAGCCAGCCGGCGCCCGCGCCCGTGACGACGGACGCGGCCGGGCCCGTCGTGTTGGTCTTGCCGGTGCTGCCCGACCTGTCGCACACGTTCGTGTATCGCGAGACGCTGGCGCTGCTCCGGTTGCATCCGGATTGGCGCGTCGTGGTCCTGCGCCGCAACGCGCAGGCGCCGGTGCATCCGGAAGCCCGCGCCCTGCTCGCGCGCGCGACCTTCTTGCCGCGCGATGGCGTCACCCGCGCAGCGTGGCGGGCGCTGCGCTGGCTCGCGCGCGCGCGTGGACGCGACCTGTTCGCGCTCTATCGCGCCGAGTCCGGCGGCTCGCCGCACGCGCTGCTCGACAAGCTGGCGCTGCGCGAGGCGCACCATCCCGGCAACGCCTTCCTGCTCGCCGACCTGCTGCGGCCGCTGCGGCCGCGCCACCTGCACGTCTACGGCTCGACCTGGCCGACCAACGTCGCGATGGGCGCGGCCCGCTTGCTCGGCGCGCCGTTCTCGATCTCGTCGTACGTCGACTTCGAGTTCGAGTACTCGCACCGCATGCTGGCGGCGAAGTTCCGCGACGCGCGCTTCTTCCGCGTGGTCACTGCGCACTGCCGACGACGACTGGCGAGCGTGCTGCCGGCGAGCGCCACCGCGCCGGAGCGCGTGCCGGTGATCTACCTCGGCCTCGATCACGCTGACTGGCGCGAAGTCGCGCCGCTGCCCGGCGCTGGCGTGCTGGTCAGCGCCGCGCGCATCGTCGCCAAGAAGGGACTGCGGCAAGTGCCGCCAGCGCTGGCGCTGCTGCGCGCGCGCGGCGTCGCCTGCCGCTGGATCGTCGTCGGCGACGGACCTGAGCTCGCGCAGCTCCGCCAGGACTGCGCGGCCCGAGGCGTCGCCGACCTCGTCGACTTCCTCGGCCCGCAGGACAACACGGTCGTGCGCCGAGAATTGCTCGGCGCCGACCTCGCCGTGCTACCGTGCGTCATCACCGCCGACGGCGAACGCGACGGCATCCCCATCTTCCTCGTCGAGGCCATGGCGCTCGGCGTGCCAGTGGTGACGACGCCGATCTCCGGCATCCCCGAGCTCGTACGCGACGGCGAGACCGGCTATCTCGCCGCCGCGGGCGACGCATCGGCGCTCGCCGACGCACTGGCCCGCGCGCTGGACAACCCAGCCGCCGCTCGCGCCGTCGGCGCTGCCGGCCGCGCCGAGGTGCATCGGGCGCTCGACATCGACATCTTGGCGCGGCAGCTCGCCGACCACATCGCCCGATGAACGCGCCTACCCGCGTGCTACTGATCGCGCTGCTGCCGCTGCTGTGGCTCGCCGTGCTCGCGTTCGCCGTCGTCACACTGCTCGTCGACCTGGTGGCGACGCCGATCGTCCGACTGCTGCGCCGGCCGCCGAGCGACGCCACCCCGGCTAGCCGCGACGCCTCGATCATCGTGCTCAACTGGAACGGCCTGAGCTTCCTGCGCGAGCTGATGCTGTCGCTACAGATCGCCGTCGCGCGCTGCCCCGGCGACCACGAGGTCATCGTCGTCGACAACGGCAGCGACGACGGTTCCGCCGAGTGGCTGGCGGCGCAATGCCCGTGGGCGCGGCTCGTGCGCCTGCCGGCCAACCTGCAGTTCATCCGCGGCAACGCCGCCGGCGCCGCCGTCGCGACCCGCGACATCGTCGTCTTCCTCAACAACGACATGCGAGTCGAGCCGGACTGGCTGGTCGAACTACTCGCGCCGTTCGGCGCGCCGGACCTCTTCGCCACCACATCGCGCATCGAGATGGCGGAGCCACGCAGTGAGACGGGCCTGACGCGCTGCTTCGTGCGCCACGGCGAGATCCGCTTCGTCCAACTGCCGGGCGCGGCCGGCGCGCGACAACCGGCGCTGTGGGCTGGCGGCGGCAGCAGCGCCTTCGACCGCGCCAAGCACGACGCGATCGGCGGCTTCGAGACCCTCTACGACCCGTGCTACTGCGAGGACGCGAGCCTGTCGTGGCAGGCGTGGCGGCGCGGCTGGCGCGTCGAGTACGCGCACGCGAGCGTGGTGCACCACGCTCACCGCGGCACGACGATGAAAGTCTTCGGGCGCGCGCGCCTCGAGCGGCTGAGCTGGCGCAATCGCGAGCTGTTCTTCGTGCGCAACGTCACCGACCCGCTGCTGGTAGCGACGCACGCGCTGATGATGCCGTGGAACCTGCGCAAGCACGCGCGACTGCTCGGCATGTCGCTGGCGGACGGCGCACTGGCGTGGCTTGCCGCCCTGCCACGGCTGCCGCTGGCGCTGTGGCATCGCGAGACGGCGCGCCGCCACTACCGCCGTAGCGATCGCGCGCTACTGCGCGCCGTCAACGGCCCGCGGTGACCGCGCGCACGATGTCGCGCAGCGCCGCGAACGCGACTGTGTGGTCGTACTGCCGCTCGGCCAACGCGCGCCCGGCCTGCGCCAGGGCCACGCCGGCGCCGGCGAGCACGGCGCGCACGGCGGCGACGCCCTCCGCCGGCGTTTCGAAGCGCAGCCAGTGCCGACCCTCGACGCCAGCGAGCGCCTCGGCGCCGATCGCGGTCGACAGCACCGGCCGACCAAGGGTCCAGGCTTCGACGATCTTGCCGCGTGTGCCGCCGCCGGTGCGAATCGGCAGGTAGACGGCGTCGCTGGCCGCGTAGTGCGGCTGCACGTCGTGGACCGTGCCCACCACCTCGACGCCTTCGCGCCCGCGGAAGACGTCGAGTTCGCCATGGTCGGCGCGGCCGACGAGTCGGACGACGAGGCCAGGAAACGCCGCACGCAGGACCGGCAGGTGCGCGTCGACGAGTTCCGCGACCGCCTCGAGGTTGGGCGGATAGTCCATCGTGCCAACGAACAGCAGGCGCAGCGGCGCCGCCACCGACCGCGGCGGCAGCGGCACGAGGCGCGCCACGTCAACGGTGACCGGCACCGTGACCACGTGCGCGCCGGGGCAGAGCCGCAGCGCGTTGTCGCGGTCGAGGTCGGAGACGGTGATCGTCGTGTGCGCGCGGCGCAGCGCCTGTGTTTCGAGCGCGGTGATGGCGCGGGCTTCGCAACGCCGCGTCATGCGCTCGCGCCACGGCCGGCGCGGCCCGTCGCTGCGCGCGAATACGCCACCCTCGAGGTTGTGCAGGTGCAGCGCCAGCGGCGCCGGGCCCGGCGGCACGACCGGCAGAACGAATGAGCTGTCGGCGACGATCGCCGCCGGCCGCAGTTCGGCCGCGATCGCCGCCACGGCTGCCACCGCGTCCGCGCCCCAGCGCCGGTCGAGCAGTTCGGAACGCCCGCGGGCCCAGGCCCGCAACTTCCCAACCAGGCCGGAACGGCGCGGCGCCGGCGCTGGCACGCCGTGGGCGCGCACGCGCGCGCTGGCGGCCAGCGCGGCGAGATTGTGGCGGTCGTCGTCGCCGACAACGGGCGCGATCAGGTGGGCCTCGTGATCGACGGCGATCGCATCGAGTAGCAACCGCGTGCGGATGCTGCCGCCGTGGGTCAGCGGATGCGGCACGTACGGAGCGAGAAGCAGGACGGAGCTCATGGCAGCGCCGTCGCCAGCGCTTCCGCCGAAGGTATAGTCGGCGCCGTGACTTCGCCATCCAAGGATCCCGCCGCCGAGATCGCCGAACTGCGCGAGCGACTCGCGCTCGCCCACGCCTCCCGCGACGACCTGCTGGCGCAGTGCCAGGACATGCTGCGGCTCGTCGAGGAACTGCAGCGCCGCGTGCGCAAACTCGAAGAGCGCTGCCGCCGCGTGGAGAGCGACCGCTAGGAATCGGCGTCACAGGCCGCGTGCCGGGCGACTTAGCCTGCCGCGACGCAGGCTCCTAGCCGATGCCGCGCTCGAGGCGCTTGCCGAGCAGGCGCAGGAACGCGCCGGCGGCGCTCGGCAAGCCAGCGCCAGCCATCGCGCCGACGTACTGGCCCCAGCACTGCCACTTCACGTACTGGATCGTCCACTTGAGCGCCGCGGTTTCCTCGTCCGGCGGCAAGCCGAGGCTGCGCACGTAGGCACAGTGCTCCTTGGTGCCGTGCTCGATCGCGCCTTTCAGGCACGCACGATCGGGGATGCCGACGAGGCCAAAGAGCTCGCGTAGGTTGCGATGGTCGCAGAACGTGCGCTTGCCTTCGGCCCAGGCTGAGCGGTCGTGGCTGTGCGTCACGGCGGCGCCGCCGTGGTGCGCCAGCGTCATGCCAGCGGCGATCGCACGCTTGCCGAAGTAGACGTCCTCACCGAAGCGACGCGGGCCAAGCGGAAAGCGCTGCCATGCCGAGCGCCGCAGGCACGACGCGACATTGTCGAAGGCGCAGAGCATCAGCCGGTCGATCGGTTGCAGGTCGTCGAGCGACTTGCCGTCGGGCAGCCGCTTCTTGGTGACGCCATCGCCCCATCCCGGCCACCCGAGGATGCGCCGCTTCAGCACCGGTTGGCACTTCGCGCGCGGGATCTGGCGGCACCAGACGCCCGCGACCTGCGGGTCCTCGAACGGCGCCACCATCTTGGCCAGCCAATCGGTCCCCTGCAGCGTCGCGTCCTGCACTAGCAGGACGACATGCTCGCTGCTGGTCAGCGCGATGGCACGATCACGCGTCCCGCCGTGATCGAACTCGCGCTGCGGGATCGACGCGACGCGGAAGCCAGCGCGCTGCAACCGCTCGACCGTGCCGTCCGTCGAGCCGCTGTCGATCGCCTGTAACTCGTCGACCACAACGCCCTTCTGCGCCAGGATCGCAGCCAAGACTTCGTCGAGCAGGGGGCCGGCGTTCCACGTCGGCATCACGAGGGCAATGGACACGCCGCCATCTTGCCGGCCCGCAACCCCGCGTGCCACATGGGCTGGCGAGCGGCCTTCGGCCAGGTATCGCCGCCAACCGATGATGCCGTCGAAGGTTCCGCTGTCTCACCGCCCGTTACGGCATTACCCTTCCAACCCTGCGCCGCATGTCCGCCGCTCCGAATGAACCCTCGCCGCGCGAGGATGGATCGACCGTGCGTGTCGACCGCTCGGCCATCGATGCGGCGCGGCGTCGGCTCAATCGCCAGCTCCTCGGCTCCTGGACGGCGTGCACCGCGCCGCAGCGGCTGCTGGTCCTCGACGCCGCCGCCGGTCCGCGCCCATGCGAAGCCGGTTTCGGCGAGCCCCCGACGGACCTGACGGCACGCCTGGCTGCCGGGGAGTTGCCGCTGCCGCATTGCGGCGGCTGCGCGATGTGGCTCGCCGACGAACTGTACGCTTCGACGCCAGCGCTCGCGGCGCACGGCGCACCCGGCATGAACGGCGTCGCGATCGTCGTGCGTCTGACGGCCGCGGCGCCCGCCCTGTCAACCGCGCTGCTGGCGACCCTCGACGCCGCACTACCGACGGCCGCGTCGCTGACGCTCGAAACCGCGCTGCCCATCGACGCCGACGGCCCAGCGGCCGTGCGCGCCAGCGTGCGACGACTCGCGCCGGCCCTGCCGCTGACGCTGCGCACCGACGCCGTGGCCGTGCTGCGCGGCGCGGCGGCTGCAGGCCTCGGACTCGCCGCCATCGAGTGGCTCGCCACCGACGCCGACCAAGGCGCGCTCGACGCCGTTCGCGCCGCCGCCGCCGCCGGCGCCAAGGCGCGCGTGCGTCTGCTGCTAACGCCGACGTCCTGGCACCACCTTGAGCCGCTGGCGCGCGCCTGCGCCGCCCTTCGCCTGCCGCTGGCGCCAAGCGTGCTCGACCACGCCGGCACGGCGCCGCTGGCCGCCCTGTCCACCGCCGACCTCCAGCTAGCCAAGCACGTGCTGCTCGCCGCCTGGACGCGCCTAGCCGGGCCGGAGCGGATCGAGTCGCTCGCCGAGGACGCCTTCAACGAAGTAACAGCGCAACTGCGCGCCCTGCTGCGCCGCGCGCTGGCTCGCCCAGCCGAGGACGCGACCGACCGACCGCCACTCGCCATGCCGGCGCTGACGCACCCGTGGTGCGTCGAACCGACGTTTGCGCCGTGGTGGGCGACGACTTTGCTGCAACAAGGCGACCACCCGGCGGTGCGTCGCTGGATCGCGGACCTGCTCAACGCGACGAATATCGACGAAGCGGTGAGTGCGCACGCCTGGCTGCGCGTGCTGCTGCAGCGCGAGGTCGCCAACCGCCGATGCGACAGGGCGCGCACGGCGCTGCGCCGCGCGTACGCGACGCCACGAGCGCACAAGGGACTAGCCCGCGCCGACGCCGCCTTCGCCAAGGCTGTCGACCTGTCGCCCTTCGGCGGCCCGTGGACCGAGCGCGTCGGCCTCGCGCCGAAGTCGGCGCGCAAGCCGCCGTTCACCGTCGGCAGGCGGCGCGCCGGCGCCAAGGACAAACCGCGCGTCACCGTGCTGATCCCGTCCTACAAACACGAGGCATACGTCAGCGACGCCATCCGCAGCGCGCTGGCGCAGCGCGGCGTCGCGCTGCGCGTGCTCGTCGTCGACGACCGCTCGCCCGATGGCACGGTGGCCGCCGCGCGCGCCGTCGCCGACCCGCGCGTCAAAGTGCGTGTGAACGCGCGCAACCTCGGACTCGGCAACTCGACGCTGGCGGCGCTGGCGGCGGTGACAACTCCGTACGTCGCGCTGCTCAACTCCGACGACCTCTTCCACCCGGATCGCCTCGCGCGCTGCCTCGCCGCGCTCGACGCCGACGCCAGCGGGCAGGTGGTCGCGACCGGCATCTGTCTCGTCGATCGCGACGGCGGCGAGCTGAAGCCGGACTGCGTCAGCGACGTGCTGGACGGCCGCCTCATCTACGACTGGGTGCAGTGGTACCACCGCTCCGCGCCGACGGCCGCGGCCGCACAAGCCGATCTCTTCGGCGAGTTGCTCGAGCGCAACTTCCTGGTCACCAGCAGCAACCTCGTCGCGCGCACCGATTGGCTACGCGGCAAGTCCGCCGAGATGCAGAGCCTCAAGTACTGCCTCGACTGGCGCCTATTCCTCGCGGCCGCCGCGGAAGGCTCGCTGCGCCGGATCGACGAACCGCTGCTCGCCTACCGCCTGCACGAGGCGAACACGGTCTGGTTCGACCCCGAACGTCGCTGGTCGTACTACCTCGAAGTGCACCGCGTCGCTGCCGAGGCGCTCGGGCAAGCCGCAGCGTCGCCGCGCGCCGAATTGGCCGCGCTGTTGCGCGCAGTGGTCACCCACTGCGTCGCCAACACCGAAGTCGACGGTTACGGCCTGCTGCTGCACCGGCTCGTCGACGCCGCCCGCCTCGACGCCGAGGCCGCCGACGATCCATCGGTCCGGGCATTTGTGCGCTTGCTCGAAGTCCGCGCGAAGCATAGCGCCGAGACGTCAGCCAACGACGGCCGCCAGCAAGCGCTCGCCGCGCTGACCGAGGAGCAATGGCAAGCCGAGTGCGGCGAGCGCCGCTGGCTGCAGGGCTACTGCGAAGCGTTGGAGCGCCGCCTCGCCGAGTCGTGGGAGGAGCGCCGGCGCCTGGAAGCGGAGTTGTCCGATCGCAGCGCCGATGCGGCGCGGGCGCAGGAGGTGGCTTCGGCGCGGCAACAGCGCATCGACGCGCTGCAACGCGACATTGATGCGCTGCGCAGTAGCCTCGACACGGTCGACAAGCTGCAGAAACTTGTGAGCGAGCAGCTCGCGACGGTCCAACGCCAGCGTGACGAGGCCGTGCATCGGAGCGAAAGCGCGCAGGCGCGCGCCACGACCGCCGAGCGTAACCACGACACGCAGTTGCTGCGCGCTGAAGCGGCTGAGCAGGCCAAGGACGCACAGATCCACCGCGCCGAGCAAGCTGAGGGCCAGCGCGACGCGCAGCGCCTGCGCGCCGAAGCGGCTGAGCAGGCCAAGGACGCACAGATCCACCGCGCCGAGCAAGCTGAGGGCCAGCGCGACGCGCAACTAGCCCGCGCCGAGCAAGCTGAGGGCCAGCGCGACGCGCAACTAGCCCGCGCTGAGCAAGCTGAGGCAAGCGCGACGGCGTTGGCCGGCAACCTTGGGGTCGCACGCGCCCACGGTGACCAACTGACTCGCGAACTCGCTGCCGAGCGCGCGATCATCGCCGAACTAGCGCCGCGCGCCGCTTCGTTGAAGGGCGAACGCGACCGGCTGCTGCAAGACCTCGTCCGCACCGAAGCCGAGCGCGCGCGCCTGCAGGGCTCGCGCGAGTGGCGGTTCGGCAACTTCGTCTGGAACAAGATGCCTCTCGGATACCTCTCCCGTCGCGGCAAGAAGTGGCTGCGCCGTCTCACCGACCTGAAGGATCGCGCGCTGATGCGCACGCGGCGCCGGGCCGAGGGTGTCGCCGTCGTCGCTGCCTGCTGGGAGTGGCCGATCTACAGCCACACCTTCGTCTACCAGGAGATGATCGGCCTCACGCACATGGGGCTCGACGTCCGAATGTTCCACTGGAATCTCGGCGACATCGGCCAGCTGCACAAGGCATTCAGCTACCTCGCCGACCACCGCACCGAGCTGCAGCCGGTCTGGGAGAACCACGTCCGCGACAAGCAGCACTTCGAGCGCACGAGGCCCGGGCGCCTGCGCGCCTTCCTGGAGCTGGTGGCGCAGCGCACGGGCCGCCCAGTCGCAGAGTTAGAGACGGAGCCGCTGGTACTGCAGGGATGCACCTTCGCCCGCATGGCGGAGCTCGCCGCCGCGAAGTACCTGCACAGCTACTTCTTCTACGACCAGTCGTTCATGGTCATGCAGGCGGCTTGGCTGCTCGGCATCCCGCGTGGCGTCTCCTGCTACGCCGACCACATGCTCGACGACTACCCGTTCAAGCTCGTCGGCCTGCAGGTGGAACTGGCCGACGTGATCGTCGCCACGAGCGCGCGCATCAAGCACGAGTTGTCCGCCAAGTCGGGCGGCAAGCACGACGACAAGATCGTCGTCAAGCCAAACGGCGTCGACGGCGCGCGCTTCCCGGCCGTCGACCGCCCCGCGCGCCAGAAGGGCGACCGCTTCGAGGCGATTTCCATCTCGCGCATCGAGCCGAAGAAGGGCCTGACGTACCTCGTCGAGGCCGTCGCCGACCTGACGCGCCGCGGGCACGACGTGGTCGTGCACGTCATCGGCAGCAAGGACATGCACAGCAAGGGCAGCCTCGAGTACGCCGAGGGCTTCGAGCGCCGCATCGCCGACCTGGGCATGCAGGAGCGCGTGATCCTGCACGGGATGAAGAAGCAGGAGGAACTGGCGCCGCTGCTGCAGCGCTCGCGCGCGTTCGTCGCTCCATACGTCGAGATCGAGAATGGCGACAAGGACGGCATCCCGACGGCGATGCTCGAAGGTCTCGCCTCCGGCCTGCCGGTCGTCACCACCGATTCCGGCTCGATCCTCGAAGTCGTCGACAACGACGTCGAAGGCATCGTCGTGGCGCAGCGCGACGCCAAGGGCCTCGCCGACGCCTTCGAGCGGCTGATCACCGATCCGGCGCTCGAGCGCCGCATGGCCAAGGCCGCGCGCGGCCGCTTCGACCGCGAGTTCGACATCCGCGTCACCGAACGCCGGCTGCACGAGCGGGTCGCCGCCCTGGTGCGCGCCGTCGACAAGGCAAAATAGGCGACCGCGCGATGCGGCTGCTCTACGTCATCCACCAGTTCTTCCCCGACTGCCGCTCGGGGACCGAGCAGTACTGCTTGGCGCTGGCGCGTGCCGCCCGCGCCGCCGGCCACGAACCGACGGTGCTGTCGCTGCACTGGGACCACGACCGCGACTGGCCGACGATCCGCCTGTTCGAGCAGCCATACGACGGCCTGCGCGTGCTGAGGCTCAACCACTGGCGCCGCGTCAACGCCAACGACGTGCTGCGCGACTACCAGAACCGCCACCTCGACGGTTGGTTCCGCACCGTGCTCAACGACGTGCGGCCCGACGCCGTGCACTTCATGCACCTGCGCCAGCTCGGTTCGCAGCTGATCGATGTCGCCAAGGCGGCCGGCGCGCGCACAGTCGTCAACCTGATGGACTTCTGGTTCCTGTGCCCGCGCTTCACGCTGCTGCGCGGCGACGGCAGCCTATGCGACGGGCCGCCCGACGGCGGACTCGGCTGCGTGCGCTGCAACTATCCGGAGCTCGCCGGCGCCGAACCCGCCACCGGCGCGCCGATGCTTACCGACGACCCGCCGGCGCGTCTGCGCGCGCTGCTCGATCGCAAGGAAGCCAACCTGCGGGCGCTGGCGCGAGCCGACGCCGTCGTCGCGCCATCGCGGTTCCTTGCCAGCATGTTCGCGCGCAACGGCTTCCCCGCCGACCGCGTCACCGTGGCGCCGTACGGCTTGCCGGCCGGGCGCGTCGCTCCGCGCCCGGTCGCGCGCCCGCGGACGCCACTGCGGCTCGCGTTCTGCGGCGTGCTGTCGCCGTGGAAGGCGCCGCACCTCGCAGTCGCCGCAGTGCGGTCCACCGCCGCCCCAGTGACGCTCACGCTGCACGGCAACGCCGACGAACCGATGTTCGCCGACTACATCGCCGGCGTTCGCGCGGCGGCCGGCGGCGATCCGCGCATCGCCTTCGCGGGGCCGTACGGCGAGGAGCAGGCATCCGACGTGTTCGCCGGCATGGACGCGCTGGTCGTGCCGAGCACTTGGTACGAGAACACGCCCTTCGTCGTGCTGGAGGCGTTCGCCGCCGGCGTGCCGGTGATCGCATCGGACCTCGGCGGCCTGTCCGAGATCGTGCGCGACGGCGACAACGGCCTGCTGTTCCGTGCCGGCGACGCTGGCGCACTGCGCGCCGCGATCGAACGGCTGTGCGGCGAGCCTGGCCTTTACGCGCGGTTGCGCCCGGCGCCGCCGCACGGCATCGACGCGGACTTCGCGCGCTTCTGCAGCCTCTACCGCGGCAACTGACGCCGCCGTCCGACGCGACCGGTCAGCCCTGGCGCGGGCCGAAGCCGAGCACCTGCTTCAGCGCGCCTACCCACGAGCGCCCGGAGCGCAGCTCGTCCTCGCGCAGGCGCAAGCGGCCGAGTTCCGACTCGGCCTTGGCGAGTCGCTGGCACAGGTCGGCCAAACTGCGCGCGGGCGCGGAGGCCAGCTTGCCGTCGAGGAACGCCTGATAGACGTCGACGCTTCGCCTGGCGATGGCGACGTCGGTGAGTCGCTTCTCTACCTCGGCGCGCGCGGCAGCGCCGCAGCGGGCGCGCAGGCCGTCGTCCTCGATCATGCGCTGCAGCGCCGCGACGAAGGCCGCCGGGTCGCCGTTCTTCGCCAGCAGGCCGGTGCGTTCGTGCTCGATCAGCTCCGGCATGCCGCCGCAGTCCGACGACACGATGGCGCGGCCGGCGGTCATCGCCTCGAGGCAGCTGTAGGGGCAGTTCTCCCACAGGCTCGGGATCAGGAAGATCGCGCTCTTCTTCAGGCATGCGCGCACCTCCGGCAGGCCGAGCTGGCCGAGGTAGAAGAAGCGCTGCTGCAGGCCATGGTCCTTCACCCACGGCAGGATGCGCTTCTCCATGTGGCCGAAGAGGTCGCGGCCGGCGAAGACGAACGCGATGTCGCGATAACGCGCGAGCGTGCCTTCCACCATCTTCTGCACGATGTGGATGCCCTTGCGCTCCTCCATGCGGTTGGCGAAGAAGATCAGCTTCTTGTCCTTCGGCAGGCCGAAGCGCGCGTGCACGTCGATGCCCTCGTCGCGGTCGAACAGCGGCACATCGATGCCGTTGGGGATGACGTGGATCGGGTCGCGCTCGCCCATCTTCACGGTCACCTCGTCAGCCAGGAACCGGCTGCAAGACGTCAGCACCTGCGCCTGGTTGATCGCCAGCTGCTCGGCAAACGCGGTCAGCACGCGGTCGATCTTGGGCGTGTCGTAGATGCCCATGATGAGCCGCGCCGGCGAGTGAAAGCGCACGGCCGTCGGAATCGACAGCATCGTCGTCGACACCATCGCGTCGGCGCCGCACTCGGGCGCCTCGACGAAGTCGAACGGCTTGCGAGCGTGCTCCTTCGCCAGCCCCTCGAAGGCGTCGGTCGCGGTTGTCACGCGGTTCTGGAACCACCACGCGCGCGCCTTGCGGGCGTTGTCCAGCATGCCGTTGACGCAGCCTTCGCGCTTGACGCGCGTGACCTTGACGCCCTCGTGCTCCGAGCGGAACACGCCAGGCTTCGTCGCGCCGGCGAAGACGTGCACGTCGTGGCCGATCTTGGCCAGCGCCCGCGCCTGGTAGTACGCGTACGTGCCGATGCCGCCGAAGCCCGTCTCGGGCGGATACTCGAAGCTCAGGATCGCGATGCGCATGTTCGTCGCCACCGGCGCCGGCGGCCTCGTGTTCACTTGCCCGGCAGGGTCTGCTGCCACCGCCACGCGTCGGCCATGCATTGCTCCAGCGTGCGCTCGGCGCGCCAGCCGAGGCCGGCGGCGGCCTTCTGCGTGTCCGCGTACGCGGCGACCACGTCGCCAGGCCGCCGCGGCGCGAACTCCCACTGCAGCTTGCGGCCGGCCGACCGCTCGAAGGCGTGGATCACCTCGAGCACGGTCGAGCCGGTGCCGGTGCCGAGGTTGAACGTCTCGACCGGCTCGCTGCCCTTGTCGGCCAGCAGCCGCTCGAGCGCGTAGACGTGCGCCAGCGCCACGTCGACGACGTGGATGTAGTCGCGGATGCAGGTGCCGTCGCGCGTCGGGTAGTCGTTGCCGAAGACCTTGAGCGCGCCGCGCAGACCGGCGGCGCTCTGCGTGATGAAGGGCACGAGGTTCTGCGGCACACCGAGCGGCAGTTCGCCGATGCGGGCCGTCGGGTGCGCGCCGATCGGGTTGAAGTAGCGCAGCGCGATGGCGCGGAAGCCGTGGGCCCTGGCGCCATCGCGCAGGATCTCCTCGCCGACCTGCTTGGTGTTGCCGTACGGCGACTCCGCCGGCTTGATCGGCGCGTCCTCGCGGATCGGCAGGCTGTCGGCCTGGCCGTAGACCGTGCACGACGAGCTGAAGATCAGTCGGCACGACGGCCGCTCGGCGAGGTGATCGAGCAGGTTGACCAGCGAGCCAAGGTTGTTGCGGTAGTACGCCAGCGGCTTCTGCACCGACTCGCCAACCGCCTTGAAGGCGGCGAAGTGGATGATGCCGGCGAGGTCGCCGAGACCCTGGAGCAGGCTGCGACAAGCCGCCTGATCGGCGAGGTCGACGTTGGCCCAGGTCGGACGCTGGCCGGCGATCGCGGCGACGCCGTCGAGCACTTCGGCCCGCGTGTTGGACAGGTTGTCGACAACGACGACGCGGTAGCCGCGGCCGAGCAACTCGACCGCGGTGTGGGAGCCGATGAAGCCAAGCCCGCCGGTGACGAGGACGGTCTTCATGGCCGGCGGCTCACTTGCGCACGTAGCCCTCGAAGTCGCGGTGCTCCTGCTTGTGGAGCACCTCCTTCGGCAGCGCCTTGAACGCTTCGTAGGTGATCTTGAGGCCCGCGGCGCGCGAGACCTTCGGCTCCCAGCCAAGAATCTTCTTGGCCTTGGTGATGTCCGGGCGGCGCTGCGTCGGGTCGTCCTTCGGCAGATCCTTGAAGACGATCTTCTGCTTGGTGCCGGTGAGCTTGATGATCTCCTCGGCGAACTGCAGGATCGTGATCTCGTCTGGGTTGCCGATGTTGACCGGGTACGGGTAATCGCTGTGCAGCAGACGGTAGATGCCCTCGACGAGGTCATCGACGTAGCAGAACGACCTCGTCTGGCTGCCCTTGCCGAACACCGTCAGGTCCTCGCCGCGGATCGCCTGGCCGATGAACGCCGGCAGCACGCGGCCGTCGTTCAGCCGCATGCGCGGGCCATACGTGTTGAAGATGCGGATGATCCGCGTCTGCAACCCGTGATAGGTGTGATAGGCCATCGTCATGGCCTCCTGGAAGCGCTTGGCCTCGTCGTAGACGCCGCGCGGGCCGACCGGGTTGACGTTGCCCCAGTACTCTTCTGTCTGCGGGTGCATCGCCGGGTCGCCGTAGACCTCGGAGGTCGACGCCACCAGGATGCGCGCGTTCTTGGCCTTGGCGAGGCCGAGGCAGTTGTGCGTGCCGAGCGAGCCGACCTTCAGCGTCTGGATCGGGATCTTCAGGTAGTCGATCGGCGAGGCCGGCGACGCGAAGTGCAGGATGTAGTCGAGCGGCCCGGAGACGTGGATGAAGTTGCTGACGTCCTTGTCGTAGAACGTGAACTGCTTCAGCGGGAAGAGGTGGTCGAGGTTGCGCAGGTCGCCGGTGATGAGGTTGTCCATCCCCAGCACTTCGTAGCCTTCGCGAATGAAGCGGTCGCAGAGGTGCGAGCCAAGGAACCCGGCGGCGCCGGTGATCAAAATGCGAGGCATTCTCTTCGGTCTCCGTTCGTCACTTCACGCCGATGCCATGGTACGCAAATCCCTGCGCGCGCAGTTCAAGCCCACTGTAGATGTTGCGGCCGTCGAACACGACTGGCTGCTTGAGCGACTTCTTGATGCGCGCCCAGTCGGGCACGCGGAATTCGCGCCACTCGGTGACCAGCAGCAGCGCGTCGGCGCCGGCGAGCGCCGCGTAGGCGTCCTTGGCGTAGCCGATGCGGTCGCCAATCATGTGCTTGCTCTCCTCGACCGCGACCGGGTCGTAGGCGGTCACCGTCGCGCCGGCCGCGAGCAGCTGCTCGCAGATCACCAGCGACGGCGCCTCGCGCATGTCGTTGGTCTCCGGCTTGAACGACAGGCCCCACATGGCGAAGTGGCGGCCCTTTAGCTGGCCGAAGTGCTTCTTCACCTTGGTGAAGAGCACGTGCTTCTGCGCCTCGTTGACGTCCTCGACCGACTGCAGGATGCGCAGCTGGTAGCCGTTCTCGACGCCGGTCTTGACCAGCGCCTTGACGTCCTTCGGGAAGCAGCTGCCGCCGTAGCCGATGCCAGGGTAGATGAAGCGGTTGCCGATGCGCGGGTCGCTGCCGATGCCCTTGCGCACCTGGTTGACGTCGGCGCCGAGCAGCTCGCAGAGGTTGGCGATGTCGTTCATGAACGAGATCTTGGTCGCCAGCATCGCGTTGGCCGCGTACTTGGTCATCTCCGCCGACGGCACGTCCATGAACAGCACCGGGTGGCCGTTGAGCGTGAACGGCTTGTAGAGCCGCGCCATGACATCGCGCGCGCGCTCGCTTTCGACGCCGCAGACAATGCGGTCGGGTTTCATGAAGTCGTCGATCGCCGCGCCCTCCTTGAGGAACTCGGGGTTGCTGGCGACGTCGAACTGCAGGCTCGACCCGCGCTTCTGTAGCGCCGCGGCGAGCTCCTTGCGCACCTTCTCGGCCGTTCCGACCGGCACCGTGCTCTTGGTGATGACGACGAGGTAGCCATCCATCGTCTCGCCGATCTCGCGCGCGACGCCAAGCACGTAGCGCAGGTCGGCGCTGCCGTCCTCGCCCGGCGGCGTGCCGACGGCGATGAACGCTGCTTCGGCGCCCTTGATGGCGTCGGCGAGCTTGGTGGTGAACTGCAGGCGGCCCGACTTCGTGTTGCGCTCGACGATGTCCTCGAGGCCCGGTTCGTAGATCGGGAGGACGCCCTTCTGCAGGTTGGCGATCTTCTGCGCGTTGACGTCCACGCAAGTCACATTCATGCCCACGTCCGCGAGGCAGGAGCCCGTGACGAGGCCGACATAGCCGGTACCGACGACGGCAATCTTCATGATGGCGATTCGTTCTTGGAGCGATGACGCGCAGGGGGCGCGCGTCGGCGTTCTCATCGGCAAGCCGGGTCGTCTACGGTGAGCAGAAACCGGTTTCCGGTCACCGCGCCGCGCACACGCGCGGCCCCCCGTTGGCAAAGAGGTCGCGTCCTTCTAGCCCTCGCTGCGGAATTGGTCTACCGGCCTCGCGCGCATACGCCGTGACCGGATGCAGGCGCGGGCGTGACGGCCAACGACACCACGCTGGCCGGCGTCTAGGATAGATCCATGCCTGCCGGTCCCGCATGGGGCGTCGCGATCGTCGGCGCCGGTCCCGCCGCGTTCTACGCCGCCGAGGCCTTGCGCAAGGCGGCTGCCGGCGCCGCGCGCATCGACCTGATCGAGCGCTTGCCGACTCCCTTCGGCCTCGTGCGCGCCGGCGTCGCGCCCGACCACCAGAACATCAAGGCTGTCGCACGCATGTACGTCGCCACCGCCAGCGCCGAGGGCGTGCGCTACTTCGGTAACGTCGGACTGGGCCGCGACGTGCAGGTCGCCGATCTGACCTCGCGGTACGAACAGATCGTCTACGCCTACGGCTGCCACGGCAGCCGGCGGCTTTGCGTGCCGGGCGAGGATCTCGCCGGCGTGCGCCCGGCCGCCGAGTTCGTCGCCTTCTACAACGGCGACGCCGGCCGACCTACCGCGCCGTTCGCGCTCGACGCCATCGAACGCGTCGTCGTCGTCGGCAACGGCAACGTCGCGCTCGACGTCGCGCGCCTGCTGCTGTCGACGCCCGAGCGGTTGCAGGCGACCGACGTCGTGCCATCCGCGCTCGCCGCGCTGGCAAGCAGCAGGGTGCGCGAAGTGACGTTGCTCGGCCGCCGCAGCGTCGCCGAGGCCGCGTACGCGCCCAAGGAGATGGAGGAGATCGCCGAACTACCCAACGTCGACGTGGTCGTGACGCCGGCCGATGCGCGCGTTGACGACGCCAGCGCCACCTGGCTCGCGACGAGCGCGCCGCGCAGCAACCAGCGCAACGTCGCGTTCGCTCAAGCCCAGGCCGGGCGCGGCGACGGCGACCGGCCGAAGAAGCTGCGCTGCCGCTTCCGTGTCGCGCCGGCCGGCTTCGTCGGCGCCAACGGGCGTGTCACCGGCGTGCAGTTGCAGCCGATGCGGCTCACGCCGGGCGCCGACGGCGAAGCGCGCGCAGTGGCCGACGGCCCGCTGGAGACCATCGCCGCCGACCTCGTGCTGGTCGCCGTCGGCTACCAAGGCACGGCCATGCCGGGCGTGCCGTTCGATCCGGCCCGCGGCACGGTCCGCAACGCCGACGGCCGCGTGCTCAGCGACGCCGGCGCCCCGCGCGTCGGCGAATACGCCGTCGGCTGGTGCAAGAACGGACCCGTGGGCCTGATCGGCACCAACAGCCAGGACGCCAAGGAGGTCGTCGCACGCATGGTCGAGGACCGCGCCGCCGGACGCCTGCTGCGGCCAAACGGCGGCGAGCTGCTCGACCTGCTGCGCCAACGCGGCGTCGACGTCGTCGACTGGGCCGACTGGCTCCGCCTCGATGCATGGGAGACACAGCAAGGACAGGCGCATGGCGCCGTGCGCCGCAAGCTCGGCGACGCGAGCGCGCAGCTCGCGCAGGTTCGCGCGTTGCGCGCGCACGGCCGCTGAGCTGCGCCGGGACGGCGTCGAGCCGGCGCCGCCGCCGCGAGCGTTCGCGCGCGAACCGATACGGGAGTACCGTCTGCGGATGCCTGCGCCGCTGCCGTTGTTCGCTGCCTGCCAACCCGGCTTCGAGCCGCTGCTCGCCGACGAACTACGCGCGCTGGGCGCCGCCCCAGAGGAACGCAAGGGCGGCGTCGCCTTCGCCGGCGACGCCAGGATGGTGATGCGCTGCGGCCAGTGGCTCGGCACCGCCAGCCATCTGCTGGTGCGCATCGCCGAGTTCCGCTGCCGCGCGCTCGGCGAACTACAGCGCAAGGCCGCTGAACTGCCGTGGCGCGACTGGCTGCGCGCGCACGTGCCACTCGCCGTGCACGGCACCACGCGCGGCTCGCGCGTCTACCACACCGGCGCGATCGAGGAGCGCGTCGTCGAAGCGATCGGCGCCGCGCTCGGTCGCACGCCGCCGAAGGCCGGCAAGGACGACGAAGTGCTCGCGAACGTCCACGTGCGCTTCCGCGACGACGTCTGCACGGTGTCGCTCGACGCCACCGGCACGCCGCTGCATCGCCGCGGCTACAAGCTCGACGCCCGCAAGGCGCCGCTGCGCGAGGACCTCGCGCACGCGCTGCTGCTGGCGAGCGGCTGGCGACCGAGCACTGCCCTGCTCGACCCGTTCTGCGGCTCGGGCACCATCGCGATCGAGGCGGCAGGCCTCGCGCTCGGCCTGCCGCCCGGACGTTTGCGCGCGCCGGCGCTGCAGTCGTACGCGCCGTTCGATCCGGACACGTGGGAAGCCGTGCGCCGCGAGCGCCGGCCGGCTGCGGCGACGGCGCCGATCGTCGGTAGCGACCGCGATGCGGGCGCGATCGAGGCCGCGCGCGCCAACGCCGAGCGCGCTGGCGTGACGGCGGCGGTGACGTTCGAGCACGCGGCGGTGTCGGCGCAACGCTGGCTCGCGGGCGACGTCACGCCGACGGCCGGCGTCGTGGTGACCAATCCGCCATTCGGGCTGCGCGTCGGCAAGGGCGCGGACCTGCGGCCGCTGTACCAGACGCTGGGCAACAAGTTGGCGGGCCTGGGCGTGGGCTGGCGGGTCGCGGTGCTCGCACACGACCTGCGGCTGGCGCGCAAGACGGGACTCGCCCTGCAGTCGGCGTGGACGACGCGCCACGGCGGCATCGCGGTGACGGCGCTGGTCGGCGCGGCCAAGCGCGCGACGCCTGGCGACGGCGCAGATGCGACGGCAGGGTGAGCGGCGCGCGGCGCGGCATTGCCCGGAGCACCAACCCACGCCGGTCGGTAACCTGTAGCCATGTTCGCCGGCCTCACACTCGCCGTCCGCTGCACGACCGTCGTCGGCTTGGCCGCTCTGACCGCTGCCCCGCTCGCCGGCCAGCAGCGCCGCGATTCCGCGGCCAAGCAAGCGAGCCACACGCGCATGGTGCAGGAACTCGCCGCAATCGCCGAGCGCAGCGTCCGCGACCACAAGTACCACGGCGACGACGCCGCGAAGGCGCTGTGGGCAGAGATGGCGCAACTCGGCGACAAGGCGCCGTGGAAGCTGCGGCTCGACGGCGCGCTCGCGCACCTGCGCCTGGGCGCGACGCGCGAGGGCATCGCCATCCTGCAGGCCGCCGACGACGCGCTGGTCGCCAAGCGCATCGACGGCGACGTCGACGCGCGCAACAGCGTGCGCTTCTACCTCGGCATGGCGTGGCTGCGTCTCGCCGAGAACGAGAACTGCTGCGCCCGCAACGCGCCGGAGAGCTGCATCCTGCCGCTGCGCGACGCGGCGCTGCACACTGCCGCGCCGGAGGGCGCGACCAACGCGATCCCGTGGTTCGAGGCGGTGATCGCCAATACGCCAAAGGGCGACTACTGGCAGCTGTCGTCGATCTGGCTGCTCAACCTCGCGCACATGGCGCTCGACCAGTGGCCCGATGGCGTGCCGGCCGCGCATCGGCTGCCCGCGAGCACGTTCACGTCGTCGACGTCGTTTCCGGCATTCCCCAACGTCGCCGGTCGCGTCGGCCTCGACACGTTCGGCATGCTCGGCGGCGTCATCGTCGACGACTTCGACGGCGACCTCGACCTCGACCTGATGGTCTCGCTGTGGAGCGCGGCGGGCCAGCTGCGCTATCTGCGCAACGACGGCGATGGTCGCTTCACCGACCGCACCGACGCCGCCGGCCTGCGCGGCATCATCAGCGGCATCAACCTGATCCAGGCCGACTACGACAACGACGGCGACCTCGACGCCTTCGTCAGCCGCGGCGCGTGGCTGTACGACGGCGGCCGCCATCCCAACTCGCTGCTGCAGAATCAGGGCGACGGCACGTTCCTCGACGTGACGTTCGCGGCCGGCCTCGGCGAGGTCCACTTTCCGACGTCGACCGCCGACTGGGGCGACGTCGACGGCGACGGCGACCTCGACCTGTACGTCGGCAACGAGGCGTCGGCCAAGATCGCCGCGCCTTGCCAGCTGTTTCGCAACGAGGGCGACGGCACGTTCTTCGACATCGCCGACCGCGCCGGCGTGCAGAACCTCGGCTACACCAAGGGCGTCGCGTTCGGCGACTACGACGACGACGGCCGCCTCGACCTCTACGTCAGCAACCTGCACGAGCCCAACCGCCTGTACCGCAACGCCGGCAACGGCCGCTTCGTCGACATGGCCCCGAAGCTCGGCATGCACGAGCCGGTCGAGAGCTTCGGCGCGTGGTTCTGGGACGTCGACAATGACGGCGCGCTCGACCTGTTCTGCGCCGCCTACAGCACCGGCATCGGCGACATCGCCGCCGCGCAGCTCGGCGTCCCGCGCCCGCACCCCGACCGCATGCGGCTGTGGCGCGGCGACGGCAAGGGCGGCTTCACCGAGGTCGGCAAGGCTATGGGCCTCGACGTGCCGGCGCTGCCGATGGGCGCCAACTTCGGCGACCTCGACAACGACGGCTTCCTCGACGTCCACCTCGGCACCGGCGACCCGTACTATTACTCACTGATGCCCAACCTCGTGTTCAAGAACGACGGCGGCACGCGCTTCGTCGACGTCACCATGGCCGGCGGCTTCGGCCACCTGCAGAAGGGCCACGGCTGCGCCTTTGCCGACCTCGACGCCGACGGCGACCTCGACCTCTTCAGCATCCAGGGCGGCGCCTACCCGGGCGACGCGGCGCACGACGCGCTGTACGAGAACCCCGGCTTCGGCAACCACTGGCTCGGTGTGCTCGCCGAAGGCCGCGACAGCAACCGCTCGGCGATCGGCGCGCGGCTGCGCGTCGTGTTCGACGAGAACGGCGTCGAACGCTCGGTCTGGCGCGACGTCGGCAGCGGTGGGTGCTTCGGCGCCAACCCGCTGCGGCAGCATCTCGGCCTCGGCAAGGCGACGGCGCTGAAGCGCCTGGAAGTCCGCTGGCCGAAGTCCGGCGCGACGCAGACGCTGCGCGATCTGCCGATCGACGCCACGATCCGCGTCGTCGAGGGCCAGGACGGGTTCGTCAAGCTCGAACTACCGCAGACGATGTTGGGCGGCGCAAAGTGATCGACGCGCGCGCATTCCAGCCGCACGGTGCGCCGGCTCGCGACCCGCGCCGGCGGCCCGGCCCGGTCGTATTCACACGACCCGATCCCGATCCCAGCGTGTCGCAGCCGGCCAGTCAGCCCCGCCCGCAGCGCAAGTCACCCGCCTGGAGTTCCCCGCCACGGCTGACGCAGCGTCTCACGACCGTCCCGTCATGACATCGCACGCCCCACGGGTTTGGTTCGTCGCTATCGCGCTGACCGCATGCGCGACCGCACCGATCCCGGAGCCATCGGTAATCGTCGCGACCACGTTCCTGCCCGAGATCGTGGCCGGCGGCGCACGCGAGGCGCACGTGCTGTATCAGGACGGGGCACTGCCGACGCCGGTGCCGGGCGGCACGCTGTGGACGTTCGGCGACACGTTCCTCGGCACGCGCAACCCTGACGGCTCGCCGGCCTATGCTGGCGATCGCAGCAACACGCTCGCGCTGTTGCCGGCGGGCGAACGCGACTTCCCGCCAAAACTGCGTTACCTGCGCTCTGGCGACGGTGTCGCCAAGGCGCCGCTCGCCCTGCTGGATGGCGAGAATCAGAAGACGCGCAGACTGTGGCCGCTCGCCGGCGTGCAACTCGGCGGACACAGCTACATGTTCTACGGCCTACTCGATGTCACCGGCCCGGGCCCGTGGGGCTTCAAGCCGGTTGGCACGGGCCTCGCGCGCAGCGAGCAGCCGTTCGCGACCTACGAACGGCTCGCGCCGACCGGCGGCGGCTGGCCGATCGATCCGACGTCGATCGTGCGGCGCGATGGCTGGCTGTACCTGTACACGCCGCGGCGCTTCCACGGCGAGCAGGAACTGCGCAGCGGGCTGTTGATCGCGCGCGTGCGGCCCGCTGACGTCGAACAGCCGCACGACTACGAGTTCTTCGCTGGCCTCGGTGACCGCGGCGTGCCGTCGTGGACGGCGCACGTCGAAGATGCGATCGAGGCAGCCGACGGCGTGTGGGGTCAGGCCAGCGTCGCGTGGCATCCGGCGGTCGACGGGTTCCTGCTGGCGACGTCAGCGAACCTGTTCCACGCCAACGGCATCCAGCTCCGGCGCAGCGCCACGCCGTGGGGACCGTGGTCGCCGCTGTCGCCGGACGATGGCTGGATCACGGTGCCCGAACGCCAAGGTGAGCAGACGCCGCTGGTCTATTGCACGATGCTGCACCCCGAACTCGACGCGCCGGGCGAGCGCACGGTGACGCTGACGTTCTGCCGGATGCTGAAGCGCGAGTGGGCGTTCACCAACCCGGAAGTCGTGCGCGTCGAACTCGGCCGCGGCGCACGTTGATCGCCGTCGCTGCTGCCGATGCCTCGGCGTTCACTGCGCCGGCACGCTGAGCCACGCCGTCAGCCACGGCGGTGATGGCGGCGCGCAGTCCTCGCCCATGCCGCGTGCGCTCTTCCCTGCCAGGAGGTTGTCGCCTTGTGCAGCGCCGTTGTCACCAAGAGGCCGAAGCTTGCGCCCACGATCCACGCGCCCGTCAGGGTGCCTGAAATTCTCCCGGATGGACCAACCGCTTGCCGCTGAAAGCCTCGTCGACGATCAAGAAGGGGGGCTCTTGTCCATGCCCCGGCAGAGGATAGCGGGCCATTCCGCCGCGTGCATCCCGCGAGGACCCGCAGTGCGACGCGGACTCCCAAGGGCAACAACCCGGCGCGCGCCGGTTTCAAACGTAGCTAAGGCACAAACGTCATCCGCACGGCGTTGCTGGCGTGCAACAGCGCCGTGCCGTCGCCGACGACATACGCGTGCCACAGCGAGGCGCCGACCAGCGCTGGGTCGCTCAGCGGCGGCAGCACCAGCGCGGCGTTGGCTTTGCCGTTTGCGTCGAGGATGCCGATGCTTTGCGGGTAGACCGCGCTGTTGGCGAGCGCCAGGCTCAGCGCGAACCACGCATCGGCATTGAGCGGCACGTGCATGCCCAACAACGTGATGCCTGGGCTGGTGCCCTGCGCGCCGGCCAGCACGTAGACGTGGCCGGCGTGCGCCGGACCAGCGGCCAGCCGATAGTCCTGGCGACCACCAGTGGCGACCGAGATCGTCGGCTGCACGCGGTGCAGCGAACGCGTGTCGCCCTTCACCAAGGTGAACTCGTCCTCGATGCCGGTCAGCCCGACGAACTTCGCGTCGAGCCGGTCGCCATCGACGTCAAACACGAATGAGCCGAGGTTGTTCAGGCTGACATGCATCGCTGGATGGTCGAGCGAGCCGCCACCGACCGAGCCAGCACTGCCGGCAACGACGTAGACCGCGCCCTCATGCGGCGCTTTGCCAGCGGTCGGCTTGCCGTAGAAGCCGTCGCCGGCAGGCCGGCCATCGCCCTGGTCGAGCCGCATGGTCGGCTGCAGCGTCGCACTGGCGCCGTAGTGGCCATCGAGCAGGAACGAGCGCTCGTACGCGTGGCTGTGGCCACTGAGCACCAGGTCGACGCCGCCGGCCTCCAAGATCGGCAGCGCGATCTGCCGCATGTCGTACAGGCGGCCGCCGCTGTCCCACGGATTGTCCGAATGGTGCGAACCCGCCGAGTAAGGAGGATGGTGGAAGAACGCGATGATCCAGCGCGCGTTGGTGTTTGCGAGGTCGGCCGCCAGCCAAGTCATCATCGCGCCAGCGGCGCTGCGGTCGCTATCCATCGAGTCGAGGCAGACGAAGTGCACGTGTCCGCGATCGAACGAGTAATACGCTTCGGTGCCGCTTGGCAGGCCGCCCGCCTCACCGGAACGTGGCAGTGTGAAGATGTCGTAGTAGGGTCCGGTGCCAGTCGCGGTCGACGCGCTATAGGAATCGTGGTTGCCGAGGGTCGACCAGGTGAACGTGTCGCGCAGCAGTTCGCCGTAGACGTCGAACAGGCCAACCTGGTACTCGCGGTCGGTGCCGACAAAGTAGGCGTTGTCGCCGAGCAACAGGATTGCGTCGGCGCGCCGACCGGCAGCGAACGTGGAATACAGGTCGCGCACCGCGTACTGCGGCAGCCAGCCGAAGCCGGCGTCACCGAGCACCCACGCGCGGAACGGCCGCACGGCCCCCGGCGGCGGCAGCGTGCGTAGCGTCGCTGCCGGCGCCGTCGTGAACACGCCTGTCGCGTCGCCGATCGCGTAGCAGTACGTCGTCTCCGGCTGCAGCCCACCGATCGTCGCCGTGTGCTCGGTGCGCAGCGTCGCATCGAAGAACACGGGCTGCAGCGCCGCTGGCGACGGTCCGAGCCACAGCCTGGTCGCAGTCGCCTGGTCGGTGCGCCACTGCACGCACGCGCTGGTCGGCGTGCCGTTCTGCAGGTACGGACCGCGCAGCACGCTGATCGGACCCTGGCCGCCGAGCAGTTCGCAGTCGAAACTGGCATCGCTGCTGGTCGGCCCCACTTGGTGCACCTCGACCGCGATGACGTTGCGGCCGCCGACCAGCAGCGCCGGGTCGAAGGCGAACACGTGGAACGCGTTCTCGTCGCTTCCGGAGACCGCGATCGACGCTGGCGAGAAGGCGCTGACCGGCCCGTTGTGCAGGTTCCAGCGTCCGACCTCGACGCCGTTCACGTAGACGGCGCAACCGTCATCGCACAACACGCGCACCCGCGCGCTCGGCGGGATCGCGCTGTCCTCGAGATCGAACGCATGCCGGAACCACAGCGTCGGATTGGCGGCGCCGGGCGGGCCGCTGGCGACGACGGTCGCCTCGTCGCCATCGCCATAGCCAAGCTGTGCCGGGCCCTCGGGCCACGCGGCGTCGTCGAAGGCGGGCAGGTGCCAGTGGAAAGCCGGTAGCACGCCGAGGTCGTGGTAGCGCCACTGCGCGCCCAGCGGCACCAGCACGGTCGTCGCCGGCGGCAACCAGGGACCGTAGAGCGGCACGGCGTCCGGCGCCGACACGGCGATCGCGGCTGGGCTCGCCGGGGCGCGCGCGGACGACAGCGCGCGGGTCGAAGTGGTCACCGCCGCGATCCTGCTGGCCAGGAACTCCGGACGCTGCACGAACGCACGCAGCGTTTCGAGCCGGGCCAGCGCCGCATCGGCGCGCCCGCTCGCAAGGTCGAGCGCCACCGCCGCATCGACCAGCGCGACCGCCGGCCCGAGGGCGCGCAGGCCCCGGTCGAGAACGAGGCGTGCGGCCGCGACATTGCCGCTGCGTTCGAGGCTCGCCGCCAGTTCCAGGTATTCGCTGGGTTCACCGCGTTCGCGCCGCGCCAGCGCGGCGGCAAACCGCGGCGCCGCTTCCGCGTCGCGTCCGAGTGCGGCGAGCACGCGCCCGTGCAGCCGCTGCAGCGCGCAATCGGTCTGCCCCAGCGCCTGCGCCCGTTGGCACAGTTCCAGCGCCGCAAGGTCGTCGCCGGCGAAGTACTCGACCGCCGCCAGCGCGGCGACCGCCGGCCCGTTCGCCGGCTGTCCTCGCAGCGCCAAATCAAGGTCCGCGCGCGCCGCCGCCAGATTGCCGAGCGCCGTGAACAGCCGCCCGCGTTCGACGCGCAGCGCCGCGTCGTGCGGCGCGCGCGCGATGCGCGCCGCGAGGTCAGCGAGGCGGCCATCTGGATCGTGCGGCCCGACCAACGGCAGCAGGCCAACCAGCAGCGCTATAAACAGCGACGGCATCAATGCGGGCGCACAGGACGTTCAGGCAGCGGTCCCGGACCATCCGGAACCCGCCAGGGCCAGCCTGCCCCCTCCGCGCGAACCCGTCAACCCAGTCGCAAGCCGCCCGCAACCGCCGATTTCCTGTCTCATCCCCCCCTCCCCCCCCGTTCCCGCCGCGCGCGGCGCGGGGCCGGCGCGGATTGGGCAGACCAGCAGCGCGCGGCCGGTGCCCGTGATCGGAGAGGGGCTCTACGGGCGCGTCCCTATGCGTGGGCCGCGATCGAGGGCAGACATGGAGCGGCTGCCGAGCCGACCGAGAACAATCCTCACACTATGTGGAAAGTTCACTTGACTGACAGGCCCGCCTCGATGAACCTGTTCCTTGCGGTCGGCGACCGCCTCCGGCGGATAACATTCCGCTTGGAGTTCCTATCCACAGAAGATTGGGGGGTACATGAACGCAACGAAGATCGCCGGCCTCGCCGGCGTGCTGCTGGCCGTGGTTGGAGCCTTTACTACCGCGGTGCCGTACGCCAGTGCGGCCCTGGTGCTCATCGGCCTGTTCGTCGGCTGGTCAATCGCAGCGGAAGACCACGTCCGAGTGATCGTCTCGGCACTGGCGCTGACTGTGCTTTCAGCACAGCTCGGCGACGTCCCGACGGTCGGCGGTCACCTGACCACCATTTTCGGTGGCTTGACCAAGATGACTGCGGGCGCCGCGCTAATGATCATCGCCTGCAATATCCACAAGCGCTTCAAGCCTTAGCCGACCGGGTGGATGAACGGAGGCCCGCCGCAAGGGGCGGGCTGGAAACTCAACCAAGTGGTCCCGGACCATCCGGGACCCGCCAGCGCTAGCCGCCTCCGCCATCCCGCCGCCTATCTGACGATCCCGCGATGTCTTCGGCCCTTCGCGCCGCCGCCAGGCCGCGGCACGATGCGCCGATGCTGCTGCTCGGCGCGGAAGACGTCGCCGTAGCCGCCGCTGCCGAGCTTCTCGCGCACGAGGTACGGCCCGACGGCGTCCGGCGCGGCGCCGTCGTCGCCCCACAGTGCGGCCGCCTGCTGCAGAATCGCCGCGTGCGCGGGATGCTGTGCGACGAGGCGCGCAACCTCGGCGCGCTGCGTCGTGGCGTCGGCGCAGCGGTACAGCGCGCTGCAGAGTTCGTCGGCGAGCGCAGCAGGCAGCGTGTCGATGGCGGCGGTCAGGGCGGGCATCGGCGGGAGCGTACCGGCGGGGTGCG
>VGZG01000018.1 GCA_016872675.1 Planctomycetota bacterium
CCCCCCGGAACGCAGCCATCGCCGGCCGGCGGGGGCCAACGCAAACGGGCCCGACGCTCTGCTTGCGGGCAACGAACGGCCGCGGTAGCGCGCCTGGGCTGGGGCCCCTTTTCGGAAAGGGTAGCCGCGCAAGACGTGACGAATCCTGAGCTTGCGAGAGGCGTAAGGGGCGGTCCCGACCTTCAGCCATGAGCAACGCGCCCCCGCTCACGCACTGAAATACGTTGCGGACTCAGAGGCGGCGCGGCCGTTGTTTAGGATATGGCCTATGCGCCGACGTCGCCGCACATCGTCAACCATCCTCGCCGCTGCCTTGATCAGTGCGCCGCTCGCCGCTCAATCGCGCAACACCGTGCTCGTCGGCCCGCCCGCGCTCGGCGCCATCTGCTACGTGCGCCACGTGCTGCCGACCGGTAGCGTCGGCCATGTCGCCGGCTTTCTGTGGTCGGGGCCGTTCGCCGGCGCGGTGGCGGTGCCGGGGCTGGCGGTCAACGGCGTGTTGCTCGTCGATCCGGCGGCGTTCGTGGCGCTCGGTCTCACGCTGACCAACGGCGTCGACCTGCCGTCGCTCGCGTTGGCCGTGCCGTACTTGCCGAGCGTGCTCGGCAGCCAGCTCGACTGTCAATCGTTCGACCTCGACCTCGCCGGCGTGTTCCAGCTCGCGGGCAACGACGTCACGCTGACGGTAGTCGACGGCCCGAGCGCGACGCTCAACATGGCGCCGATCGCGCCGGGGACGTTCCAGATGGGGTCGCCGACGATCAACAACAGCACGCAACCAGTGCACCAGGTCACGCTGAGCGTCCCGTTCTGGATGGGCAAGTACGAGGTGATGCAGGCGGAGTACCAGTCGGTGTTGGGCAGCAATCCGAGTTACTTCGCCAGCGGGCCGAACGCGCCGCTGCGGCCGGTGGAACAGGTGAGCTGGAACAGCGCCGTTGCTTACTGTCAGGCATTGACGGCCACCGAGCAGGCAGCTGGGCGCGTGCCGGCGGGCTACCAGTACCGTCTGCCGACGGAAGCCGAGTGGGAGTACTGCTGCCGCGCTGGCACGACGACGGAGTGGAACACGGGCACGAGTCTGAGCACGAGCCAAGCGAACTTTGGCGGCGTGATCGGCCAGACGACGACGGTCGGCAGCTACGCGCCGAACGCGTTCGGCCTGCACGATATGCACGGCAATGTGCGGGAGTGGTGTCTCGACTCCTACGCGCTGTACGCGCCCGGCCCAGTCACAGATCCGTTTGTGACCGGCGGCCCGTACCGGGTCTTTCGAGGCGGGAGTTGGCACACCTACAGCACGGCGCCCGTCTGCCGCTCGGCCAGCCGTCACTACTTCACGCCCGGCTACGCGGACAGCAACCTCGGGTTCCGGATCGTGCTCGCCCCAGTTCTCGTGCCATGAAGGCGCAACCTGATGAAGAGCCCCAGTGCGACCCTCGGTGGGCAAGCAGCGGTGGCGATCGCGTGCGCGGCAGGGTTCCTGCGGCACCTGGCGCCCTGGCCTGACGGCGACGACGTCGTCGTGGCGTCTGCTGGCGCCTTGGCTGCCGTGGTCTGGTTCTTCGGCATCGGCCTCACGCGCTACCTGGTGACAGCCCCCGCAACTGACTACTTCTTCTTCAAGCTCTCGACAAACGCCATGATACGCAAGATCTCATCCCGCGTATACCGCGCCCCGAGCGGCTGCATCGCGCCCGTCCCGCCACCATAAATCACCTCGAACATCCCCACATCCGTCACAACCCGCGGATACGTCACCTGCGCATCCACGAGACTCGACCCGATGCGCCCCGTCCCATCCGCGAGATGGCACGCCGCGCAACACTGATCGTAGAGCACGCGCCCCGCAGCAATCCCCTCCAGATCGCCGACATACGGGTTCTTGCCGGTCTTCTGGAACTCGATCGCCTTCACCGAGGCGGTCTCGTTGGGGTACATATCCATCTTCAACGGCGTGTTCGTCAGCGCGTGCAAGAACACCGGATCGCCCGAAGCCGGCGACGTCATCTGCGATACCAGCTGCTTGGTGAGCGCCGTCTCCTGACCGGGTTTCACCTCCGCCGCCGGCACGATGCGCCACAGCGCTCCCGGCGGATTGCCGGTGGCGCCGCGGTCCGCGGTGTAGAAGCAACTGCAATTCACGGCGTACACATAGCCATCCTCACCGACGCCACCGGCGGTGAATTGCAGGTTGGTGTGCAGCAACTCGTGGATGACCCACTTCGCACCATCCCAGCCCACACCGAACAGACGCCCCGAGCACCAATCCCCCACCAGATACACGCCGTTCATCCCGCCATAATTCGCTACGCCGAGGCCTTGCACGGAGCAGCCGTGGCCTTCCTTCAACGGCGCCGCCCCCGGATAGGGCACCTCGTGCGGATACTCAGCGACTGGCAACGCACCAAACGTTGAGCCTGCGTCGGTAGCGCCGGTCACCGGGTGAAGGTTCGACGCCTCCATCTTGTTCCAGCCGAAGTTCTCGCCGCCCTTGCTGCCGGCCGGTGACCAGTGGACCTCCTCCCAGTGGTTCTGGCCGACGTCGGCGATGAACAGCGCGCCGGTCTTGCCGTCGAACGAGAACTCATAGGGGTTGCGCAGGCCGTATTGCCAGATCTCCGGCCGAGCTCGCGTCTTGATCTGGGCGAAGTCGAACTCGCTGATGCCGAACAACTGCATCAGCCGCTCGTCGGCGGCGTGGGCGAACGGGTTGGTCGGCGGAATGTGGTAGGGAACCCGGTCGTTTTTCTCGGTGTTGACATCGATGCGCAACATCTTGCCGAGCAGCAGGCTGAGGTCTTGGCCGGACTCGAAGGGATCGCCTTCCCAACCACCGTCCCCGGACCCGATGTACAGATAGCCATCCGGTCCGAACTCGATCTGACCACCATTGTGGTTGTAGTACGGCTGCTCGATGCGCATCAGCACCTTGGCGGTCTGATTGGTGCGCTCGGCGGTCATCACATTCGGGCTCTTGGGGTCAACTTGGAACCGAACGATCAGGCCGTCCCCGTTGAACGGCAGCGACGCATAGTGAACGTAGAAGTACCCGTTCCGTCGAAACTGCGGGTGGAAGGCCAACGAGTACAGACCCTGTTCGACGAACCCCGTCTGCACATCCGTTCCCAGCGGGTTGATCTTGGTCAAGTCGAGGAACGGCTCCGGGCTGACGGCGCCGTTCTTGTCCACGACCCTGACGCGCCCCACGCGCTCGACGACGAAGATGCGGCCAGTCCCGTCGTTGGCCGCAGCGACGTTGGTCGGATCGTTAAAGCCCTCGGCAACCTTCACCAGCGCCAGTTTGGGGTTGCCCGGCAGCATGACGCCGGGGGTGGGTCGAGCCACCTGATCACGGTTTGCAGGCGGGCTCTGCAGGCGCACTGGCGCCAGCAGAAGCGCACTGGCGACCAACGACCAGAACAGCGGCGGAGACGAGAGGCGCATGCCGACGCTGTACCACAATGCGGGCGGCGCCCGCAACCCAATCAGCCGCGGCCGGCGAGCGGCTGCTGCGCGAGGCGCTGCGGGCGCGCGGCCACACGGCGACGGGGCCGGTGACGGCGCCAGCGTTCGCGCGGCGGGAAGGCGGCGCGCGCCGCGCGCGCTGACGCTGCCGCGCGCGTCCGCTATCGTCGCGCCATGCCGCTGCCGTCGCTGCCGACGCCGTCCGAACACGCGCGCCACTGGGACCTCGACCCGACGGTCGTGTTCCTCAACCACGGCAGCTTCGGCGCCTGCCCGCGCGTCGTGCTACAGCGGCAGCGGGAACTGCGCGCCGAGATGGAGCGCGAGCCGGTCCGCTTCATGCATCGCGAGCTGGATGGCCGGCTCGACGTCGCGCGCGCGGCGCTGGCGGCGTTCGTCGGCAGCGATCCGGACGATCTTGCGTTCGTGGCGAACGCGACGACCGGCGTGAACACCGTGCTGCGGTCGCTGGCATTCGCGCCCGGCGACGAGCTGCTGACCACCGACCACGAGTACAACGCCTGCCGCAACGCGCTCGACTTCGTCGCCGCGCGCAGCGGCGCCAAGGTCGTCGTCGCGTCGATCCCGTTCCCGCTGCAGTCCGAGCTGCAAACAATTGACGCCGTGCTCGCCAAGGTGACGGCGAAGACCAAGCTGCTGCTCATCGACCACGTCACCAGCTCCACCGGCCTTGTGTTGCCGATCGCACCGATCGTCGCGGCGCTGCGCGCGCGCGGCGTCGAGACGCTGGTCGACGGCGCGCATGCGCCCGGCATGCTACCGCTCGACCTGCGAGCGCTGGGCGCTGCGTACTACGCCGGCAACCTGCACAAGTGGCTGTGCACGCCCAAGGGCTCGGCGCTGCTCTACGTGCGGCGCGATCGGCAAGCGGACATCCGGCCGCTGGCGATCAGCCACGGCGCCAACAGCGCGCGCACCGATCGATCGCGGTTTCGGCTGGAGTTCGACTTCGCTGGCACTGACGACTTCACGCCGTTCTTGTGCGTGCCGACAGCGCTCGAGTTCCTGGGCGGGCTGCTGCCGGGCGGCGTGCCGGCGCTGATGCAGCACAATCGCGCGATGGCGCTGCGCGCGCGCGCGCTGCTGTGCGCGGCGGTCGGCAGCGCGCCGGCGGCGCCCGAGTCGATGATCGCCGGACTGGCGTCGGTAGCGCTGCCGGCGAGCGCCGCGCCGGTCGTGCCGCCGCTCGGCTTGGATCCGCTGCAGGTGCGCCTGTACGAGGACTGGCGGATCGAGGTGCCGGTGATGCGGTGGACGCAACCGGCGGTGCGGGCGCTGCGGGTGTCGCCGCAGGCGTACCACTCGGAGGCGCAGTACCGGTATCTGGCGACGGCGTTGGGCGCGCTGGCGACGGCACGCGTGGGATGAAGGGGGCGGCGCGAGGGCGCGCGTCTCGGAGCGAAGGGGGAGAGGAACGCCATCGCGGCGGCGAGCGGGACTCGGTGGCGCGGCGTGGACAGAGGGCCAGCGCTGGCGCGAACGCTGGGCGCTGACAACGAAAGGCCGAGGCGGCGGGAGGCGCTGCGCCGTCGCGCATGTACGAGCTGCCGCAGCGCGCGGCGCTCAACGACGCCTGGCCGCGCCGTTCGCCGGCAGCGCCAACCAAATGACGCTCGCCAAGCTGCTCAATCCCACCAAGCCATAGATCGCTCGCCAAACGACTTGAGTGACAGGATCGAGCGGCTCAAACGTCGCCAGGAAGCCGAATCCGCAGAACCCCGCCACGGCAATCAAAGCAACCACGGCCATCGCGCGAAGTACCGTCACCCGCCTTCGCCCCACGCCCGCACGAACGTCTCCGGCTCGACGCCGAGCGCGTCGGCGATGCGGTTGATGTAGTTGAAGTAACCGACGACCTGGGCCGCGTCGTGGATCGCCGTGTCGTCGAGGCCGACCGCCCGCAGCCCGTCGACGTCGATCTGGCTCATCGACGCCGGCTCGTGGGTCAGCTTGTCGGCGAAGGCGCACAGCGCGCGATCGACCTCGGGCAACGGTGCGGTGCGCCAGTCGCGCGCGGCCGCCTCGACCCAGGCATCGCGCTCGCTATCGCCTTGCAGATGGTCGACCTCGGCACGGAGGTCGTGGGCGTGGCTGCGCCGTCAATAGACGCAGCCGTTCTCGTGGCTGACGACGACGGCGAGAAATTCGCGCTGCCGCCGGCTCAGCGGCGACTCGCCATACATGACGGCGCGGTAGAGCTGCATCGACGCGCGCAGCACGGCCGGGTTCGGCGTCATGATGCGCACGATGTTCCAGACGCGGCCGGCGCGCTTCCTCGACGCGTCGAGTTCGCGCGCGGCGTCGCCCTCGGCCTCGTCATCGGACAGTTGGCGAATGTAGGCCATGGGCGAGAGTATACCACGCCGCGAGCCGCGCTCGTGCGGCGCCATGCCGGCCTCTGTGCACCGTTCGGCCTGCCGGCCACGCAGCGGCCCATCGGTGCGGCGCTGCTGTTCTTCGCCTGCGACGCGATGCTGACGATTCTGCTGGCGTCGCCGCGGTTCTTCCTGTTCGAACAGCCGCTGCTGCGCTGCAAGCGCCGTTTCGAACGCTGACGCGAATGCTGACCATCATTCACGACAACCCGGTACGCGCGCTGGGCGACCTGGTCGAGATCGATCGCAAGTTCCTCGACGGCATGGCGACGTTCGTGCCTGCGGTCGGCGTACCAGTGACCAGCACGCATCCGCTGCGGCGCGGCGCCGCGGCGATCGACGTATTGCAGGTGCCGGCCGCGAGCCTGCCGTTCCGCCTGGTTGCGCTCGATACCGAGGAACGCGGCGGTTACTCGGCAGCGGGCCGCGCTCAGCTCGCGGAGCTGGTGGCCAAGAGCCGCCTCGTCACTGGCAGCTACATCGGCGGTGGGTTCGCCGCGGCGCAGCGCCACGGAGTGCCCTACGTGATGGCGCTCGAGTATGACCTCGGCACCCAGGTGACCGTGACCCGACTTGGCGTCGGCGATCCGTTGCGCCGGTTGGCGCGAACCGTGCGCTGTGTCGCCGACTACGTGCGCCGTCAAATTCCGCAGATGCGGCGGGCGGCGGCGATCCACTGCAACGGTTTCCCGATCTACGACGCGGCGCGGCGCTGGAACGCCCAGTGCATGCTCTACCTCGACTCGCGCATGCGGCGCGACATGGTGATCGAGGCGACTCCTCTGCAGGAACGGTTGCGCTCGCTGCCGGGGCGCCGCGCGCGGGTGCTCTACTCGGGCCGCTACGAGGCAATGAAGGGCGCCCTCGACTTCGTCCAGGTGGCGATCCACTGCGTGCGCGACGGCGTGTCGGCGGACTTCCTGTGCCACGGCCAGGGCGCCCAGGGTGAGGCGATGCGCGCGGCGGTCGCTGCCGCAGGGGTCGCCGACCGGGTGCAGGTGCGGGACGCGGTGCCGTTCCCCGAACTGGTCGCCATCGCCCGGACCTGCGATCTGTTTGTTGCCTGCCACGTGCAGAGTGATCCGTCCTGCTCGTATCTCGAGGCCATGGGCGCGGGGCTTCCTGTGCTCGGGTACGGCAATCGTATGTGGCGTCGCATGGCCGCTGAGTCGGCGGCCGGTAACCAGGTGCCAGTGCACGACCAGGCGGCCCTGGCGGCGGCGATTGCGGCCCTGCTGCGCGAGCCGCAGCGGCTCATCGAGTGGTCGAACCGCGCCCGCGCCTACGCCCTGCAGCACTGCTTCGAGCAGGAGTTCTCCCTCCGCACAGCCGGCATCCGGGCCGCCTATGCTGCCGCTCCAGCGCGTTGAACCGCAGTCCGGCCGCGGTGAGCGGACAACGTGAGCGAGCGCGACCGGTAGCATGCGCCTCCTCGCCGCTGCGGTGGCCGCCGCGGATGCCCGGCCGGTGGTGCGCGCCGCCGACGCGGTGCAGCGGGAACTCGGCGGGCGGTGAGCAGCCGCGGCTGCGCTGACCACCCGGGCGCGACGCAACGCCGCGCAAGAGGCCGCTACCACACCCCCACTCACCCCACCACCACCCCCGCGCGCTCCCGCACCATCCCCGCAAACCGCGCCACCACCGGATGCACGCCGTGCTGCAACTCCGGATGGAACCCCGCCGCGAGGATCACGCCCTTCTGCACCAGCGCCGGATCGCCGTCGCGCCACGCCAGCACCTCACACCCTTCCCCCACCGCCGCGACGCGTGGCGCGCGGATGAACGTGCCAGTCGTGCCCGCCGGCAAGACGTCGCTGCGCAGCGGGAAGGTGCCGGAGTGGTACTGCCGGCCATAGCCGTTGCGCACCACGGTGATCGGCAGCAGGCCATAGCTGCGCTGGCTCGGGTTCTCGACCGTCTCGGCGAGCAGGATCATGCCCGCGCACGTCGCAAACACCGGCACGCCGCTGCGCAGCGCATAGCCGAGCGGGCCCCACAGGCCGTCGACGTCGAGCAGCTTGAGCATCGTCGTGCTCTCGCCGCCCGGCAGCACGAGGCCGTGCAGCCCGCGCAGGTCGGCCGCCGTGCGCACCTGACGGGTGCGCAGGCCCGCTGCCTGCAGCGCCGCTTCGTGGTCGGCGAAGTCGCCTTGCAGCGCGAGCACGCCGACGAGCGGCGCGCTCGGCTCAGACACCACGGCCGGCGAGGCGCTCCTGCGGCGCCATCTGGTGGATGTCGATGCCGACCATCGGCTCGCCGAGGCCGCGCGAGACCTCGACCAGCGCCTTCGGGTCGTTGAAGTGCGTCGTCGCGCGCACGATCGCCTTGGCGCGCTTGACCGGATCGCCGCTCTTGAAGATGCCCGAGCCGACGAACACCGCCTCGGCGCCGAGCTGCATCATCAGCGCCGCGTCCGCCGGCGTGGCGACGCCGCCGGCCGAGAAGTTGGGCACCGGCAGCTTCTGGTGCTCGGCGACCCACGCGACCAGCTCGTACGGCACGCGCAGCTCGACGGCCTTGCGCTCGAGCAGCGTGCGCTCGAGGCCCTGCAGCGAGCGGATGCCCGTCATCAGCGCGCGCATGTGGCGCACGGCCTCGACGACGTTGCCGGTGCCGGCTTCGCCCTTGGTGCGGATCATCGCTGCGCCCTCGTGGATGCGGCGCAGGGCCTCGCCGAGGTCGCGGCAGCCGCAGACGAACGGCGTGCGGAAGCCGCGCTTGTCGATCTGGAACTCCTCGTCGGCCGGCGTCAGCACCTCGCTCTCGTCGATGCAGTCGACTTCCATCGACTCCAGCATCTGCGCCTCGACGAAGTGGCCGATGCGCACCTTGGCCATCACCGGGATGCTGACGGCCTTCTGGATGCCCGAGATCATGTCGGGGTCGCTCGCGCGCGCGACGCCGCCGTGCTTGCGGATGTCCGCCGGCACGCGCTCGAGCGCCATCACGGCGCAGGCGCCGGCGTCCTCGGCGATGCGCGCCTGCGTCGGGTCGATGACGTCCATGATGACGCCGCCCTTGAGCTGCTCGCAGAAGCCGATCTTGCTGTCGAGTTCTTCGGCGGTGAAGCCGGGGACGTGCGGGATGGGATGCAGCGTGGCCATTGGATTCGTTGCGGGGGTTCGGACGGGAATGAAGGTCAGACGAAGGCGCGGCCGGGCACGGGGGCGGCCAGCAGCGCGCGGCACTGCGCCGCGAGCACCGCGACGCCGTTGTGGATCTGCTGCCGGTCGGCGCGCGTCAGCGACAAGCGGACGCCGCGCGATGGCAGGCCGTGGAGGTCGAACAGGCGGCCGGGCACGACGCGCACGCCGCGGTCGGCGGCGAGGTCGGCGAGGCGCTCGCCGTGGCCGGGCTCAGGCAGTTCCAGCCACGCGACGAAGCCGCCGTCGGGATCGGTCACCGAGCAGCCGGCGGGCAGTTGCGCGCGGCAGGCGTCCTGCAGCGCGGCGTGGCGCAGGCGCAGCTCGCCGCGCAGCGCGGTCAGGTAGCGGTCGAAGTGGCCGTTGCGGACGAACTCGACGAGCGCGGCCTGTAGCAGCGGGCTCGTCTCGAGGTCCATGAAGCGCTTCACCGCCGCCATCGGCCGCAGCAGGTCCTGGCTGCCGGCGATCCAGCCGATGCGCAGGCCGGGGAACAGGTCCTTGCTGACGGTCGACACCGTGACGGTCAGCCCGCGCGGATCGAGCGAGCGCAGCGTCGGCAGCGGCTCGCCGCGCGTGCGCAGCGACGTCTGGTACTCGTCCTCGACGATCGGCGTGCCGGTGCGGCCGACGATCTCCAGCAGCGCGCGGCGCTGCGCGAGGTCGAGCGTGCGCCCGGTCGGGTTGTGGAACGTCGGCGTCAGGTAGACGAGCCGCGCCTGCCGGCGCACCAGCGCGCGTTCGAGCTGCGCGAGGTCGAGGCCCTGCGCGGTGAACGGCACCGGCACGACATTGAGTCCGTGCGCTCGCAGCAGGCCATGCATCTGGTGGTAACACGGCGCTGCCACCACCACCGTGTCGCCGCCGGCGCAGAACGTGCGCAGCACGAGGTCGAGCGCCTGCTGCGCGCCGGCCGTCACCAGCACGTCGTCGCCGGTCAGCGTCGGGTCGATCTCGCGCGAGCGCTCGGCGAGCATCGCGCGCAGCTCCGGCAGGCCGTTGTGCGCGTAGCCGTAGCCCAGCAGTTCGGCGCCGCGCTGCTGCAGCACGGCGTCCATCGCGCCGCGCCAGGCGTCGACCGGGAAGCGCTCGGCGTCGGGCGCGAGCTCGGCGAAGTTGGCGACCAGCGGCGTGCCCGGCGGCAGCGGCGGCGCGCCAACCATGTCCTGGCTGCGGCGCAGAGCGGCCTCGGCGTAGGGGCTGAGCGTCCGGGCGCTGGCGACCGGGCCAGCGCCGGCGGCGTGCTTCTGCGGCAGCACCGTGGTGCCGCGGCCGACGGCGCCCTCGACGAGGCCCTGGTCGGCGAGCTGCTTGTAGGCGTCCTGCACCGTCGCGCGCGTCACGTCGCAGGCGCTGGCGATGGTCCGAATCGGCGGCAGCCGGTCGCCGACGCGCATGCGGCCTTCGTCGATCGCACGCACGTAGAAGCCGGCGATCTGCGCAGCGAGCGGCGCCCTGGCTTCGCGGTCGAGTTCGGGGAGGAGGACGTGCACCGGGCGAACATCTGTATCGGCCAAACTTGTCCCGTCAACCGGGCCATATTGGCTCAGATGTGTTCTATTCCGGTTCCCGGGCCTCCGGCGGCCGACTTGAGGCAACCTAAAAGAATGTCCTGCAGGCGTTTCCCCCATCGCATCGGCCCGAGGCTGGAAACCCCCGCCGGGCCGCGAGGCGGGCGCCGCGGCGGAGTTCGATATTGCGAGGCCGGAGTAACGGATGGCAGCAGTCAACACGTTGGCCGCAGCATGCGGTCTGGTCGCATTGGGGGTCGCCACGGGCGCGCAGGGCGCGTCTTGCCCCGACCCCAACGCCATCGCGCGCTCGCTCGAGCGCGGCGCCGCGACTCCGTCGGTGACCATCGAGGACATGGCGCCGATTGGCGGCGACCTGCCTGTCGTCGAAGCGCTGGCCCTGCCGCGCGCGACGACGACGATGCTCGGCGAAGTGCGGCTCGAGCCAGCGCCGTCCGGCGCGACGTTCGTCGTTGGCGACGGCGCGCTGCACGCCTTTGACGACGAGACGATCACCGCGTTCGCGGGCTGGTGCGGCGCACAAGCTGACGATCGCGCAACCGTCAGCGATCGCGACGCCGTGTTGGACGTGCAGCGCGGCCGCGCCGCGTTCGCGCTGGTCGCGGGTCCGCTGGCGGCGCACGAGCTCAAGGCCGGCATGCACGAGACGCCGGTCGCAGTCGAACTGTTCGCCATCGCCTGCTCGGCGCATGCGCCTCTGCAATCGCTGGCGAAGTCGCAGATGCGAAAGATCCTGACCGGCGAGCTGACCGACTGGAGCCAGATCGGCGGCGGCGCTGGCCCGATCACCGTCTTCGTGCCATCCGAGCGCGGCCTCGCCGAGCGCGCCGCGGAGACGATGATCCCGGGCGATCCGTTCGCCGCGCGCTGTGTCGCGCTGGCGGAGACGGAGCTGGTGAAGGCGCTCGCGCAGCCCAACGCGCTCGGCGTGGTGCGCGTCGGCCGCGGCGCACTGCCCGCGACGGTCAAGCCGCTGGCGATCGACTGGAGTCCAGCGACCATCGACGCCTTCCGCGTCGGCGCGTACCGCTTCGGCGAGACGGTGTCGCTGGCGACGCTCGGCGCGCCGAGCGACGCCGCCGCGCGCTTCCTGGCGTCGTGCCGCTCGCGCAATGGCGCTGCGGCGCTGGCCCGCGCCGCGCTCGTCGCGCCCTGAGCGCGATCGCAGCGCGCGCCGGAGGGGCGTGAAGGTCCGGGTTGACCGCGCGGCCGCGCCCGCGGAACGTGAACATGTGATCCCCCGTCGCCTCGCTCCGCTCGCGTTCCTGCTGACGGCCACGGCGTGCGCGGCGCTGCTGCCGCTGACGACCGCGGAAAGCGCGCGGATCGACACGTTCGACTTCGTCTGGCAGGAGCTCGCCAACGAGTACCCGATGTTCGGGCAACAGCAGGTCGATTGGGACGAGCTGCGCACGCGCTACCGCGCGGCGGTGCCGTTCGCGCGCGAGCCGCACGAGTTCCAGCACTTGATCGCCGGCATGCTGAGCGAACTCGGCGACCTGCACGTCTCGTACGAAGCGGCGCGGGACCGCTTCGCGCCGCCAGGCGGCGCCGCGACGTCGTTGCTCGACGCAAAGGGCTTCGCCGTGATGCCGATCGAAGGCCGGCTGCACGTCGTCGGCTGGCCGGAGGGGCAGGCGCCGCTCGCGCCCGGCGGCGTGCCGGTCGGCTCCGCCTGCCCGGAGATCTGGCGCGTCAATGGCTTCCCCGTGGTGCTGTCGCTGGTCGGCAACCTGCTGCTCGGGCCCGCCGGCTCGCCGATCGAGCTGCAGCTGCGGTGGCGCGACGGCACCGTCACGCGCCACGCCATGCGCCGGCCCGCGGCAGCCGCTGCGCGCCCGGCGCCGCTGTTCGCGCACCTCGATCCCAAGGCGCGCGGCGCCCGCGCCGCGAAGGTCGATGACGCCGCGTGGATCGAACTGTGCACGTTTGTCGATAAGGGTGAGGTCGACGCAGCGGAGATGGCGCTAGCGCAGCCTGAGGCGCAACGCGGCGTCGTGCTCGACCTGCGGCGCAATCAGGGCGGCCAGATCCTGCTGGCGCAGCGGCTGGTCGAACGATTCCTGCCGTCGCCGATCGACTTCGTGTTCGTGCCGAAGGATCCAGTGGCGACGTGGTTCGGCCTGTTCGACGTCGAGCTGTTCGTCGTCGACGAGTGGCGGCCGCAGCCACCGACGCTGCTCGCGCCGCTCGTCGTACTGACCAGCGCGCTGACCGGAAGCTCCGCCGAGCACGCCGCGCGCGTGCTACAACGCCACTGCGGCGCGATCGTCATCGGCGAGCGCACGGCCGGCGCCGAGGCCGTGGTGCGCAGCTCCGACACACCGGACGGCTCAGTGCTGCGCTTTGGCAGCACGCGCGTCGTCGACCGCACCGGCGTCGGCTTGCAGCGCGAGGGCGTCGCGCCGGACGTGGCCGTTCAGCTCACCGTCGCCGACGTCGAAGCTGTCGGGCCGGCGCGAGCAGTGGCCGAGTGGGACGAGCGCCTCGCCGAAGCCGCAGCGGCGGCGTTGACACGGCGGCGCGCCGGCAGGTAGCGCGCGGCTCAGATCAAAAGCACACGCCGACGCCGATATAGAGGCCGTCGATGGTCACGTCGGCGTCGAACTCGCGGTTCGTCGCCGTGCCTCCGGCATCGAGCAGGATGTAGCGGTAGCCGCCAAACACCTGGAACTCGCTGGTGACCGTCCAGCGCGCGAAGACCTCGGCGTCGAAGAAGCGGCCGCGCGCGTCGCCGGCGTCGGCGTACATACCGGCGAAGCTGGCGCCGAGCGCGACGTCGCCGAAGAACAGTTCGCCCTCGACGAACGGCATCGGCACGAGCGACTTGGCGATCGTTTCCTCACGACTGGCCGCAGCGCGCACCGTGAAGTCGCAGCGGTAGTAACCCACCTGCGCGCCGACGCCGAGGCGCAGGTTCTCGGTGTGCACGATGGCGTGGCTCCAATTGGCAGCGAGCGTGCTTACCCTGAGCGCGGTGTCGACCTGGACGCCGGCGGCGATGTCGCCATAGGGTTGGGCCAGCGTGCCCTGGCCGCCCTCGTCTAGCGCGAAGCTCTGGGCACGGAACCGGTTCTCGGCGGTGTCGGCCTGTAGTCGGCCGAAGGCCGACATGGACGTGTCGCCAAGGTCGAGATCGGCGGCGACATCGTTCTTCGCGGCGGAATTGAAGGGGGAGGCGGTGCCCGCCACGGCGACGTCGCCGTTAGCGCGCGCCAAGATCGGTCCAGCGTCGAAACGGTAGACGGCGCTGGCGCAACCGGCGAGCGGGGACAGCGCTAGCAGAAAGAGGGACTTGGGGGCCATAGCGGATCAACAACCGTACGCACGAACGCCACGGCTGCCGACAAAAACGTAGTGCGCTTCAGCGCGCGCGGCCATCACCCCCCCACCGTTCGCCGCAACTGCCGACGGATGTCCAACGCCATCGAGGGTTCGTGGCCGCGCCGGCTCTTCCCGGGGATTCGTTCCATTGCGTCGGGCGGCCGCGAAGCAGCCTCCCTGCGCGACGCAATCCGCCGCCATGCGTCTCACGACCTGTCGGCCGCTGCTGTTCCCGCTCGACGCCGCGGCCTGCTGCTTCCCCGAACGCCTCGCGCGCAAGCCCGGCGTCTTCGACGCGCTCGCGCGCGACGCACAACGGCGACGTGACGGTCCGCTGAGACGGGCCAGGGGGGATTCGGCAAGACGGCGCGCGCTCGCTATCCTGCTTCCCCCCGATGATCACGCTCACCGGCATCAACAAGCGGCACGGCAACCAGATCCTGTTCGTCGACGCCTCGCTGCAACTCAACCCCGGCGAGAAGGTCGGTCTGACCGGCCCCAACGGCGCCGGCAAGTCGACGGTGTTCCGCCTGATCGTCGGCGACGAGAAACCCGACGACGGCGAGGTCGCCCTGCCGCGACGCGTCTCGATCGGCTACTTCCGCCAGGACATGGGCGAAATGAAGGGCCGCAACGTCCTCGACGAAGCGATCGCCGGCAGCGGCGAGGTCGGCGCGCTGCACGCCGAGCTGGAGACGCTCAATGCCCACATGGCCGACCCGGACAAGGCCGACGACATGGACCGCATCCTCGCGCGTTACGGCGAGGTGCAGGCCAAGTTCCAGGACCTCGGCGGCTATGAGCTGGAGGCCAAGGCCAAGGAGGTGCTGCACGGGCTCGGCTTCTGCGACGAGCAGATCGCCGGCGACGTCGGCGCGCTGTCGGGCGGTTGGAAGATGCGCGTCGGCATGGCCAAGGTGCTGCTCGGCGCCAACGACGTGCTGCTGCTCGACGAACCGACCAACCACCTCGACATCGAGTCGATCCTGTGGCTCGAGCAGTTCCTGCAGCAGACGAAGGCGTCGGTGCTGATGACCTGCCACGACCGCGACTTCATGAACCGCGTCGTCGGCCGGATCATCGACGTCGACAACGGCCAGTTCGTCTCCTACACGGGCGACTACGACTTCATGGAGCGCGAGCAGAAGGTCCGCGCGGCCCAGCTCGAGGCGCAGTTCGAGCGCCAGCAGGCGATGATCGCCAAGATGCAGCGCTTCATCGACCGCTTCGGCACGCACGTCGCCAAGGCGGCGCAAGCGCAGAGCAAGGCGAAGAAGATCGAGAAGATCGACAAGATCGAGCTGCCCAAGAAGCGCGAGGTGGTGCCGTTCGCGTGCAAGCGGCCGCCGCGCTCGGGCGACGACGTGGTCAAGATCCAAGGCGTGAGGAAGGCCTACGGGGCGCGCGCGATCTACCAATCGCTCGATTTCGAGATCAAGCGCGGCGAGCGCTGGTGCGTGATGGGCCAGAACGGCAGCGGCAAGACGACGCTTCTCAAGATGATCGCCGGCCACCTGCAGGCCGATGGCGGCATGATGAAGCTCGGCAGCGTCAAGATGGGCTACTTCGCGCAGCAGGCGCTCGACCTGCTCGACCCCGAGCTGACCGTCTTCGAGATGGTCGACCGCAACTTCCCGCTCGAGTCGACGGGGGCGAAGCGCAACCTGCTCGGCGCGTTCCAGTTCTCCGGCGACGAGCAGGACAAGCTGATCAAGTTCCTGTCGGGTGGCGAGAAGTCGCGCCTCGTGCTGGCGCTGATGCTGTTCGATCCGCCCAACTTCCTGGTGCTCGACGAGCCGACCAACCACCTCGACCTGACGACCAAGGAGATGCTGGTCCAGACGTTGGCGGACTTCGACGGCACGATGCTGTTCGTCTCGCACGACCGCGGCTTCCTGCGCGGCCTCGCCAATCGCGTGCTCGACGTCAGCGAGTGCGCCGCCGGCAAGGCCGCCAAGGCCTATCCCGGCAGCTACGTCGAGTGGGTCGAGAAGACCGGAATGGAAGCGCCGGGCGTGCACCGCTGAGCGGGCGCAAGAGCCGCGGGAAGTCGCGGCAGGCGGCGGCCGGCGCAGGTCGCCGGTGATCGCCCGCCGCTCGCGGCGCAGCGACACGCCGGTGTCGAGGCGTCCGATCTCGGGGCCGCGTGCGCCTCATGAGCGACGAGCGGGCGGGCTCAGTGCGCCACGCGCCACTACCCGTCCCCCAACACGTCCTGGGGGGGGTTCGCGTCGTGGGGCGACCGAGAACCGGTGGATCAGCCGAGCCCGAAACCCAACCGCTGCAGTTCGTCGGCCAGCGTCTGGCGCGCGGCGAGGTAGCTGCTGCCTTCGCCCCACGCCGCGGCGATGCGCTCGGTCCAGCCCTTGTCGAGATTGACGGGCTTGCCGCCGTAACCACCGCGCTCGGCGTTGGTGCGCGCGGCCCACGCGCGGATCACCGCGTCGGTGCCGTCCAGCGCCGGATCGACGGCGGCGTGGTCATAACGCTCCCAATGCAGCACACCCGGCAGCGGCATGCGGCCGCGCGGCACCGGATCGTCGGTCGGCACGCCGATCGTCATGCCAAACAGCGCGAAGCATCCCGGCGGCAGATCGAGCAGCTGCGCCAGCTCGATCGGATGGTTGCGCGCCGCGCCGATCATGCACGCGCCGAGGCCCTCGGCTTCGGCGGCGAGCTGCAGGTTCTGGCCGAGCAGCGCTGCGTCGACGACCGCCTGCAGGAACAGCTCCAGGCTCTGCGTCTGCAGCGTCGCGCCGTGCCGGCCGCACGCGGCGGCGAGCTTGCGCAGGTCGGCGCAAACGGCGGCGAACACCGGCGCCTGCACGATGTGCGACTGGCCGCTGCACAGGCGCGCGCACGCGCCCTTCTGTTCGGCGTCCTGCACCAGCACGACGCTGTAGGCCTGGAGCCAGCTCGACGTCGAGGCGTGACGCGCGGCGTCGACGAGCCGTTCGAGCTGCGCCTTGGGCACCGGTGTCGGCGCGTAGGCGCGGCGGCTGCGGTGCGCGAACATCTGCGCCACGGTCGGCAGCGGGCCGGCGTGCAGCGCGCAGACGGCGGCGCGGTGGTCCTCGGGCCGATCGAGATCGGCGAGCACCCACGGATTGGCGCTCGGCAACGCGCGCACGCGCGCCGGCTCGCGGCGCACGAGGTCGCGCAGCACGGCGCCCGCATTCTGGATCTCGGCGAACACCGCGCGCGAAAATGCGACCGGGTGGCCCGGCTTGCCGCGGAACAGCGGCAGCGCCACGCCAGCGCCCTGCAGCACGGCGGCGACACCGGCGAGCACGGTGTCGGCGGCGACGAGCGCGTGGTCGACGGGAAACACGACCACCACGCCCGCGTCGGCCGGCAGCGCGCGCTCGGCCGCGCGCAGGCTGTCGGCCATCTCACCGCCGGCGGGCACACGCACGACCTGCGCGCCAAGACCTTCGGGCAGCGGCTCGGCGCCCTCGCGCCGCACGACCAGCACGTCGGCGACGCCCGCGTCGCGGCAACTCTGCACGACGCGTTCGATCGCGGTCGCGCCGGCGAGCTCGAGCAGCGCCTTGTCAGCGCCCATGCGCACGCCGCGTCCGGCCGCCGGCACGATCGCGACGGGGCGCGGCGTCATCGCGTCAGCTCCCGCGGATCTCGCTGAGCGTCAGCAGGCAGTCGGTCTTCCACTCCTTGCGGAAGGCGTCGGCGTCCGGGTCCTCGCGGTCGGCGATCGCCATGACGACGACCGGCACGGCGCCGGCCGCGAGCACGGCGGCGATCGCTTTCTTCGCCGAGCCGCCGGTGGTCACCGTGTCCTCGAGGATCGCGACCCTCTCGCCCTTGTCGAGGTCGCCCTCGATCAGGCTGGCGGTGCCGTGGCCCTTGGCTTCCTTGCGCACGAGGAAGGCCTTGAGGTTCTGGCCGGTCTCGAAGCTCAGCGCCGCGACCGCGCTGGCGAGCGGATCGGCGCCGATGGTCAGGCCGCCGACGGCGGTGATGCCCGGGTAGCCCTTGAGCTTCTCCAGCAGCAGCTTGGCGATCAGCCACAGCCCCTCGGGGTGCAGGCTGACCTTCTTGCCATTGATGTAGAACGTCGAGCGCTTGCCGGACGCGAGCACGATGTCGATGCCGTCCTTGTAGGCGCGTTCGCGGACGAGCTGGAGAAGGCGGTTCTTACCCGCCTTGGGGTCGAAGGGCTTGGTCACGGGGCGACCAGCATTGCCGCGGGGGAAACGCTTTTCCACCCGCGGCAGAGGGCACGCCGTGAACGACCCGCGCGGCTACTTGGCCGGCGCGGCGTTCTTCTTGGCGGCGAGGTTCTCGTACAGCCAGACGAACGACTTGCGCTGGCGCGGCGGCACCAGCGTGTCGAGTTCCTTCTGGGCGGCGCTGCGGTCCTTGCCGATCGCTTGGAAGTCCGACTGCCGCGCCTTGTAGCGCTCGGTGTAGAGCTTGCTGCGCGCCTCGCCGGCGGCGTCGCCGAGGCCGTCGTTGACCTCCTTGAGCACCTGCTGGAAGCGCGCATCGCAGTCCTTCAGCGCCGCCTGCAGCGCCGCGACGCGCTCCTGCTGTGCGGCGTCGAGCGGCTTCGGGCTCGCGCGCCAGTGCGAGTAGGCGCCGACCAGCAGGTCGAGGTCGCCGTCGCCATCGACGTCGCCGAAGTCCATGTACAGGCCGGCGTCGGGACGCGCTGGCGCGTCGCCGACGTGGTCCTGCTGGCTGCGCGCGATCAGCTCGATCGGCGCGCCCCACGCGGCGGCCTTGCCGTCGCCGACGTTGGGCCACACCCACACGCCGCCGCCCTCGCCGTCGCCGAACGAGCCGCCCATGCTGCCGCACGCGAGGTCCTGCTTGCCGTCGCCGTTCCAGTCGACGAGCCGCATGGTCGCGACCGTGCCGGGCACGTCGATCCGCGCGCCCGCCGCGGTGACCGGCTGGTTGACGAGGTCGAACGCCGGCTTGCCCGGCGCGCCGTCGTTGCGCCGCCAGAACACGCGGCCGCTCTCGTGGTCGCCGAGCAGCAGGTCGAGGTCGCCGTCGCCGTCCACGTCGAACGCGAGCGTCGAGGTGGCGTGCGCTTCGCCTTCATGGCCGGGCGCGTCGTACGCGTGCGTGCTGTCCCACTTCTTGGTGTCGAAGTTCCAGAAGGCGTTGAGAACGATCCGCGCGCCGTCGCGGCCGAGGATCTGCTCCGGCTTCTGCCAACCTTGCTTGCTGCCGCGGCTGACGTGCGGCGAGCCGTCGAAGATGCCGGCGACGATGTCGAGCTGGCCATCCGCGTCGAAGTCCACGAACTGTGGACTCATGCCGATGCATCACCAGTTGTCGAAGTCGAGCGGCTGGCCGTCGGCGGCGAGCACCTTGGTCTCGGAGCCGTAGGCCGGCGTGCCCGCAGCAGCGTTCGCGCGCGGCGCGACGGTGAGCACGCCGATCAGGTCACCGACGACGACGTCGACGCGGCCTTCGCCATCGAGGTCGTGCAGGACCGGCGACGGGTAGAGGCGGCCTTCGCCGAGAAACTTGTCGCCTGCTTTCAGGCGCACCGGCGGCGCGAACTGCGGAGCCTGCGCGACGGCAGTCGCCGCAGCGCAAGCGAGAAGGGGCAGGAGGAGCGGGCGCATGCGCGTCACAGGATACCAACGCGCGGCCGACCAGCCGGCGCGCCAGCACGAAAAGTGGCCGGCTGGCCGACGCAGCGCGTGCGTCTGGGCCAGTGTGCGCATGCGCCGGACCGCGCGCACGGCGCGCTGCCAGTCGCGCGTTCGCGACGCACGGCTGACGGTAGTACCATCCCGCTCTTCGCACGAGCGCCCCGCCACCGCCGCTACTTCGAGCCGTCTTCCGCCTTGCAAACTGCACGCCGCGCGCAATCGCAACCCATGGGACCGCGCTCGCTCCGCGAACCGCTCGTCGACGCCATCGACTTCGCCGCCGCCGAAGCGCTGGTGCGCTCGGGCATCGACAGCGCGCGCGTCGTCGTCGCCAACGGTCAGGACGCGCTGCGCGCACGCGACGCCGCGGCTGCCGGCTGTGCTGCCGGCGATGGGCCGACGCCGACCGCGCCGCATGTGCCGCCGTGGCGCACGCTGGTCGTGATCCCGACCTACAACGAGAAGGACAACCTCGCGGCGATCGTGCGCGCGATCTGGCTGTACCTCGACTGCGACATCCTGGTGGTCGACGACGGCAGCCCGGACGGCACCGGCCAGATCGCCGACCGCCTCGCCGCCGCCGACGGCCGCCTGCACGTGCTGCACCGCGCCGGCAAGCAGGGCCTCGGCACCGCCTACCTCGCCGGCTTCCGCTTCGCGTTCGAGCGCGGCTACGAGCGCGTCTGCGAGATGGACGCCGACTTCAGTCACGCGCCGTGGGACCTGCCGCGGCTGGTATTCGGCTCGGCCGACGCCGAACTCGTCATCGGCAGCCGGTACGTGCAGGGCGGCTGCACCATCGGCTGGGGCTGGCAGCGACGCCTGCTCTCGCGCGGCGCCAACCTCTATGCGCGCTGCGTGCTGGGCAGCGGCATCCGCGACAACACCGCCGGATTCCGCGTCTTCCACGCCGACGCGCTGCGGCGCCTCGACCTCGGCGCGGTCGCCGCGCAGGGCTACGCCTTCCAGATCGAGATGGCGTTCCGCATGGTGCGCGCCGGCTGCCGCGTGAAGGAGCTACCGATCCACTTCGTCGACCGCTTCGTCGGCAAGTCGAAGATGGACGGCAGGATCGCGCGCGAGGCGCTGCTGCTGGTTCCGAGGCTGCGCGGCCGCGTGCCGAAGCTGCGCGCGCGCTGAGCGCGGCCATCGCGGTGGCCGTGCGCGACGGCACGGCCGTCGGGATCAGGCCTTGCTGGCCTCGAGCCGATCCTGCTCGATGTCGTGCAGCATGCGCTCGGTGATGTCGCCGGTCGGGTACTTGCCCTCGAAGCACGCCTTGCAGAACTGCAGGTCCTTGTTGCCGGCCGTGCGCACCGCGTCCTCCATCTGCTCGATGGACTGGTAGAGCACGAAGTCGGCGCCGAGTTCCTTGGCGATCTCGGCCTCGTCGCGGCCGCGCGCGATGAACTCGCGCTTGGTCGACATGTCGATGCCGTACAGGCACGGGAACTGGAGTTTCGGCGAGTACGACGCGAGGTAGATCTTCTTGGCGCCCATCTGGCGCGCGATCTTGACGATCTGCCGGCTCGTGTTGCCGCGCACGATCGAGTCGTCGAGGATGACCACGTTCTTGCCCTCGAACTCGGCGCGGATCGGGTTGAGCTTGGCGCGGATCGTCGCCTGCCGCGCCTTGTCGTTGGGCATGATGAACGTGCGGCCGACGTAGCGGTTCTTGACGAAGCCCTCGCGGCACGGGACGCCGATCACCTCGGCCATCGTCTGGCCGGCGGTGCGCGCCGACTCCGGCACCGGGATGACGACGTCGGCCCGCAGTCCGGTCTGCAGGAACGCGCGGCCCAGGCGCCGGCCGAGCTCCATGCGCGCCTCGTACACCGACGTGCCGTCGAGGAACGTGTCCGGGCGGGCAAAGTAGACGTACTCGAAGATGCACGGCCGGTGCGGCTTGTTCCCCACCTGGCGGAACTGCGGCACGCGGTCCTTGCCAACCCACACCATCTCGCCGGCCTTCAGGTCGCGGATCACTTCGTAGCCGGCGACGTCGAGCACCACCGACTCGCTGGCGGCGGCGTACCATGTGCCCTCCGGCGTGACCTTCTTGCCGAAGATGCACGGCTTGATGCCGTACGGGTCGCGGAAGGCGTACATGCCATCGCTGGTGATGCCGCACACCGAGTAGGCGCCCTTCACTTTGTCGAAGACCTCCTTCACGGCGACCTGCGCGTCGTCGACCGTGATCGGATCGGCGGCGCGGCGCATTAGCGCGTCGGCGAACACGTACAGCACGACCTCGAGGTCGCAGCTGCTGGCGAGGTGGATGTTGCGCTGCTGGAAGTACGTGCCCTTCAACTCGTGGAAGTTGGTGACGTTGCCGTTGTGCGCCATCGCCGTGCCGACCGGGTAGTCGAGCCAGAACGGCTGGACGTCGCCATCGTCGCCGAGGCCGACCGTCGGGTAACGCACGTGCGCGACGGCGAGGTGACCGCGCAGGCGGTTGAAGTGCTTCGTCTCGAACACCTCGCGCACGAGGCCGAGGCCCTTCTTGGCGTGGAACTTGTCCTTGAAGGTCACCGCGCCGGCGGCGTCCTGGCCGCGGTGTTGGATCGCGAGCAGTCCCGCGAGGGCGTCATGGATGGCGTCGGAACCGTCGGGACCAAGGATCGAGATGAAGCCGCACATGGAGGGCGGCGAGCTTACCATCCGTCCCGCCATGGCGAACCTGTGCAACGTCGATGGACGCATCACCCCCGAGGCCGACGCGCGCGTGCCCGTGCTCGACCGCGGCTTCCTCTTCGGCGACTCGATCTACGAGGTCGTGCGGACGGTCGGCTCCGAACCGTTCGGCTGGCCCGAGCACTGGGAACGCCTGCGCGCCTCGGCCGCCGCCATCCGCCTACGGCTCGACCTGGACGAGACGATGGTCGCCCGCCGGATCGCCGCGACGCTCGCCGCCGCCGGACGGGGCGACCACTACGTCCGCGTGGTCGTCACCCGGGGTGCTGGCTCGGCGCCCAACATCGACCTCGCCTGCGCCACCGGCGCGCCGTGCTGGGTGATCATGGTCCGCGAGTTGGCGCCGATGTCTGGCGCACCGGCGCGGCTCGCCCTGATCGAGCGGTTGCGCAACGACCGCCGCGCGCTCGACCCGGCCACCAAGAGCGGCAACTACCTCAACAACGTCCTCGGCCTCGCCGAGGCCAGGGAGCTCGGCGCAACCGACTGCGTGATGCAGAACGCCCAGGGCTTCATCACCGAGGCGTCGACGTCCAACCTGTTCGCGCGCGTCGACGGCGCGTGGATCACGCCGCGCCTCGACGACGGCATCCTCGCCGGCGTCACGCGCGCTCACCTGCTGGCGTGGCTGCCGACGGCCGGCGAGCGGGTCGCCGAGGCGCGCCTGACGCCGGCCGACCTGCGGCGCGCCGACGAGATATTCCTGTCGAGCACGTTGCGTGACATTGCGCCGGTCACGCACCTCGACGGTAGGCCGCTCAATGACGGCGCGATCGGCCCGGAGTCGAAGCGCCTGCGATCCGCCTATCAAGCGTGGTACGCCGAGCGCCTATGCGCGCACTATGCGCCGCTTTGGCGCCGCCTCGTCGGCAGCGCGTGACCAGCAAGGGTCTGGCGCCGCCTGCCGCGGCGCATGTTCGAAGGCGCGCCGCCCGCAGCGCGGGCGGCAAAACGGCTCAGGCGAGCGCGTCGGCGAGGATCGCCTGGATCTTGCTGAGCGCGGCGTGGTAGCGCGCCTTCGCCTGCTCACTGCTCTTGACCATGCTGATAATGCCGGCCAGCGTGCCGTCAAAGGCCGGCGCGCCGACCGGGTTCTTGCGCGGGCGGCCCGGGCCACGCTTTACCGGCGCGCCGGCAATCGCGACCGCGAGCGCCGACTTGGCCGCCTTTGCTTTCGCCTTCGCTTTCGCTTTCGCCACCTTGCCCTGACCGCGCGGCGCGGCCTTGACGATGCCGAGCAGCGCCTGCGCGCGACCAAACATAATCGGGTAAACCTTCAGCTTCTTCTTAGCCGCGGCCTCGGCGATGTCCTTGTAGGCGGCGGAACGGTTCGACTTGAGGGTGTCGACGATGAAGTCCATCGCCGGATTGCTCTTCTTGGCAGCCATGATCGGAGTGCTTGTAATGATGTAGGGGTCTGTCTGACATTGGGCAATGGCCCAAGCTCCGCGGAGATTGCGACAACGACTGCTCTCTGGCAAGTAGCTCTCGAATGAATCCGGAGAATATCTGTCGTTCATTTCCCCTGCGCGCCATTCGTGGTGGCAATCACGGTCCACGACTCGCCCGGTCCCAGCAGCAACGACGGCGTCGGCGCCAGCGCCTGCTGCAGCGCGTGCAGGCCGCGCAGCGCCATCCGCGGCCGCTCGGGATTGGACTCGGGCAGGAACGCATCGTCGATCGCGACGAGCCGCGGCCTGACCTTCTGCACGATCGCCAGCAGCTCGGGCGCATACGGACAGACGACGGCGACGTCGACCGGCTCGGCCGGCACGTCCTCGGCGCGGAGCGTCGGGCCGACGAACAGGCAGCTCGGGCCCTTGGGCACGTCGATGCGGTAGCTGCAGCTCCAGGCGACGAAGCTGTCCTGTGGCGGCGCGCCGAGCGCGTCGATGCGGGTGCCGCCGGCGCTGGGATACGACTTGCCGGGCTCGACGATGGCCATCGTCGCCATCGGCACGACCGGCAGATGGAAGGCGACGTGCGTCAGCAGCGTGCGCGGCGGCTCGTGGAGCGCCATGCGCACGAGTAGCTGGTCGTTGCGCCGCGTCATGTCGAGCGGCTGCGTCAGCGCGCAGAACTCGATCGCACCCCACAGGAACTCCGGCACGTCGGCGCCGGCAGCGTCAACCGCGAAGTTGCGCGTCGCCGAACGCACGAGCCAGCCGCCCATCGGCAGCCGGAAGAGTCGCGCAGCGCCAGCGGGCACCGGATCCTCGGCCGCCTTCGACAGCGCTTCCAGGCGATTGCGCCACAGCCACGGCAGGCCGCGCGCGTGCAAACCAGCGGTCTCGCGGTTCATGCGGCGATGCACGCGTTGGCAGAGTTCGAGGAAGTCGACGCGCGGCATGCGCGCGCACGCGGTGTCGAGTTCCTCCAGCAGTTCGAGTCGCTTGGTCCCGCCGGCGTCGGCCGGGGCGCCCTTGCCGTCGAACACGGCCGGCGGATTGGCGAGCAGTCGAGCGATCCATGGCCCCCACCGCTTCTCGCCGGGCGGTGGCGCGTCCTTCGCGCCGGGCTTGGGCGGGAACTCGGGCACCAGCCCCTGCAAGGCCGACGTGTCGCCGAGCAGCATCAGGCTGGCGAGCAGGCCGGGATCGACCACCGGGCTGCAGCCGAACGTGAGCCCGATGCGCGTCTGCGGCATCGCATCGGTGGTCTCGTCGAAGTCGTTGACGACGACCTGCAGGTCGATCACGCGGCCGGCCTTCGGCGCGTCGTCGACCGGCAGGATCTCGCGCCACGGGATGCGCGCCTCGTAGCTGGTGACGCCGCGCTCCTTGTCGTGAACGGCGACAACGCGCGCCGACTTCTCGTCGAGCATACGTGCGTCGCCGCGCAGCCGATCCCATTGCACGACCTGGCGGCCGGCCTCGTCGGCGAGCCAGAACTCGCGGTCCTCGCGGCGCCCCGGATCGTCGCCGGCGGCGCGCGTGTCGCGATTGGGGTCGAACGTCAGCACGACGCTGTCGCAGGCTGGGATCTCGACGATGCGCAGCGACTTCGCGTCGAGGCCGCGATGCCATTCGTCGCGCACGGCGAGGCCGACGTACAATGCGTCAGCGTCCCAGACGAAGAACGCCTGCGCGCTGAGGTCGCTGGCGCCGATCCAGGCCTTGTTGGCCGTGCCCGACAGCTGGCGCGTGTCGTCCAAGCGCAGCGCTGGCAGTTCCGGCCAGTCGACAAGCGAGCCGTCGATTGCGATCGCCTTGTCGCCGCGCGGCAGCGCCAGCGCATGCGGCACCAGCATCGGCTCCGGTCGCTGCGGCTTGTTGGAGCTGCCCGGCGGCCCCTGGGCAACGAGCGCCGCAGTGGCGGCCGCGGCCGCGATCACGCTTCGGAACGACACAGCATCCTCCGGATCATCAAGTAGTTGGCGACGGCGCCGGCCGTCGCGGTGGCGAGCAGGCCGAAGCCGAGTTCGACCATCAGACAGAACCCCGTCGCGTGGGCCAAGCCCAGCGGCAGCCAGGCCCAGCCGACCACGGCGCTATTCACGAGCGCCGCTGCGGCAACCGCCGCCGGTAGGCCAAGCCAGTCCGGCAGCGCCAGCCGGAACATCAACTCTTCCGCGACGGCGCCGGTGGCGACGAACGCGGCGATCGCAGCGTCGCTGCTATCCGCGAACAGCCGGCGGACCTCCACTTCGACGGTGGCGAGCTTCGGCAGGAAGCGGCGCAGCCGCGGCAGCAGCAGCGCCAGCGGCAGGCCGACCGCGAGTCCGAGGCCGGCGGCGGCGAACGGCCCGTGCGCGCCGATGGCGCGGAGCGGCAGTTCGTCGAAGCGTTCGCGCCACGCCAGCGACGCGAGCGCAACCGCGGTGAGTAGCGCGTGCGCGACGTAGCCGCTGGCGAGGCCAGGCGCCTCAGGCGACGCGTCGCCGCCCGTGTCGTCGCTCACGGCGCCACCCAGCGCGCGCGCGGCCACGGTCCGAGGACCGCGCGCGGCACGCCGGCGAACGCGGCGGCGGCGACCGGCCCGAAGTGCCGGCTGTCGTGGCTGTCGAAGGCGCTGTCGCCGAGCAGGAACCAATGCCCAGCCGGCACATGCCGCGGCCAGCCGCCGGCCTGCCCGGGCATGCCGAGGATCGGGTCGCGCCAATGGTGCACGTCGCGGAAAACTTCGAAGTACGTCGCCTGCAGACGCGCGTCATCGCCGGCGACGCCGACCCACGCGAGCGCGCGCGGCCCTGGCGACAGCTGGCCGGGCTCGGGGTTCCAAGCCGCCTCGCGCGGCACGACGAGCATCGCCTCGCGGCGGCCATCGCAGATCAGGAACACGCGGTCGTCGAGCAGGCCGAATTCGACGAGACCGCGCGGCGCCGGCAGGTCGAACTCGCGCAGCAGTTCGCCATCGCGCCACAGCGCCACCTTGTTGGCAGCCGGCTGCACGCGCCACGTCAGCGCTTCGTGGCGCGTCTCGAGCGTCAGCAGCAGATCCCCCTGCAGCGCCGCGAACGCCACCGCCATGCCGGCGTCGGCCACCGGCACGTCGGCGCCGACAGCACTGCGCGCGCCGTCGACCAGGACGCAGCCGGCATCGACGGGTCGCGCGGCGCCGACGCAGCCGTCGGGCAGCGGCGCGCCGTCGCGCTGTCGCCGCCCCGAACGCGCTTCGCGCCGCAGCTGCGCCTGCGCAGTCGCCAGCGAACCAAGCGATACAAGCGCCATGCCGCCGTCGGCGGCGCGCAGGTCGAGGCCGTCGCGCGCGGCTGCCGAGCCCGCGCTCGCCGCCCATGTCGCGCGCATGCCGCGCGCGGCGATCGGGTCCTTCTGCTCGCGCTGCAAGCGTTGCGCGTCGGGGCCGAGCCAGATGTCGCCTTGGCGCAGGTCGATCCAGCACGAGTCCCCGTCGTCGCCGCGCGCGGCGATGCGTTTGACCAACAGTTGACCGGGATCGCTTGGGTGCGCGACAACGGCGAGGTCGCGCCGGCGCAGCGCCGAGCCATCGGCAAGCTTGTCGACGTAGACGACGTCGCCGTCCTCGGCGTGGCCGTGCAGGACCGGCTCCATGCTGCCGGTCGGCACGAGGTAGCGATCGCCGACGCGCAGGCGCAACGAGTGCACCGTCGCAATCGCCGCGAGCGCGACGAACAGCGCGTCGCGGGCGAGCGCGGCCAGGGGTTGCGGTCGGACGGCGTTCATGCGGCGAAGAAACGCTGGTGCAGCAAGGCTACCGCAGCGCGCACGCGATCCGCGGGCACGGCGAAGGCGATCGCGTCGCCGGCGGGCAGCGCGTCCGCGGCGAGCGTCGGCACGCCGCCCTCGGCGAGCGACCGGGCAGCCGCGGCGACGCCGTCGGCAACGAGAAACGAAGGCGCGCCGACGAGGCCGACGAGCGCGCCGCCGTGGGCCGCGGCGAGCGCGCGCAGCGTCGCCAAGCCATCGGTCGGCGCGACTGGATCGCCGGGCTCGACGTGGCCGATGGCCAGAGCGCCCTCGGGCGCTGGCGCGTCGGTGGCGATGCGCGTGCCGGGATCGTCCGGCGTGGCGACGCCGCGCACGACGATCGGCACGCCAGCCTGCGCGGCGAGCGCGAGCGCGTCGGGGTGCACGATGCGACTACCGCACGCCGCCAGCGCCAACGCGCACGCCGGCGTCAGCGCGCGCAGCCGCTGCGCCTGCGGCACGACGCGCGGATCGGCGGCGCAGACGCCGGCGACGTCCTTCCAGATCTGCAGTTCGGCGGCGCCGAGCGCCTGCGCGAACAGCGCGGCGGTGACGTCGCTGCCGTTGCGACCCAGGGTGGTGACGAAGCCGCGCGCGTCGCGCCCGACGAAGCCTTCGACCACCGGCACGCCAGCGGCCGCCGCGACCGCCGCGCGCATGCGCGTCGCGTCGGCGCGCGGATTCGCGGCGCCGAAGCGATCGTCGGTGACAACTCCCGCTTGCCCCGCGTCGAGCGCCTGCGCTGGCGTGCCGGCCGCGCGCAGCGCTGCCGCGACGAGGCGCGCACTGGCACGTTCGCCGTGGGCGACGAACTCGTCGCGCAATCGCGGCGTCACGGCCCCGACGAGCCGCAGGCCGCGCGCGAGGTCAGCGAGCCCGACGAAGACGTCATCGACGGTCGCCGGCGGCAGCCCGAGACCACGCGCAACCGCGCGATGGTGGGCGACGAGCGGGCCGATCGCCTGATCGCCGGCGCCGGCCGCAGCGGTGGCGGCGGCCAGCAGCGCGTCGGTGGCGCCGGCAAGCGCCGAGACCACGACGACGGGGCCGGAAGCCTGGACAGCCTGCACGAGCGCGACGACGCGCCGGATGCCGGACGCGTCGGCGACCGCCGCGCCACCGAACTTCATCACGATCACCGCCGGATCATGCAGGCGGGCCGCAATCGCCGGAAGGCGGCGGCGCGGCATCTTCGCGGCGGCTTCGGTGTGGCATAGTGTCGCCCCCCATGAACCGCATCGCGGACCTCATCCACGACTGGAACCTGACCGGCGGCGCGTTCCACCCGACCCGCCCGCTGCAGTTCGACGACGAGACGCTGCGCGACGGTCTGCAGTCGCCCGCCGTCAGCGACCCATCGCTCGAGCAGAAGATCGACCTGCTCGATCGCATGGATCGGCTCGGCATCCACACCGCCAACCTCGGCCTGCCGGGCGCTGGCGGCCGGCCGCGCGAAGACATCCTCAAGCTCGCCCAGCACATCGCGAAGAGCCGCCTGCGCATCGGCGCCAACGTCGCCTGCCGCACGGTGGTCAGCGACATCGAGCCGGTCGTCGAGATGACGCAGAGGGCAGGCATCCCGATCGAGGTCTGCGCGTTCATCGGCAGCAGCTACATCCGCCAGTACGCCGAGGACTGGACCGTCGAACGCATGCTGCAGAACACGCGCGACGCGCTGACGTTCGCGCAGAAGCACCAACTGCCGGTGATGTACGTCACCGAGGACACCACGCGCGCGCGACCGGAGACGGTCAAGGCGCTGTACAGCACGGCGATCGAACTCGGCGCTCGCCGACTATGCGTCTGCGACACCGTCGGCCATGCCACGCCGCAGGGCACGCGCGCGGTGGTGCGCTTCGTGCGCGAGCTCGCCGACCAGCACGACAAGACCCTGGGCGTCGACTGGCACGGCCACCGCGACCGCGACCTCGGCATCGCCAACTGCCTCGCCGCGATCGAAGCCGGCGCCGACCGCATCCACGGCACCGCGCTCGGCGTCGGCGAGCGCGCCGGCAACGCGCCGATGGACCTGCTGTTGGTCAATTGCCGCCTGCACGGCTGGATCGACAACGACCTGTCGACGCTGCCGCAGTACGTCGCCGCCGCCGCCAAGGCGCTCCAGGTCGACATCCCGCACAACTACCCCGTGCTCGGCAAGGACGCGTTCGAGACCGGCACCGGCGTGCACGCCGCCGCCGTCATCAAGGCGTTCAAGAAGGGCGATGTCGAGCTCGCCGACGCGGTCTATTCAGGCGTGCCGGCCGGCATGGTCGGGCTGCAGCAGCTGATCGCGGTCGGCCCGATGGCCGGCAAATCGAACGCGGCATTCGTCCTCGAGCGTCTCGGAATCGAACCAACCGAGGAGCGCGTCCAACGCGTCCTTGCCGCCGGCAAGTCGAGCAAGCGCCTGCTGACGGACGCCGAGGTCCGCCACGCCGCCGGCGGCTGAGCCCAGCCAGCCCATCAAGTCCGGCGGCGCCGAAGCCGATCCCGATGGTGGAGCACCACCACCATGGACCCGGTCTTGGACATGCGCGTCGTCGAGGAGCTGATGTCGTTCGCCGACGACGGCGACCCGGAGCTGGTGCTGGACCTGATCCAGATGTTCCTCGATGACGGCCCCGCCAAGGTCCAGGCGGTCGTGCAGGGCGTCGCCGAGGGCGACTTCGAGCGCGCCGAGCGCGCCGCCCACTCGCTCAAGGGCTCGTCCGGCAACCTCGGCGCCAAGCTGCTGTCCCTGGTCTGCGAAGAGCTGCAGAACGCCACCCGCTACCGCCGGGCGGACGACTCCCGCCGGCTGGCTCCGCTGCTGCAGCAGCAGTACGCAGCCGCCGAGACCGAACTGCGCCGGGTGCTCGCCGCGTACCAGGGCTGAGCCAGGCGCCCGGCCGGTACGCGAGGTGGCCATCGCATCGGGGGCAGGCATCCGGCCGGGAGCGATACCCCGCGGGTGGCCCGCCGAGCCAGCCGATTGCGTGCCGGCGGCTACCCCAGCGCACCGGCGGCGGGGCGGTTCCGGCGCGGCTCAGGCCGTCGCGTCGAGCGCCTTGGCGGCAGCCGTCTTGGCCGACTTGGCGGCCTTGTCGCCCGCGCCTGGACGGGCGAGCGCAAGTGGCTTCACCTTGGCGCCCGCCGGCGCCTCGGCCGCATGGATGTTGACCACCGCCATCGGCGCCTCGGCCGGCTCCCAGTTGGCCGCCTGGCCGCGGTAGACGCAGCGGTGGCACTTGTGGAAGAAGGTCCGCTGGCGGGCCATGCAGACGTCGACGCCGATCTGGTGCGTGATCAGCGGGGAGGCAGCGCCTTCGACGGACGGGCAGGTACGCATGCGCGATGGGCCGACCCCCGGTTGGCGTCGGCGGCAACGGGCGAAAGCGTAGGCCGCCGGCGCGCCGCAGGTCAACGATCGGATGCCGGCTGGCAGTGCCGAAAAATGTCGCGGCAGGTGGCGACGGCGACCGGCGCGCAGTGGCTCGAACGCGACAACTCAAAACAGACGGGTCCGGCGTAACCAACTGTTTTTAGCGAAGTTAGGATAGACGCAAAGTCGACGTCGCCAGTGCCGGGCAGGCGGTGTTCGTGTTCGCCGCGACGCATGTCTTCGAGGTGGACCTGCCGCAAGTGCGGGCCGACCGACGCGATCACATGCGCCGGCTCCCCCTCCCACACGACGTACAGATGGCCGACGTCGAGCGTCAGGCCGGGGGCGTCCGACCCGAGGTCGGCCCGCAGCGCCCGCCAGCCGGCGACGGTATCGACCGCCATCCCCGGCTCGGGTTCGAACGACGGCTCCAGGCCCTCGGCCCGGACCAAGGCGGCGGCGCGGCGGACGCCCTCGCGCAGGCGGTCCGGACTGCCGCCGTCCGGACGGTGGTCGATCCCGGCCCAGAACGACAGCACCTTGGCCCCCAGTTGGGCCCCCATCGCCGCCGTCCGCCGCAGGTACTCGAACCGGCGCGCGCGGGCGGCCGGGTCGGGGGTCATCAGCGTCGGCTCGTGTTTGTGCCGTGGGTCGAGCAGGAAGCGGGCGCCGGTCTCCATGACCGGCTGCAGGCCAAGTTCGGCGAGCTGCCGGGCGGCGGCGGCGAGGTCGCGGTCGGTCGTGGTCGCCGGGTCGAGGTGGCAGGTGTCCGGCGTGATCGCGACGGCCTCGTAGCCGTGCTCGGCCAGGAGCTGCAGCGCCTCGCCGAAGCGATGGTTCTGCAGGCCGTTGGTCTGGTAGCCGAGCCGCATCGCCGCCGTCAGCGCGTGCCGCCGCCCTTGCGGATGCGGTTTTCGAGGTTGAGCAGATCGGTATAGAGCTTGCCGAGATCGACGTACTCGCCGGGCATCGTCCAGCCCTCGAGCTCGGCCTCCTCGAGCCACGCCCAGTTGGTCGCGGTCATCGCCTTGATGGCCTCGCACTTGTCGCTGGCCGCCGACTGCTTCTGCCGCGCCAGTTCGTTGTTGCCGGCGGTGCGCGCCTGCACGCCTTCGTTGCTGAGCGTCTTGGCCTCGGCCAGCAGGTCGCGCGCATTTTGCGCCATGTCGGCGGCCAGGGCCGGCGCCGGCCTGGTCGGCGCCTTGCCCTGCTTGCCAGCCGGCGCGGGCGTCGCGACGGTCGGCGCAGCGGCCGGCTTGGTCGTCGACGACGCGGCGCCGCCATCGCCGTCCTTGTTGCCGCCGCCCATCAGCACGACGAGCGCGATCACGACGACGAGGCCGACGCCGCCGAGCAGCAGCACCATGTTTGAGGAGTTGGAGCCAGACGACGGCGCTGGGCGAGCGCTGCGGCCGGAGCGAGACGAGGGACGCGATGCCATGGGTGGCGAGCGTTCTATCCGCGCGCCCGCAGGACGGGTAGCGGACGGACGCCGCAGCGATGTCGTACGCTGCGGTGGTCATGCCTCGTCCGGCACCTAGCCTCCGCGCCAAGCTCACGCTCGCCGCCATCGCCGCGCTGCTCGCCGCCGGGCTCGGCGCCGTCGCGTGGCGGTTCCTGCGCCCGACCGGCGTCGAGGTGACCGCGAGCGGCGAGGGCGCCGCCGAGACGTCGTGGCGCGGGCAGGAGGCCTTCGTTGTCGATCTGGTCGCCGGCCTGCGGCCACGGCGGTCGTCGACGATCGCGCACCCGATGACCGGGCTCGACCTCAGCGACCCGCAGCAGATCGAGAAGCGCCGCGACGCCCACGCCTTCCTGCGCGCGACCGAGCTGCCGACGCCGCTCGACCGCCCGACCGCGTTGTTCGTCGGCGACAGCCACCTCGACGGCGTGGTGTCGACGGCCGACAACGCCACGACGCTGCTCGAGCGCGACAGCGAAGCCGCCGGCGCGCCGTGCTACTGCCTCAACGCCGGCTGCGGCCTCTACAGCCTGTGGCAGAGCGTGCTGCGCGCGCGCGACCTGCTGCCGCAGTGGCGGCCTCGCGCCGTCGTCGTCGTGGTGTTTCTAGGCAACGACTTCCTCGACCTCGACGACCCCACGGTGCCGCACCTCGACGACGCGCTACAGGAGCGGCCCGGCGACGAGCGCGCGGCGAAGGGCGGCGCGGCCGAGCGCCAGCGCGCGATCGGCCTGCAAGCGCCCCACGAGCAGTTGTTCTGGCAGGGGCTCAACCAAGCGGAGTGGTTGCGGCGCGATCCGACGCGGCACGACGCATGGCTGCGCAAGGCGGGCCATGCGGTTGCCGCGATGGAGGCCGCGGCGGCGGCGCACGGCGCGCGCGTGCTGTGGACGCTGCTGCCGTCGTTCGACCTCGTGTTCCCCGAGCACGCCGGCAACCTCAGCGCCGGCGCGAAGGCAGCGATCGCCGACGGCGGCCAGCGCCGCTTGCGCGACGACTTCGCAGCGCTGCTCGCCGCGCGCGGCGCGACCGTCATCGACGTCGCGCTGGCGTTCGCCGCCGACGGCGCGCTCGACCTCTACGCGCTCGACTTCCACGTCTATCGCAAAGGCCACCGCCTGCTGGCCGGAGCGCTGCGGCAGCCGCTGGCCGCCGCGCTGGCGCGCTGAGATACCGAGAGTCGGTCCATCCACGAGCCATCTGGAAGCCGCTGGTGAGCGCGTTCGCGGCGACGCAGGGCCGTTCCGGCGGATGCGCCGCAGCGATCAGGCGTCGCGCTGCAGCACGGCGACGTAGCCGCCGTCGTGCGTGCCGGCCAGAGGCAGGGTGGTTGCTTCGGACCGCAGCGTCGCGCGCGGCGCCTGCGGGTCGGCGAGGACGGCGCGCACGACGTCGCCGTTCTCCTCGCCGTCGATCGAACAGGTCGAGTACACGACCGTGCCGCCGGGCCGGCAGAGCCCGAGCGCCTGTCGCAACAGTGGCCGCTGCAGCGCCGCCATCTGCGCGAACGTCTCGGGTTGCAGGCGATCGCGCGCTTCGACGCGCCGGCCGAGCACGCCGCTGTTGGAGCAAGGCACGTCGGCGAGCACGGCGGCGACGCCCGTCGGCAGTTCGGCCGGTGACGCGACGATACGCACGACGTCGCCAAGGCGCAGGCGCGCGACGTTGTCGGCAATTTGCGCGCGCCGAGCGGGCGCGACGTCGAACGCGGCGACCGCGCCGCCGGGCCGCACGCGCTCGGCGAGCCGCGCGGTCTTGCTGCCCGGCGCCGCGCACAGGTCGACGACGTCGTCGCCGGGGCCGCACGGCACGGCCTCGGCGGCGGCAAGGGCGGTTGGATCCTGCGCCAGGAAGTCGCCGCGCCGGAACGCCGCCGTCGCGAACGGCGACTCGCCGCCGCTCCAGCGCCACGACAGCGGATGCGCGGTCGGCTGCAACTCAACGCCAGCAGCATCCAGCTCGGCGCGCAACGCCGCTCCATCTGCCGCCGCAGCGAAGCGCAGGAAGACGTCCGCCGCCGCGCTCGCCGCCTCGGCGACCGCGCGCGCGCCAGCCAACCCATGCTCGGCGGCGACGCGGCGCAGCAACCAGTCGGGCAGCGAGTGCACGATCGAGAGTCGCGCCAGTTCGTCGGCGGGCAGGGGCGCCGGCAGCACGGCGCAGCGATCGGGTCCGAGCGGCAGTTCGCGCAGCGGATCGGTCGCGGGCCGGTCGGCGATCGCGGCGGCGACGCGGCGCAGCACGGCGTTGGCGAAGCCGCGGTTGCCGCGCGCCAGCCCGACCGTCTCGTGCACGGCCGCGTGCGCCGGCATGCCGCGCACGAACAGCAGCTGGTGCGCGCCCAGGCGCAGCGTGTCGAGCAACCGCGGGTCCTTCGGCAGGCCGCGTTGGCACAGCGCCGCCAGCACGTGGTCGAGCAAGCGACGCCGGCGCGCGACGCCGTGCGCCAACTCGAACGCAAACGCCTGGTCGCGCGGCGACAGGCCGGAGTCGACGAGCCCCTCGCGCAGCCGGTCGACCCGGCCGCGCGACAATTCGACGAGCGCGTGCAGGGCGACGGCGCGGGCGGTGGCCATGGCTCCCCGCGAACTCAGCCGAAGCGCGCGTTAGGCACGATGTGGTGGCCGCGCACGAACTCGCCAGCGGTCATGTTGCGGCCGTTGTCGGGCTTGATGCGCGTGATGCGGTACAGGTCCTTGCCCGTGCACACGCGAATGCCTTCCTCGCCCGACGACTGTAGCGCGCCGGGAATGCCCATGCCGTAGAGGTCCTTCTCGACGAGACCCTCCATGACGATGAGGCGCTTGTTGCCAAGGCGCGTCTGCGCGCCGGGCTTCGGCGTCATCGCGCGCACCAGCCGATCGATCTCGATGGCGGGCAGCTTCCAGTCGATGATGCCGTGCTCCTTCTCGACCTTCTTGGCGTACGTCGCCTTGGCGTGGTCCTGCGGCGCGTACTTCGCCTTGCCCTGCTCGATGACGGCGCAGGCTTCGACCAGCGCGGCGCCGGACAGGTCGGCGAGCCGCTCGCGCAGCGCGCCGGCGTTCTCCTTGGGGTCGATCGGCGTCGACTTGGCCAGCAGCACGTCGCCGGCGTCGAGCGCCTCGACGATGCGCATGATCGTTACGCCGGTCTCGGCGTGGCCGTCGCGCAACGCGCGCTGGATCGGCGCGGCGCCGCGGTAAAGCGGCAGCAACGACGCGTGCGCGTTGATCATGCCGTGCTTGGGCAGGTCGATCAGCGAGGGCTTGAGGATCACGCCGTAGCTGATGACGATGCCGAGGTCGGGCTTCAGCGCCCGCAGCTTGGCGACGAACTCGTCGCTGTGCGGGTCGTCGGGCTGCTCGCACGGCAGGCCGATCGCCGCCGCCGCGAGCTTCACCTCGCTGTCGTAGATCTTGCGGCCACGGCCGCGCGGCGCGTCGGGCTTGGTGACGACCAGCGCCAGCGCGCGGCCAGCGCTGGCGAGCGCTTTCAGCGCGGGGATGGCGAAGTCGCTGCTGCCGAAGAAGACAATGCGCAAGGTCGTGGGGTCCGCTCGTAGGTGCGGCGGCGCAGGGTAGCCGTCATTCGCGCCCGCGGCGAGGGCAATCGGCGAGCGCGCTGGCGCGCTGCCATGCGTGGCGGCGCGCCGGCGAGGCCGTTACACCAGCGGCGTGAACGTCCCGCTCGACGACCCCGCGAACCTCGTCGCCTATGCGCCGACGGCGACGCGCCCCCTGTCGGTTTTCGGCGCGCCCGTCGAGGCCGCGCTGGTGCCGATCCGCAAGCGTCGCGCCGGCCGCGCCACCGTGGATCGGCCGGCTTTCGCGCCGAGCCGGGCTGCGCGCATCGTCGCCAGCGAGAGCTGCTGGCGCGGCGACGGGCTCGCGCTGACACCCAACGCCTTCCCGTTCGCGCGCGGCCAGCGGCTGTTGTGGCCCGAGGAGCCGCTGCGCGAGCCATCTGCCGCGATGTGGGCCGCGGCATTCGCATGGGCCGACGGCAAGGCCGGCGCGGCGCTGATCAACAACGTCGGCGCTGCGTCATCGATCGGCCGCGCGCACGCGCACCTCTGCGCCGAACGCCTGCCGTTCCTCGGCGCGCTGCGCGAACGGACCGGCCCGCGCGACCTGATCGAGTTGCCTGCCGGCGTCGAAATGGTGGCGAAGGACGTGCCGTTCTGCCTGCTCGGCGTGCGCGGCCCGGCGGCCGCACGCGCGCTGGCGGTCGTGCGCCTCGCGGAAGCGCGACTCACCGCCGCGTGGAACGTCGTCGCGCAGGACGGCGCGAGCTGGCTGCTGCCGCGGCGCGTCGAGACGCCGGCGCCGAGCTTCCCGTTGGCGCTCGGCGCCGCCGAGCTTTGGGGCCGCTGGTGCTACGTCGAGGCCGCGCCGTTCGCCGCCGCGACCGCCGCCGACCTCGAGGCCGCGCTGGTCGCCGCAAGCTGCCCGCCGTTGGCATAGCAGGCGGCGGCCCGGGCAAGGGCCGTGTCGAGCGCGCTCGCCAGGGCCGCGTCGACCCGATCGCCTGCGCAGTAGGTCCGCCTCGCCCCCGCCGCTACGCTAGGCCACCCGATGGACCCCAGGATCGAACGCGCGCGCGCGATCGTCGACTGCGAAGCCAAGGCCGTCCGCCAAGTCGCCGAGAGGCTGGGCCCGGCCTTCCTACAGGCGCTCGACCGCATCCTGGCGCTGCGCGGCCGCGTCGTCACCGCCGGCATGGGCAAGGCCGGCTTCATCGCGCAGAAGACCTCGGCGACGCTCGCTTCCACGGGCACGCCGTCGATCTTCCTGCACCCGGCGGAGGCCATCCACGGCGATCTCGGCCGCATCGAAGCCGGCGACCTGCTGCTGGCGTTCTCCAAGTCTGGCGAGACGCAGGAACTGCTGGTGATGCTGCCGCACGTGAAGAACGTCGGCGTGCCGATCGTCGCGATCACGCAGGACGCCGGCTCGACGCTCGGCCGCCACGCCGACCTCGTGCTCGAACTCGGCCGCATCGCCGAGGCCGGGCCGCACGGCCTCGCGCCGAGCGCGTCGACGACGGCGATGCTGGCGCTCGGCGACGCGCTGGCGCTGATGGTGCAGGAAGGTCGGCGCTTCGGCCCCGAGGACTTCGCCCGCTTCCACCCCGGCGGCGACCTCGGCCGACGCCTGATGAAGGTGCGCGAACTGATGCGAACCGGCGATCGCAACCCGGTCGTGCGCAGCGGCGCCACCGTCATGCAGGCGATCGAGGTGATGACGCGCACGCCAGGCCGCCCCGGCGCGACCAGCGTCGTCGACGCCACCGGCAAGCTGCTCGGCTTCTTCACCGACGGTGACCTGCGCCGGCTGATCGAGCAAGGCCTCGCCGACCCGCGGCAACGCCTGATCGACGACGCGATGACGCGCACTCCGCGGGCAATCGACCCGGAGACCTTCGCGCTCGAAGCACTGGCGCTACTGCACCAGCGCGCCATCGACCAGATGCCGGTCGTCAGCGCCAGCGGCGCGCTGCTCGGCCTGCTCGACGTGCAGGACCTGCTCAATCTCAAGATCGGATGAGCGGCCCCGCGCCCACCCCAGGCAGGCCGCGGCCGTCGCGCGACGTCCTCGCTACGATCGAGTTCCTGCTGCTCGACGTCGACGGCGTGCTGACCGACGGCCGCATTTGGTTCGACGCCGAGGGGCGCGAGCAGAAGACCTTCCACGTGCACGACGCATCGGGCCTCGTCTACTGGCACCGCAGCGGCCTGCGCTCGGGCTTCCTGTCCGGCCGCGGCGGCGACATCGTCGAACGCCGCGGGCGCGAACTCGGCGTGCACGAGTTGATGCTCCATCGCCGCGACAAAGGCGCCGCCTTCGCCGAGCTGTTGCAGCGCCAGCGGCTCGAGCCAGCGCGCGTCGCGTACGTCGGCGATGACCTGCTCGACTTGCCGGTGCTGCGCCAGGTCGGCTTCGCCGCGACGGTGCCCCAGGCGCGCGCCGAGGTGCTGGCGCAGTGCCACTTCGTCACCGCGCGGAACGCCGGCTTCGGCGCCGCCCGCGACGTCGTCGAGGAGTTGCTGCGCGCGCGCGACGCCTGGGACGCGATCCTGCAGCGGGACGGCCGCGGATGAAGCAGCTGCTTGCCTTCGTGCTGCTGCTAATCAGCGGCTTCGCGCTGGTGTTCTGGCTCGCCAGCGACGCGCCGACGTCGGTCGCGCCACAACTCGGCGGCGCCGCCGACGGCAAGCCGAGGTCGACGCCGCAGCAGCCAGGAGGCGTCGCCGTGCAGCAGGGTCCCCTCGGCGCGACGTTCTCGCAGACTGGCCCGCTCAACATCACGCGCTGGCGTGCGGTGCCTGAGACCGCCGGTCGCGAACGCAAGGAGGAGGTCTTCGTGCTGCAGGCCGCCGACAGCCGCCCGCTCGGCGAAGGCCGGCAGCAACTGGATGGCGTGACGGTCAAGTTGTTCGACGGGCCGGCGCACGCCGCGACGCTGCGCGCGCAGCAGGCGCTGGTCGCGCTGCAGCCCGACGCCAGCGGCAAGCCGTCGGTCGACGAAGGCAAGGACATCGACCTTCGCGGTGTGATCGTCGACGCCGAGCCTGGCAGTCGCCTGCGCGGCTTCCACCTCGAGCTCGGCGCCGCGCGCGTGCGCGTCGAAGATGGCGCCATCACCCTGGTCGCGCCCGACGACGAGCCGGTGCTGGCGCGCCTCGCCGACGACCGGCCACTGACGCTGCGCGGCTTCGGCCTGCGCGCGTCGCTGCCGAGCGATGCCAAGGGCCGGCTGCTGCGCGCCGACGTAGTCGTGCCGCGCGAGCCGGTCGCCGAACTCGAAGGCACGACCGTCCGGTCGCGCGGCGCGCTGCGCTTCGTCGATGACGCCGAACAGGGCGCCGCCGAGCTGACGCTGCACGACGCCGTCGAACTGACCAGCGACCGCGCCGGCTTCGCTGCTCCCGGCGGCGCCGCCGCCGCTGGCCCTGGCCGGCTCACCGTGCGCGGCGACCACTTCGTCGGCTGGCTGCTGCGCCACGAGGACGGCCAGCGCCAGCAGATGACATGGCGGCGGCTTGAGCTGACCGGCGCGCCGGCGACGGTGACGCTGCCCGGCGGCCGGCTGACGACGCCGCGCCTGACCGCGCACCCGAACGCCTATGGCGACCTCGCGTGGCTGACCGCGCACGGCGGCGAGAGCCGGATCGAGCAGACCGAAGCGCGTCGCGGCCGCGCCGTCGACGACACGCTGGTCGGCGTTAGCGAGAAGCGCGTCCACTTCGCCGAGCCGCGCGCGCTCGCCAGCGCGCACCTGCGCAGCTTCGGCTGGCCGCGCTGGACGATGCGGCCGCTCGAGCAGCTGCAGGCCGTGGTCGTCGAAGGCCGCGCCACCGTGCAGGACAAGACGTCGCTGTGCACGGCGACGGCCGGCGCACGCCTGTACCGGCGCGACGGCAGCGCCGCCGGCTTCGTGCGCGGCCTCGGCCAGTCGCGCGTCGAGCGCCGCGGCGTCGGCGCCGATAGCCGCGACCTCGTCGCCACCAGCAGCGACGGCTTCACGCTGACGGTGCGCGACGGCGTGCAGCGCGCGCAGATCGGGCCAGCGGCGCCGGGCGGCTTCGACGTCCCCGGGCCGTGGACCAAGAACGCCTTCACGCTGCGCCATGGCGACGCCGAGGCCGCCGGCAACGGCGTGGCGACGATCGAGCAGCGCGGCGACGACGTCGTCGTCGAGGCCGGCGCGCCCGACGCGTCGATCACGGCGACGATGCCCAAAGAAGGCCTGGCCCTGCGCCGCGTGGCCCGGCTCTTCGCGCGCCTCCACGGCAATCGCCCCGTCGTCGTCGACGCCGCGGGATGGCCAGTGGACATCGTCATCGCCCGCGGCGACGACCGCATCGCCGCGCGCGCGCCGCGGCTGTTGCAGATCGGTCCGGCCTCCCTGCGGTTGCTGCCGGCGGACCCACAGACGCCGTTCTACTGGACCGGGCTGCCCGCCGCCGATCGCACGCCGACGCTGCGGCGCGCCATGACGAACAAAGACGGCGCCGTGCAGGACCTCGACGTGCGCGGGCCATCGATCGACGTTCACCACACCGGCGGCCGTAGCGCACTGGTCGACGCGATCGCCGTCGGCTTCGACCTGCCGGTGGTGCACGCGCGTATGCAGCAGCGCGCCGGCCAGGAAGCAACGACGCTTGCGTGCACGGCCGCGCGGCTGCGCCTGCTGCCGTTCCTCGCGCCGACGGTCTTCCGCGAGCGCCTGCTCGGCGACGACGCCGATGGCGCGCTCGGCCGCGCGCTGTTCCGTGGCGTCGGCTCGCCGTGGCTCGTCGTCGACGCCGTGCGCGACTTCCAACTCGACGATCCGCGCCAAGGCCACGTCGAGGGCCTGGGCGCGCGCCTGGTCGTCAGCCAGGGCGGCCGCGCGGCGATGTTCCTCGGCGATGCTTTCAACGGCGTTCCGGCACAGGTCACGCGCGCGCACGATGGCCGCACGACGACGCTGCGCGGCGCCCGCGTGCGCGTCGTCGACGCAGCCGCCATCGAACTCGACGCCTTTGGCGCGTTTCCCGGCCGCGAGCAATTCCTCGCGCCAACGCTGACGTTGCACGAGGCGGAACGGACCGGTCTGCTGGCGCACATGCAGGCTGTCTGTCAGGGCGACATCGCGGTGCGCGGCGACGAGGTCGGATTCGGCGGCCCGGTCGCGGCCCGCGGCCTGCTGCCAGACGGCGCGCTCGATCCGCGCGGAATGAGCCTTGATGCACGCACGCTGCGCCTGCTGCGCAGCGCCGAAACCGGCGAGATCGTGCGCGCTGACGCCGGCGACGTGACTCTCGACTGGACCGAGGCGCGGGCGCGCTGCGCGTCGCTCGACATCGACCTGCGCTGGAGCCGCATCGTCGCCGCCGACCCGCGCGACGCCGTGGTGACGATGCGCGACGGCCGCGAGCTGCGCTCACCGCGCATCGAAGTGAACTATGCGACGCAGTCGGCGCGCATGACGAGCGGGCGCATGGCGCAACGCGCCGACGGCGAGGCGCCGCGGTGAACGCCGCGTCTGCGCTCGCCGCCGTCGCCTTCGCGGCCACCGCCGCCGCGCTGGCGCGCGCGCAGGAGCCGCAGGCGCCGACGGCCGCGCAGGCCGCGACGCCGGTGTGGGTCGCCGAGAGCAACCTGACGCAGTCGCTGGTGCGCGACGATTACCGCGAGTGGCACTTCTTCGGCGGCTTCCGCTTTGCCCTGCCCGGCCTCGACGTCGCGATTCGCGGCGGTAACGCGCTGGCGCTGACCGACCTCGAGGAGTCGCCGGCCAAGGCGCCGGCGCGCGACGCCGGCGGGCTCCGGCGCGAGCCGGCGGCGCCCGATCCGCGCCGACACGTCTCCGAGTCCGAGTTGCAGGAACGGCTGACGCGCGCGCTGCGCGCCGTCGGCGACGCCGCGGCGCAGCCGCTCGCCGGTCGCGAGCAGCGCCTGCGCGATCTGCCGCGGTTGCTGTACTGCGAAGACGGCGTGGTGGTCGTCCGCGAGGGCGCGCAGGTCCTGCGCTGCGACCGGCTGTGGCTGTCGCCGCTCGATGACCGCGTTGTCGTCGAGAACGTCGAGCTGCGCTACGTGACGAAAACGCCGAGGGGCGAAGACGCGCTGGTCGTGCGCGGCCCACGCCTCGTCAAGCAAGGCGGCCGCTGGGTCGGACGCAACGTCACGATGACGACGTGCGCCGCCGGCGAGCCGCACGTCGCGCTCGCGGTCGACGAGCTGGAGATCCTCGAGCGCGACGGTGAGTTCGAAGTGGTCGCGCGCGGTCAATCGCTGCAGCTTGGTGGCGCAAGCGTGTTGCCGCTGCCCGACGCGCGGGTGTTCACCGCCAGCCAGAGCACTTTCCCGATCCGCTCCCTGCGCGCCGGTTGGTCGCAGCGGCTCGGCGCGGAGGGCGAAGTCGTCTTCGGGCTGCCGTGGAACGCCAGCGGCGGCGCCGTGCACGAGTGGCTGACCGGACGGCCTGCGAGCGAGTTCCGCGGCGACGCCGAGCTCGGCGTCGGCTGGATCGAGACGCGCGGCGCGCCACTCGACGCCGCCATCGAGTACCGCGGCGGCAAGCTGTACGAGGGCAAGACCGAGGCGTTCTGGCTCGACGACAAGGGCACGGACCTGCGTGAGATCCAGAGCCGCCGCGACGGCTCCGACATCCCGCCGGGCCAGCGCGGCCTCGTCCGCACGCAGAACCGCTTCCGCCTCGGGCCGCAGACGACGCTCGACGCCGTGGCGTTCTACGCCAGCGATCCGGGCGTCTACTCGGAGTTCTTCGGCGGCGCGTACCGCACCGAAGAGGTCCCCGAGACCAGCGGCTACCTGCGTCATGCCGCCGGCAACCAACTGTTCACCGTCGGCACGCGATTCAACCTGTCCGAGTTCAGCTACCGCGACGACCGTGCGCTAGCACAGCGCTTTGTCGAGGAGTCGCCGGTGGTCACCTGGCAGCTGCTGGCGCAGCCGATCGCCGCGACGCCGTGGAACTCGCCGGTCGTGCTCGACCTGCAGACCGAGGTCGGCCAGCGGCGCAGCGACTACGACGATCTCGACCAGGGCGCCGACCCGGGCCGCCTACGATTGCCTGACCTTGCGTACCGACCAGCGCCGCTGCGGCCCGCTGGCCGCGAACAGGACCGCACACTGCGCTTCGACCAGCTCGTCGAGTTGTCGGCGCCATTCCACATCGCCGGTCTCAACGTGCGGCCGTACGGGTCGGTGCGGGGCACATGGTACGACCGCACCAACGACAATTTCGGCGGCGACGGCGGCCGCGAGGGCCGCGTCGCGTCAACCGGTGGCGTCGACATCGGCACGCGCTTCTCGCGCACATGGAAGTGGATCGACGACGGCGCGACCAAGGGCCTGCGCCACGTCGTCGCCCCGCGCGTGCGCTGGCTCGACCGTTTCCATGTCGATGACGCGGCGGCGGAGTTCTTCGCTTTCGATGACCTAGACCGCCTCGGCGAGGAACAACTGGTTCGCGTCGAGATCCGCAACCTGCTGCAGTCGACCGACGGCAACGCCGACAAGAACCTGCCCCGCGACGTGGTGTTCTTCGACGTGGCGCAGGACATGTTCCCCGACGCCGCGCGCGACAACGAGGGCCAGGATCTCGGCCTGTTCCGCTACGACTTCCTCGTGCGGCCGCGGCTGCCGAACATGCCGTTCGAACGCGTCGGCTTCGGCGTCTACGGCGACCACGACTGGCGGGACGGCCTGCGAACGCTCGACGCCGAGCTGCAGCTCGGCCCGATCCTCGGCCTCGATTGGACCGCTAGCTACCGCGCCGACGCTACGGTCGACGGCGCCGTCGGCCTGATGGCGAGCGCGCAGTTGCTCGGCCGTTGGAACGTATTCGCCGGCAGCCAGCGCGATCTCGATCGCGACGAGTGGCTCGCCTATCGCTTCGGCCTGCGGCGCATCGACCACGACTGGATCATCGAGACCGGCGCCTCGTACAACCCGTTCGCGGACCAGGTCACGTTCACCATCGACTTCCTGCCGCAGCTGGGCAGCTTCAGCAGCCCGCGCAACAGCCGCTTCGGCGGCGACGATGGGCTCGACCGTCCGGGCGCGACCGCGTCGTCGTACTGACGGCGCGTGGGCGCAGCGGGCTGCGCGGGCTTCCTCGCCCGCGGGCGCTCGCCGCGTTGCGGCCGCGCCCAGGGGATCGCGAGCCGCGCCGCGCGCCGTGCGCGTGAGCACGGCTCAGAACGACCAGCCGACCGACAGCAGCACGCGGTGGTCGCCTCGCTCTTGCCCGGGCGCCGGCGTGTTGTCGTAGTCGAACACGTGCGCGAGCGAGGCCAGCATGCTCTTGGTCAGCGAGGTCACGACCTCGGTCTTCGCCTGCAGGTAGCTGTCGTTCGCGCTCTCGATCGAGGGGAAGGCTTCGACGCCGTGCGCGAGCCGGCTCGTGGCGCTGAACTGGTGGGTCAACTTGTAGGCGACGCGAGCCGCGATGTATTCCACCGACGGCGCGTCCGTGCGGTAGCTCTCGGTCAAGTACGAGAGACCGACTTCGGTCAGGAACGTCGTCGCGCCGTCCTCGATCCACGTGTAACCGAGGCCGGCGGCGCCGGTGAAGCGAAGGTCTAGCTGGGCGAGCGTGTCGCCGAGCCCGCGGGCGGTGGCGAGCGCATACCAGCGCTTGGACAGGAAGTAGTCGTACTTGAGGCCGGCGCCGGTGCGGCGCTGCGTCAGCGTCCACTCGCGATCGCCGGTGACGGCGTCGATCTGCTTGTCCTGGCCGTAGTCCCACGCCGCGTCGAACGAGATGCGGTCCATGTCACTGCGGCGCGAGGCGTCGAGCGCGAGCCCGCCGGCCTTGCGGTCAGTGTTGCCCGTCGCGTACAGGCCGTTGACCTTCAGCGCGCCGGTCCACTCCGGCTCCCCTTTCTCCGGCGGGTTGATCTGACCGAGGTTGGCCAGCGCCAGCGACGTCGTTTCGCCTTCCATCTTGAGGTTGCCGTTCTCGATGCCGAGCAGGCGGCGCTGCAGCATGTCACCCGACTTGGTGGCGAGCTTGACCTGCGCGGCGGTCGTCATGTCGCCGACCTTCTCGATCGGCACGGTGACGTCGCCGAGCGCCGGCGAGTTGATGATGACCTTGCCGTCGGCCATCGACTTGATCGTGCCGGTCAGCACGTCGCCGTTGGTGAGGGTGATCTTGTCCTGGGCGACGGCGCCGGCGGCGAAGGCCGCGGCGGCCGCGAGCATGGCGGGGATACGCATGGTGCGGCTGGCGAAGTTGGGGACGGGAGACGAAGCCGGGCGGCGATCATGCAATCGCCGCGCGCGCCCTCAAATCACAAAACACCTCGCCACGCCGAACGCCGCCGATGCGCGGCCGCGCGCGACTCACAGGCTGTCGAGGTACTTGCCAGGCTCGTAGTTGCCGAGGTCCAGGATCTTGGTGCAGATGCGATCGAGGAAGTAGCGGTCGTGGGAGACGACCACCATGCAGCCGGGGAACTCGTTGATCGCTTCCTCGAGCACGCGCAGCGTGTCGAGGTCGAGGTCGTTGGTCGGCTCGTCGAGCAGGATGACGTTGCCGCCGCGGCGCAGCATCTTGGCGAGCTGCACGCGGTTGCGCTGGCCGCCCGACAGCGAGCCGACGAGCTGCTGCTGGTCCTGGCCGGTGAAGTTGAACTTGGCGACGTAGCTGCGGCTGTTGAGCTCGAACTTGCCGAGCTTGATCAGGTCCTGGCTGTCGCTGATCTCCTGCCACACGGTCTTGGCTGGATCGAGCGTCTCGCGCTCCTGGTCGACGTGGCAGAGGTCGACAGTCTGGCCGATCGTCACCTTGCCGCTGGAGGGCTGCAGCTTGCCAGTGATCAGCTTGAGGCACGTCGTCTTGCCGGTGCCGTTGGGGCCGACGATGCCGAGGATGTCGCCCGGCTGCATGTCGAACGACAGGTTCTCGACGACGTTGCGCTCGCCGTCGTAGCTGAAGTTGACCTTCTCGAAGCGGATGACCGTGTCGCCGAGGCGCTTGCCGGCCGGAATGTGCAGCTCGACCGTGTCGTCGCGCTCCTCGACCTCCTGCTCGATCATCTTGTCGTAGTTCTTGAGGCGCGCCTTGTTCTTGGTCGTTCGCGCCTTCGGGTTCATGCGGATCCAGTCGAGCTCGCGCTCGAGGAACTTGGCGCGCTTCTGCTCCTGCTGCTCCTGCGACTCCATGCGCTTGGCGCGCTGGATCAGGTACTCCGAGTAGTTGCCCTGGTACGGAATGCAGCGGCCGTGCCAGACTTCGAGCATCCAGCCGACGACGTTGTCGAGGAAGAAGCGGTCGTGCGTGATGACCACGACGGTGCCCTTGTAGGCGGCGAGCGTCTCCTCCAGCCACTTCACCGTCTCGACGTCGAGGTGGTTGGTCGGCTCGTCGAGCAGCAGCAGGTCGGGCTGCTCGAGCAGCGTGCGGCACAACGCGACGCGGCGGCGCTCGCCGCCGGAGCAGGCGCTGACCATCTTGTCGCCGGCCGGCAGGTGCAGCTTGGTCATCGCCGTCTCGACGTGACGGTCGAGTTCCCACGCGTCCTTGGCCTCGATCTCGTGCTGCAGCTTCTCGAGGTCGGCCATGACCTTGTCCATCTCCTTGGCCGGCAGGTCCTCGCCGAGCTTCATGCTCAGCTCCTCGTGCTTGCGCAGCAGCATGCGGATCGGCGCGACCGCCTGCTCGACGTTGCCGCGGACGGTGAGGTCCTCGAGCAGCTTCGGCTCCTGCGGCACGTAGCCGACCGTCTTGCCCTCGGCGAGGCGCGCTGTGCCGTCGAACTCCTTGTCGGCGCCGGCCATGATGCGCAGCATCGTCGACTTGCCGGCGCCGTTCTGGCCGATGACGCCGATCTTGGCGCCCTCGAGGAAGACGAGGCTGACGTCCTTCAGGACCGGCTTCTTGCCCTGGTAGCTCTTGGTGAGCCGCTCCAACGCGAAGATGGGCTTGTTGTCGCTCATGCGGGGCGAAGAGGGTAGGTGGCCGCGCCGGGGCGGTCAAAGGGCTGGCGGCCGATGCGGGTGGACGCAGCGCGCACGGCAGCGAACCGGCTGGCGCAAGGACGCGTCCGGCGCGCGCGGCCGACGCCGGCGCACAGCGCGGTCGCGAGGAACGCGCCGCCCCACGGCTGCGCCGGTCACTCGGACGGCTGCGCCGGTCACTCGGCGTCGGGCGTGCGCGCCGCCACTACGGCACCGTCACGCGCACGGCGTCGCTGGCGGCGAGGCCCTGCGGCGCGGACGCGTCGAGGAAGCCCGCCTGCAGCCACAGCTGCGTGCCCGCCGGCAGCGAGGCGATGCCGGCGAGGCCGAACACGATCTCCGTGCCGACGCCGACGAGCGTCGCAGCGATGTCCGGCGACGGCACCAGCGTCGCGCCGAGGATCGGCGCATTGATGGTCGATCCGCCGATCACCAGCACGCCGAGCGAGTTGGCGGCGTAGTTGCGCATCGTCGCCTGCAGCGGCTGCGCGAGGTTGATCGTGCCCGAACCGGTGATCGTCGGCAGGCCGGCGGCGCCGGCGACGCCGCCGTTGAGGTCGCACCACACCGGCGCGCGCGTCGCCCAGAACTGGCTGACCGTCGCCGCCGTGTTGTTGAGCGAGAGCGCGTTGTCGGCCGCGCCCGCCACGCCCATCGTGTAGCCGAGATGGGTGACGTTCGGGCTCGACCAGCGGTTGATCCGCGTCCCGGGCGAGTAGGCCATGATCGTGCGGTACGCGTTGTCCGGCGTGCGGTAGCCGTAGCTGTACGGATAGAGCGCGCCGCTCGCGTTCGCGGCATCGTGGTGACACGCCATGTTGTGACCGCACTCGTGCGTGAACGTGCGGCCCGGGATGCAGGTCCGGACGGTCACGCCGAAGGCGCTGCCGGCGAAGCCCGTCGACAGGCTCGTCATCAGGTAGGCGATGCCGCAGTACGACGCGCTCGCCGGGTTGGTGATCAGGTGCATCAGGTCGCCGCCGTACGTGTCGCGCGCCGCGAACACCTCGTCCATGAAGCCGTCGCCCGCGGTACGGAAGCGGCTGAGGTCCGTGTTGGTGCCGAGCTCGGCGTAGGCGGTCTCGGCCATGTGCACGAGGCGCATCCCCATCGCGACGCCGGAGTCGCGGTTGGCGAGGTTGCTTTGCTGCACCGCGCCGACGATCGCAGCCTCCATCGCGGCCGTGCCGCCGGCGTTCTGGCGCGCCAGCGCGGTGTAGAAGACGACGATGTCGACGATCGGCACGCTGCAGTCGGAGTTCGTGCCGAGGTCGCCGCCGGCGACGAGCGCCGCGGCGACGTGGTGCGTGTGGTCGGTCGCGCAGCCCATGTGCGGCGGCAGGAGCGTCTGGTCGATGCGCTGCAGCACATGCACGTCGCCGACGCCGGTCGGCGCGACGACCCACGACAGTGCGTCGATGTCGATCTGGCCCCATGTCGTGCCGTCGGCGGCGACGGCGAGCTGGACGGTCGACGTGCGGCCGGGGACATGACCGACGAAGGCGCGGTGGCCGAGCACCCAGTCCTGGCTGGTGACCTCCCACGTCGCCTGCGCGCCGAACAGATCGAGCGCGAACGACGCCAGCGGCTGCTGCGCGCGCGCCGGGATCGCGGCGATCGCCGCGGCGTCGAGCCGGACGAAGGTCGACTGCGCGACCATCGGGCTCTGCGCGCGCTCGGCGGCATCCCATTGCACGGCGGCCGGCGGTGGATTGACGATGGGCGCCCACAGCGGGGCGGGTTGCTGCGCGGCGGTGGCGGCGGCGATCGCGAGCGCGGCGATCGCGCTCCGCGGCATGGCGAGATTCGGCATGGTGGTCAGAACAGGGTCGGCTATGGCGACTCAGTGGTCAATCCCGGATCGCGGTCGGGACAACTGTCCCCACCTCGCGCCCCGGCTCACGGCGCGCAAAGCAGCCGCCAAGTTGAGGATGCGCTTATGCATGTCGCCCTCGCCTTGGTCGGCGGAGCGTAGGGCGCGCGCCGCCGTGGCCACATCGTTGTCGCCGGCGCGCGGCGCCCCCATCATCCGCCGCCTTGGACCCGCTCGCCTCGTTCCTCCAGCAGCTGGCAGCCGCCTGCGCCGACGATTCGTTCGCGCGCCTCACGCTGTCCTCGCCCAACGACCCGGACGCCGACGTGCAGCGCATCGTTGCGCGGCTCGTCGAGATCCAGGGCGCGCGCTGCCTGTCGTTCACGTTGCGCGAGGCCAAGCGCGACACGACGCACAACGTCGCGCTCGACGAGGTTCCGGCGTTCGTTGGCCGCGAGCTCGCGCGCTTCCGCGCCGCGATGCTGGCGACGACCGCCGCCGACTGGCAGCTGCAGCTCGGTGATGGCGGCGACAAGCTGATCCGCCACAAGCCCAGCCAGAAGGCCAAGCCCGCGCGCGCGCACGACGAGAGCAAGAAGACCTACCTCGGCGCCGACGCGATGCCGTGGCTGCAGGCGCTCGACCTCGTCGACCAGCAGGGCCGCACCAAGCCCAAGCTCGCCGACAAGAAGGCGCAGCTCGACCGCTACGTCGAGATCCTCGCGCACCTCGCGCAGGACTGCGGCTGGACCGCCGGCCAGGACCAGCCCGCCCTGCGGCTCGTCGACGTCGGCTGCGGCAAGGGGCACCTGACGTTCGCCGCGTGGCACCTCGTCGCCAACGTGCTGCGACGGCCGGTCGAGGCGATCGGCGTCGAGGCGCGGCCCGAGCTCGTCGAGCAAGCCAACGCGCGCGCCGCCGCCGTCGGCGCGCCGGGCCTGCGCTTCGTCGCCGGCGACATCGGCACAGCGCCCCTGCCCGCGGTCGACGCGCTGGTCGCGCTGCACGCGTGCAACACCGCCACCGACCACGCCATCCGCCGCGGCATCGAAGCGCGCGCCAAGCTCGTCGTCGTGGCGCCGTGCTGCCACCAGGAAGTGCGACCGCAGCTCGGCACGCCAGCGCCGCTCGGCCCCGTGCTGCGGCACGGCTTCATGGCCGAACGCATGGCCGAGTGGGTCACCGACGGCCTGCGCGCGCTCGTGCTCGAGTGGGCCGGCTACAAGACCAAGGTCGTCGAGTTCGTCAGCAGCGAGCACACCGGCAAGAACGTGATGATCGCCGGCGTGCGCGACGACGCGCCACGCAGCGAGGCGCAGCGCGCCGAGGCGCGCGCGCGCATCGACGCCTTCAAGGCGTACTTCGGCATCGGCGCGCAGGCGCTCGATCCGCTGCTGCAGCAGGGCGCGCCGCGCTGACGCGCGCGCGACGTCAGCGGCTCGCCTGCGGCGCGTAGGCCGCGCGGCCGCGGTCGCACTGCGCGCGCAGGTCGGCGAGCGTGGCGGCGAGCCCGGGATCGCCGGCGAGGTCGCGCGTCTGGTCGAAGTCGGCGACGTGGTCGTACAGCTCCTCCACCACCGGCGCGCGATCGATCCAGCGCAGGTAGGTGAAGCGCTCGGTGCGCAGTCCTTCGCTGCGTGGGATGCGCGCGTGCACGAAGCGGTGCTCGTAGAAGAACGACCGCCGCCAGCCGGTCGGTTGCTCGCCGGCGAGCAGCGGCAACAGGCTCGCGCCTTGCTGCGCGGGCGACGCGACGAGGCCGGCGAGCGCAAGCAGCGTCGGCGCGAGGTCGACGTTGAGCGCCATCGCCGCGCAGCGCGCGCCGCGGCGTGAACGCGGCGCGCGCGGGTCGACGACCAGCAGCGGCACGCGGATCGACGGCTCGTAGGCGTACCACTTGTCGGCGAAGCCGCGTTCGCCGAGGAAGTAACCATTGTCTGAGGTGAACACGATCACCGTGTCGTCGGCCATGCCGCGCTGGCGCAGCGCATCGCGCAGGCGGCCGACGTTGGCGTCGACGGCGGCGATCAGCCGGTGGTAGCCGCGCACCATGCGCTGGTACTTGGCGGGTTCGTCGAAGCGCCAGCCAAAGCGGACGCGGCTCTCCGACGTGCGCAGGAACTCCGGCAGGGCTTGGAAGAACGCCGGGTCCATCGTCGCCGGCGGCGCGAACACGACGTCTTCGTAGAGTTGGTCGAACGCGCTCGGCCAGACGTACTGGCGCGGATCGCCGTCGGCGGCGTGCGGCTCGTGGAAGCTGACCGACAGGCACCACGGCTGGTCCTCGCTGCAGCCGTCGAGGAACGCCAGCGCGCGGTCGGCGGTGTGGTCGCACCGATGACGCAGCGCGCCGTCGGGCCCGAGCTTGCCGGCCGGCGGGCCGCCGATCGGCTCGAACACGTCGAACATCCGCGCTGGCGCGCCCTTCGCCGTCGTGATGCCGAACTTGCCGACGAAGCCGGTGCGGTAGCCGGCGTCCTTCAGCAGCGTCGGGTAGCTGATCGCGACGTGCGCGTCGGCGAGCGGCGGTGTGCCAAAGGTGAAGCCGTGCGTGCCCTCGTACTGGCCGGTCAGGATCGATGCGCGCGACGCCGCGCAGATCGCCGTGGTGACGAACGCGTTGTCGAAGCGCACGCCGTCCGCCGCGAGCGCGTCGAGGTTCGGCGTGCGCAGCCGCGCGTCGCCGACGCAACCGAGGCTGTCCCAGCGCTGGTCGTCGGTGACGACGACGAGCAGGTTGGGGCGCTTCTTCGCCGGCGCTTCGGTCGTGACCGCGCACGCCGCGGCGAAGGCAGCGAGCGCGAGGGCGATGAGCACGGCGAGACGGCGCAGCATCGCCGCACGATAGCGGCGCGACGTGCGCGGTCGCTGACACAGTGCGGCTTGATCCCGTGTTCGCGCGCAGTCCGAGGCCCCCTCGCAGGAACCGGTACCACGACACGCCGCGGACCAACCAGCAATCGTTCGCGCGGGACGCTGCGTGCCGACGCGACGTGCCGTTGCTGGAGTGGACGGTCGGCACGCAGGCGTCGCAGCGATGATGACCCCGCGAGCGAACGCCAGCCCCCGCCGTTCACCGCGCCGGCTGCACCGCGATCACCACGTCGTCGAGCGACGGCGCCAGCGCGTCGACCACGAACTCGCCGCGGAAACGCAGGCCGGCGTCGGTCGTCAGCTCCAGCGTCCAACGACCGACCGCGAGCGTCGGCGCGTAGCGGTACGGCAGTTCGCTGCGCGGGTCGAAGCTGCCATTGTCGTAGAGCCCGCCGTCGGGGCTGCGCAGCGCGAACTGCACGCGGCTCGGCGCGCCCCACGGCGGCGTCGGCAGCGGGAAGACCAGCTTGCGCCGCACCGCCGGCGTCACGACGAGGTCGAGCGTCGTCAG
>VGZG01000019.1 GCA_016872675.1 Planctomycetota bacterium
CGGTTCCGAGGCGCCGCCGCCGGAGCGGCGCGAACTCGCGACCCGTGGCGGCGTCGTGCACGTGCTGCCGGGCGCGGCGCACGGCCGCTGCCTGCTGGTCGCCGACGCAACCGTCGCCGACGGCGCCGCGGTGCTGCACAACGGCCGCCTGCTCGGCGTCGCCAAGTCGCTCGCTGGCGGCACGGCGCTGGTGACCGCATTTGGCGCCTCGCGCCAGGCGTGGAACCTCATCCTGCTGCCCGACGACCCGACGGCCGCGCCGGTCGAATTGCACGGCGCCGTCACCCACTGTGACGGGGCGCTGGTCCGCGTGCGCTGCCGGTCGCGACTGCCAGTCGCCGCGGCGCCTGGGCCCGGCCAGCTCTTCACCGGCAGCAACGGCCTCGGTTGTCCGCCCGGACTCTGGATCGGGCCCGCCAGCGGCGATCCCGGCGACTTCGATCAACTCGTCGTCGACACGTCGTCGCCGACGGGCGCGTGCGTAGTGCGCTGGTGCGCTGCGGAGGCGCAGCCTTGATGCGCTGGGCGTGGTGGTTCCTGTTGGCGCCGCAGGCGCACCTGCTCGCCGGCCTCTGGCGCGACCTCGGCTTGCCGGCGTTCGACATGGGCGTGCTCTGGTGCCTGTTCCTCGGCTTCTTCGCTGAGCGCCGGGCCACGCCATGGCTGTTGCTCGGCGCGGCGTTGAGCCGCGCGCTGGTCGACGAGTCGTCGCTCGCCGTGCAGGCGCTCGTGCTCGGCATCCCGGTCGCGCTGTTGCTGCCGATGCGAACGCTGTTCTTCGGCCAGCGGTGGCTGTGGCTGACCCTGGCGGCGGCGGCCTGTGCGTTCGCGCTGCCGCGATTGTCGGCCTGGTTCGGCGTCTGGTTCGCGCAACCGTCGGCGAGCGCGCAGGCCGACGGCGCCATGGTGCTGTGGACGGCGGCGCTAGCAGCGCCGCTGCTGGCGGTGTTGCGACGCCTGCCGCCGTGCCGCAGCTTCGAGGAGAGTGCGTGACCGCGACCCCGACGCGCACCCGCATCGCCGCACTCGGCCTCGTCTTCGCCGCCGCGTTCGCCGTCGTTGGCGTCCATCTGTGGAAGGTCATGGTCGTCGACCACGACACGTGGGCGCGGCGCAGCCAGCAGAACCGCTGGGCCTTCCACTCGGTGCCCGGCAAGCGCGGTGCGATATTCGACCGCAATGGCGCGCCGCTCGCCTTCGACGAGGCGACGATGGAACTCAGCGTGCTGTACGTGCGATTTCGGCTGCGGCATCCGGTCGGCGCCGCCGTGCACGGAGCCACGAAGTTGGCGTCCTGCCTGCCCGGCGGCGATGCCACGACCTACGACTTCGGCGACGGCGAACTCGGCGCCGAGGCCGCCGCGCGCGCGCTGCTGGCCATGCCGGCCGCGGTGCTGCGCCCGCGCGTGCTGCCGAAGGCTGTCGCCAGCGAACTCGCCGCGGCGGTAACGACGGTGCTGGCGGCGTGCTCCGGCCAGACGCGCAGCCGCGTGTTCGGCGCCGTTCGCGCCGCTGCCCGCGCCGACGAATCGCACGCTGTCGGTGACGCACTCGGCGTGCCGCGCGAGCGGTTGTTGGCGGATTTCGCGCAGCGGCTGCAGGCGTTGCGCACGCTCGACCGCGACCTGACGGCGCTCGAGGAACGTCGGCTCGGCCGCCCGCTTGGCGCCGACGACCCGCCGGGCCTGATGGCGACCCTGGAGCGGCTACGACCGCTCAGTCTCGCCGGCGCGCGCGTCACCTGGCAGGAGCCGTCGTCCGCCGATCCGGCCGTTCAGGTCGAGCGCGAGGGCAGCCGGAAGGAGGAGGTGCGCGTCGTGTTCGCGCGTCATGTGCCATTCGACGCAGCTGCGGAACTTCGTGTCGGCGCCCGCAACTTCGCCGGCATCGACGCGGCGCCGACGCTGGCGCGGCGGCAGGAAGCGGTCGAGGGCACCGCGCTCGGCGCCTTGATCGGAGTCGTCGATCGAATCGATCGCACGCTGCCGGGTCAGGAGTGGCTCGAGGCCGTCGTCGACAATCGTCTGCCGGACGACTGGTTCGAGGACATCGACTTGCCCGAGGAACTCGCCGACATCGGTGGCCGCGCCGAACTCGCCGCGGCGGCGAAGTCGCGCTATGCCGAGGCCGTGCTGCTGCGCGAACGGCGCGGGATGTCCGGCGTCGAGTTCGACTTCAATGGCACGCTCATGGGCGCAATGGGCATGCGCTTTTCCGAGCACGACAGCCGTCGCCGCGAGCAGCAGATGCTCGACCACCTGCGCGTCGAGGCTGGCAACGACGTCCGACTGACGCTCGATCTCGGACTGCAGCGAATCGCTGAAGCCGTGACCAAGGCGGCACATCGGGCGCAGTCGTTCGGCGGCGCGGAAGACCGCGTGCGCACCGAAGCGGCGCTGGCCGTGATCGACGCGCGCACCGGCGACCTGCTGGCCTATGCCGGCGCGCCGGTGTCGAGCCCCTGGGCCAAGCACTTGCCCGGCGTGCAGTGGGTCGGCAACGGCTCGGTCGGCTCGTTGGCCAAGCCGTTCGTGCTGGTCGAGCAACTCAAGGCCGAGGAGATGGGCTGGCCGCATCGGCCGTGCGGGGGCTTCGAGGCATGCAACGGTCGCAACTGCAACCGGCGCGCGCACTGGGACGGCGGCAAGGATCCGGTCGAAGCGCTCGCCGAGTCGTGCAATTCGTTCTTCTACCAATCCGCGCTCGGCCTCGGGGATGCGGGCGTCGCGCGCGCGCTGCAGCGCTTCGGGCTCGCGCCGGCCGAGCCCGGCGATCCGTACGCCGCGTGCTGGCAGCCGACGATCCGCGGCGTGCCGGCGCCGGCGCCGGCGCGCGACACCGTGGCGACGGCGCTGCCGCAGCAGGCGGTTGGCTACGGCCTGCAGGCTACGCCACTGCACGTCGCCCGCGCCTACGCCGGCCTCGCGACGGGCTGGTTGCCTACCCTCGGTCTCGTGCCCGGCCCGCGCCCCAGAGTGCCGCTCGACGACGTCGTCGGCGCCATTGCTCTTGCCGAGCGCGGCTTGCGTGCCTGCTTGCGGAACGGCACCGGCCGCAAACTGCAACTGCTGAATGAACTCGGCGCCTGCGGCAAGACCGGCACCGCCGAGGTCGGCCAGCGCGGCGAGAACAACGCGTGGTTCGCCGGCTACCTGCCGCCGCTCGGCGACAGCGGCGTGCAGCTGTGCTTCTGCGCCGTCGTGTACTGGGTCCAGGACGAGGTGCACGGCAGCGAAGCGTCAGGCCAGCTGGTCGTCGACTTCCTCGACACCGCGCTGCGCGACGACGCGTTGCGCCGCCGCTATGTGCAGGGAGGCGGCCGATGAGCAATCGCGCGTTGCGGTTCGCCCGCAGGCGGCTCGACGTGCTGCGCGAGGTCGATGGGTGGGTCGTGCTCGTGACCGCCGCACTGTGCCTGTGCGGCATCGTGTTCATCGGCTCAGCGACGCGCGACGATCCGCTGTTCCACGGTCAGCAAGCGAGGCAAGCGTTGTTCGTCGCCTGCGGCTTCGGCTTCGGCCTGTTCGCCGTGCTGCCGCATTACGTGCATGTGCTGCGTGGCGCGTGGCCGTTCTACGGCCTCGTGCTGCTGGCGCTGCTCGGGCTGCCGTTCTTCGCGCCCGAGATCAACGGCGCGCGCCGCTGGTACGCGCTGCCGGGCTTCTCGGTGCAGCCGAGCGAGTTCGCCAAGCTGGCCGTCGTTCTGGCGCTGGCGGCGCTGCTGCGCTTCAAGGCCCGGGCGCGCACCTTCGACGGCCTGATCGTGCCGATGCTGGTCGCCGCCGCGCCGGCGCTGATGGTGCTGCGCCAGCCCGACCTCGGCAGCTCGCTGGTGTTCGGCCCGGTCCTTTTGGCGATGTGCTACACCGCCGGCGCGTCGGGCCGCAGCATCTTGCTCGTGCTGCTCTGCGCCTGCGGGCTCGCCACCGTCGCCTACCTCGAACTCTTGCACGAGTACCAGCGCGCGCGCATCGATGTCTGGTTGCAGCATTGGCATTGGGACGAGGCGGCGCTCGATACGCATGACGTGCGTGAGCATCTGCGCGGCAACGGGTTCCAGCCGTGGCAAGCGCTGATCGCGCTCGGCGGCGGCGGCGTATTCGGCATGGGGCTCGGGATGGGGGCGCAGAACCGCCATGACTTCCTGCCGTTGCGCAGCGAGGACTACGTCTTCGCCGTCGTCGGCGAGGAGGTCGGCTGGATGGGCGCGATGGGCGTGTTGGCGCTGCTCAGCGCGCTGGTGTGGCTGCTGCTGGCGACGGCGATGCGCACCCGCGAACGCTTCGGTCGCCTCGTTTGCGTCGGCGTCGCGACCTGGCTCGGGACGCAGGCGCTCGTCCACGTTGCCGTCTGTGGTTGGCTGGTGCCGGCGACCGGCTTGCCGATGCCGTTCCTCAGCTACGGCGGCAGTTCGGTCTTCAACGCGCTGCTCGGCGTCGCCGTTTGCGCCAACATCGGCGCCCGCCGCGAACCGATCCTCGCCGGCGATGGCTTCACGTAGGAGTCCGTGGCGCTGACGCCTGGCCGCGAGGCCACGCGACGTTGTGTCCGCGAACTCGTCGCCGATTCTCGGCGGAGCCACGGATTGGCTTCCGGTCAAAGTCGTTGTTTGGGCCGCGTATCCGCGCACCGGCTCGGCGCGCGTCCCGTGACGCAGGCCCTCAGGGTTACTTGCCGCTGCCGCCCGTGCCGCTGGTCGGCTTCTGCTTGAGGTAGGCCTCCCAGTACTTGCGGAACTTCTCGGGCACCTGCGGCGGCCGGCTGCCGCGGTTCTTCATGAAGTTCATGTAGGGCTGTAGTTCGCCCCAGGTGCCATCGCCGGTCGCCGCGTTGGCGGGGCCGACGCCGCCGTCGTCGGGGGCGCTGCCGGGGCGGTTCTGGCCGCCGTCCTTGCTCTCTTGGCCGCCCTCAGGCTTGCCGTCCTGCGGTTGCTCCCCAGGCTGCTGCTCTTGCTGACCCGGCTGCTGTTGGCCCGGTTGCTGCTGGCCCTGTTGCTTGCGGCGGTCGACGAGGTCCGGTGTCTGGTTCTCCCGGCGGTTCTGCTGGCCTTGTTGTTGCTGTTGTTGCCGCTGCTGGCCTTGCTGGCCCTGCGACTGCTGGTCCTCGTCCGGCTGACCGCTGCCGCTCTGGTTCTTCATCTGGTTGAGCTTGTCGATCAACTCGTCGATGCCGCCTTCGACTGACTCGCTGCGCTGCTTTGCCTGCTGCAGCAGGTCCTTCGGCTTGCTGCGCGCCTGGCCCTTCTTGCCGGACTCGAGCAGCAGCCGGTCGATTTCCTGCAATTGCTCGTCGACGCGGCGCGCGATCTCCTGGATCTCGCGCACCGCCTCAGGGTCCTGCGCCCGCAGCGCGGCCAACGGCGCCAGGACGGCGAGCAGGATCGGGAGGAAACGGTTGTGATTCATGGGGCTCAGCGGCCGCGGCCGCCCTCCTGGGTTTCGCCTTCCTGCTGCTGCATCTGTTGCATCGTCTCTTCGACACCCGCCTTGATCTGCTGGAACAGGCGGGTGATCTCGGCGTGGCGGTGGGCGAGGCGCTCGATCAGCGCCGTCTCCGGCTCGCTGATCGTCGCGTCGCTGCGGGCCTCGACCAGCGTCTTGAGGTTGTCGGTCTGCGCGCGCGTGTCGATGCCGAGCTTCTTCAGCATCTCCAGTTCGGCGATCAGCGACACCAGCTTCTTCTGCTGCTGGTTGAAGCGGTTGCGGCCGCGGTCTTGTTGCTGTTGGCGCTCCTGCTGTTGGCGCTCCTGCTGGCGGCGCTGGCGCTCGCGCTCGAGGGCCTCGAGCAGGTCGACCGTGCGGCGCTCGACGTCCTGCTGCAGCAAGGTGGTGAACGCGCCGACGTCCGGCCGCCGGCCAGAAAGGCGGCGCGCGACCTCGCGCAGGTCATCGACGTTGGCCTTGAGCACCGCCTGATAGACGAGGTTGCCTTCCTCCGTCAGGGCCTGGACGACGCCTTCGAGCTTGCCGGCGAGTTCCTGCTCGTCCTCGCCGAGCTGGTTGGCCCTGGTGCGCATTGCGCGCGACAGTCCGTCGGCGGTCGCCGACTTCTGCGCCTTCGCGGTCTGCTCGGTGATCGGGCGTTGGCGGTCGAGGAACGCCGTCAACTCGTCGCGCATCCGGAACAGCAGCTCCTCCTGGCGGAGGTCCTGGTAGCGGTCTTCCTCCTCCTCGAGTTCTTTGGCGGCTTCCTCGAGCTTCTGGCGCGCTTCTTCCTGGCGGTCGAGCGCTTCCTCGGTGTCGCCCTGATCCATCGCGCGGCGTGCCTTCTCGGCGGCATCGGCGGCTGACTGGGCTTTGCGCTCGGCGGCCTGTGCCTGGCGCTTCTTCAATTCCTCGGCGAGGCGGACGATGTCCTCCTGCAGTTGCTGCTGGCGCTGCGCCTGTTCCTGCAGTTTTTCGCGCTGTTCGGGCGCGGCGGGACGGTTCTTGTCGAGCGCGTCCATCGCCTGCTGCACCTCCTCTGCGGCGGCCTGCTGCTCGACCGCGGCGCTGGCCTGTTCGCCGGCTTGCAGTCGCTGTTGCGCCTGCTGCATGCGCTGCTGCGCCTGTTGCAACTGCTCGGCAGCCTTGTCGCGCTGTGCGGGCGTGAGCGCACCCTGCTCGGCTTGCTGCTGCAATTGCTGCCGGACCTGCTCGGCTTGCTGCTGCAATGCCTGCTGGCGCGCGGTCGCCTGCTGCATGGCCGGCTGCGAGTTGCCGCTCGCTTGCTGCAGCGCCTGCTCGAGCGTGCGCTGCGCCTGCTCGAGGGCTTGCCGCGACTGCGCCGCAGCCTGCTGGCGCTGTTGCGGGGATCCCTGTTGGCCCTGTTGGCCCTGTTGGCCCTGTTGACCCTGTTGGCCCTGTTGACCCTGTTGGCCCTGTTGGCCCTGTTGACCCTGTTGGCCCTGTTGGCCCTGTTGGCCCTGTTGGCCCTGTTGGCCCTGTTGGCCCTGTTGGCCCTGTTGGCCCTGTTGGCCCTGTTGGCCCTGTTGGCCCTGTTGACCATCGGCATTGGCGCCGTCGGGCGTCGACGCAATGCCCCGCAGCGCCTCCTCAGCAGTCCGCAGCGTCGCGCTGGCGTCCTGCTCAGCCTGCTCGGCGCTCGGCGCATTGGCGAGTTCCTGGCCGGTGGCGCGCGCTTCCGCCGCCATGCGGGCTGCGTTCAGGTCGGCGTCGGGGTTCTGCGCCTGTTGGCGGGCGCGCGCCCGCTCCAGGGCTTGCAGCGCCGCCTCGGCCGCCTGCTGTGCCTTGCCAGCGTCGCCTTCCTGCGCGGCGGCGGCGGCAGCAGCAAGCTTGGCCGCAGCTTCCTCGACGGCGGCGGCCGGGCTGTCTGCGGGCTGTTGACCAGCGGGCGCGTTCGCGCGCAGGCGCTCAGCGAGGCGGTCGGCGGCCTGCTGCAGCTTGCCGGCGGCGCCGCCGTTTTGCGTCGCCGCCTCGGCGGCGCGCGCCTGCGCCAACTGCTCGCCGCGTTCGGCGAGTTGCTGCAACTGCTCGCGCTCGGCCGGCGTGGCGCCGGCGCCCGCGGCGCGCAACTGCTCCTTGAGCTCGGCCCACTGCGGGTCCTTGGCTTTGCCCTCCGACGTGCCGCCCCGGCGCGGCGCCCGTTGCAACTGCGATTCGAGCGCGTCGCGGGCGCGTTCGACAGCGGCCTGGTCGGCGCCGGTGGCCTGCTCGCGCAGTTCCTTGCTGGCGGCGCCGAGTCCTTGCTGGCGCTGCTGGTCGCGCAGCTCGGCCTGCAGCGCGCGCGTGCGCTCCGTCAGCTCGCCGAGGTCGAACTCGCGCGCCTTGGCTTCGCCGCGGCGGCCGGCGGCCTCGTCAGCGAGGCCCTGTTCGAGCTGTTGCTGGTCGCGTAGCAGCGCGCGCACGCGTTCGAGCGCGTTCTCGAGGAACGGCCGGCGCGTGCCGGCCTGGCGCATGTTGGCCTCGGCCTCGCGCTGCTCGGCGTCACGCAGCTTCGACATGCCGTCGAGCAGCGCCTGCTCGGCGGGCGACGGCGGCGACGTCGCGGCGGCCTCCGTCTGCTCGCGCAGCTCGCGCTGCCGCTGCTCGAGTTCGCGCGCGCTGCGCGCCTGCTCGGCGATCGCTTGCCGCTCGGCGGCGGGATTCTCGATCGACTTGCGCTCGAGCAGGATGTTGAGCAGGCGCTCGAGGTCGTCGACGACCTCCTTCTGTTTGCGTATCGCCTCGACGTACGCGCTGGCGGCGATGTCGTCGCGGATGCTGGCGACCTCGCGCAGGATGCCGGAGCGCTCGAGGTGGGCGAGCCCTTCGCGCAGCAGCTTCACCTGTTCGGGCTTCTGCTCACGCTCGTAGCGCTGTTGCAGGCGTTCCATCAGGCCTTGCAGCCGCTCGGCCTTGCGGAAGATCTCGTCTTGGTCGCGCCGTAGCCGTTCGAGCGCCTCGGCGTCCGTCTGTGCCAGCGCAGGAACGCACGCGAACGCTGCCAGCAGCGTGGCCAGCCAGGGACGGAGCGAGTTGGTGCGCGGGGTCATTTCTTGTCTCGTACGTCTTGGATGCGGTCTTGCAGGTCGCGCTGGCGGTCGCGCAGCGAGCGCACGTCCTGCACGAGGTCCTGGTAGTCGTTCCAGTCCTGCAGGCGTAGCAGCAGTTCGTTCAGGTCGGCGACGAGGCGGCGCTGGCCTTGGCCGGCGCGCACGAGCGCGGCGCGGCGATCGGTTTCATCCTTCGCCACCTGCGACTCGGCAAGCGCGCGCGCGATAGCGTCTGAGGTGGCGCTGGCGGCGCCGTCGGCGAGCGTCAGCATCGCCAAGATCGGATCGAGGCAACGCTCGAGCTCACCAATCGTGCCAGCGACGCGCCGCTGCTGCACTTCGCGGTAGAAGGCCGGGTCGAGCGCGACGCCCTCAACCAGGCCGGCGCTGCGCTCGACGTACAGGTCGACGACGCGGGCCGCGTTCTGGCTGGTCTCCAGCCGGTTCCACAGATGCAGATCGAACGCGCGCATCAGGCCGCGGTGGGCGCGCTCAAGGCTCGCGCGCACGCGGCCTTGGCCGACCTCGAGGCCGGGCGCCTGCTGCGCGAAGTCGCCGGCGGCGGCGCCCTCGGCGAGCAGTTCGTCGAGGCGTGCGGCGCGGTCCTGCTGGATGTCGAGAGCCTGCGCGACGTCCTCGCGCAGGCCGCGGAACGATCGCGCGATCGCCGCGGCAAGCTGCGGTTCGTCGACGATCTGCACGATACGGCGCGGCAGGTCGGTCGCGTTGGCCTGCGGCTGCTTGCCGTCGCGCAGCGTGACCATCAGCACGAGGCCGTCGCCGCCTTCGGCCGGCGGCGCCGCGGTGCCCGGCGCGGGGGCGCGCGCCAGCAGGTCCTTCACCTCGAGCAGCGCCGTCGGCACGGTCGCCAGCGTGCGTGAGCCGTCGGCCGTGGCCGTGAACAGCGACTTCGGTTGCGGCGGCGCGCCGGCGTGGCTGATCTGCAGGTCGATGGCGGTGAGACCGAAGTCGTCGCGGCCCTCGACGCGCACGCACAACAGCGCGCCCGGCAGCAGCAAGAGGCCTTCGTCGTCGGGCAACAGCCAGCGGCCGATCGGCGCGTAGTCCTGCAGCGCGACGAGCGGATAGACGCCGGGGTTCGGGTTGCGCAGGCCGTTCTGGCCGACGAGCTCGATCTGGTAGCGGTCCGAGGCCTCGAGCGCGAAACGCGCGCAATAGTGCACGGCGCCGTCGTCGGCCGGCTCGGTGGCGAGTTCGAGGCGGCGGCCCGTCTCGAGGAACACCATCGTCGCTGACGCGACCGGCGCCGTTGCGGTGACGGTGATCGTGATCCCGCTGCCGACCAGCGCCTCGATGGCGCCGCCCTTCTGTTCAGCGGCCGCCGCGCCGGCGTATGCGGGCGGCGCCACCGCCGCGGCGATGGTCGCGACCTGCGGCGGTAGCACGGTACGCACGATGACGCGGCGGTCGCCGCGGTCGTCATCGCCGCCGCGGGCGCGGAACTCGAAGGCGCCGCTGACGCGACGGAAGACGTGACGGAAGCGGTCGCCGGGCCGCGGCGCGGCGGCGACCGAGCGTGCCTTGGCGCTGTCGTCATCGCGCAGCGGGCGCACGTCGAGGAAGACCTCGCGCGGCACGAGGCCCTCGGCCAGCACGGAGACGTGCAGGTCGCCGCCGGCCGGCAGCGTCAATTCGGTCTCGTCATCACGGTCGACGCGCTGCAGTTCGGCGCTGGCGGACGGCAGTTCGATGCGCAGCGTGGTCGCGCGCGGGTAGCCGACGTCGGCGCCGAGATGGCGCCGCACGAACGCCGTCGCGGTGGTCGGCGACGACAAGGCGCCGGCGGCGAGCAGCGCCAGCGCGGCCAAGGCGCCGGCGCCGACGCGCGCGGTCGGACGGGCGTCGATCAGTTGGCGCAGCGGCAGCGCCTGGACCGTGTCGGCGGTCTCGCGCAGCAATTCGTCGATCATCGCGCGCGACTGGTCGCGCAGGCCGTCGGCAGCCATGGCGGCCTGCAGCTGTAGGGCCGAGACCAGCCGCTGGCTGAGCGCTGGGAAGGTGCGTTCGAACCAGACGGCAAGGTCGTCGTCGGAGAATGGCCGCGCCAGCGGGTAGCGCACGAAGCGCATGACGCCGTAAACGCACGCGGCGGCGACGACGGCGGTGTGGAACAGCCGGATCGGCAGCGGCATGCCGATCAGCCTGTCGAGCGCGAAGAACAGCAGCGTCAGCGCGCCGGCGGCGGCGGCCACGACCGCGAGTCCGTGCCACAGAAAGCGGCGGCGTAGGCGTCGCAGCTGGGTCGCGAGCAGCCCGCGCAGGCTGGCGGCGAGCGCGGCGTCGACGGCGGGCGGCACGGCGGGGGTGGTCACGGGGAGCGGGTCAGCGTTGGAAGATCGGCAGGTACTGCAGCGGGATCTGCAAGACCAACGACGCGACTGCGGTGCCGAAGGCGTCGCCGGGGCCGGTGTGGCAGCGCCAGCGGCCGTCGCGCTCCTGCGTCTCGAGCAACAGCGCCTTGGTCTTCTTGAAGTAACCGGTCCACTTCGGGTCGCCGGTCACGTAGTACGCCTGCACGGCGTAGTAGTGCCCGTAGAAGAAGAAGTAGTGGCCGATGTTGTCGTTCGAGAAGCGGACGAGTTCGCGGTCCAGGTAGTCGAGCGCGTCGCGGATGATCGAGTTGTCGTACTCGCCGGCCGCGTACAGCGTGGTGATGCCGGCGGCAGTCAGCGGGAAGGTCGCGCGCGTCGGCTCGCGGTTCTGGTAGCGGAAGCTGCCGCCGAAGTCGCCGTAGGCCGCGCCCCAGCTGTTGTAGGTGCGGTCGTTGCTGCGCACGGCGCTGCGGTAGACGTAGCTCTGCGCGTTCTTGATCGTCGTCACCGGCACGAAGATGCCGACGTTGCGCGCGGCGCGCAGCGCCAGCACCTGGCACACCGTGATCGACATGTCCGACTCGCGCGCGAATGGCCGGTAGCGCCAGCCGCCTTCGGCGTTCTGCGAGCTGACGATCAGGTTGACCGAGCTCTGCAGCGTCTGCTTGACGTCCTCGCGGTCGATCATGCCATAGACCTCGGCGAGGAACAGCGTGGCGAACGCGTGGCTGTACATGCGCGTGCCGTGCTCCGCGATCTGGCCGTCGTCCTGGGCGCACGACAGCACGAAGTCGATGCCGCGCTCGAGCACCTTGCCGTACTTGCCGCGGTCGGGCAGGTGGCCGCCGGCGAGGTAGCTCATCAGCGCCAGCGCGGTGACGCCGACGTGCGGCAGCGGCTGGTCGTCCTGCAGTTCGTAGCCGTTGTTGAGCTTGTAGCCGACCAGCTGGGCCCAGTGGCCCTCGGGCGCCTGGCTCTGCGCCAGCCAGTCGTGCGCGCGGGCGACCGACGCGCGCAGCTTTTCGTCGATCAGCAGTTCATTGCTGGCGCCGCGGTTGCGGGTCTCCTGGCCCGGCAGCGCGCTGGCGAGCAGCGCGGTCGCAGCGGCAACGAGCAGGCATAGGGGCGAGTTCATCGGGGACCTCGTTCGGAACCGAGCAGCAGCACGCCGCGTGCGCCCGAGATGGCGATCGCGTCGCCAACGCGGAGCATCTCGTCGACGTTGCCGATGGCCGGCAGCGGTCGCTGCCGACGGCCATTGGCGAGCATACCGGACCGATCGGTCAGCGAGACCGCCCACAGCCGGCTGCCGCCGTTGCCACGGGCGGGACGCGTCGCGAAGGCGAGGAAGTCTGGGCCGAGGACCGGGCTGGCGATGAGGTCGCCGTCCTCGCGGCCGAGCGGCAGCGCAAACGTCGGCGCACCCGTAGCGACGCCGACGACCAGCAACTGCCGTTCGGTGCGGTCGGCGTCGGCCCACGACTCGATCGCCAGCAACGCCGGCGCCGGCGCATCGATCCAACCTCGCTCCCAGTTGTGCGGTGTCGCGTCGAAGCCGGCGTCAACCGTGCGGCGCACGGCGCCGGTAGCCGCATCGAGCGCGAGCGCCTGCGCTGCGCCGGTCGCAGTTGTCGACAGCAGCGCCAGCGTGTCGCCGTGCAGCGCCGCCATCTGCAACTGGCTGCCGGGCGGGCCCTGCCACCGCCATGCGATGCGGCCGTCGGCGGCGACAGCGACGATGCGCGCGGCATCGCCGGAGAGCGAGCGATCGACCGGCAGCAGCAGCAGATCACCGTGCGCCAGCAGCGATTGTGGGTCGAAGCGACTCGACAAGCTGCCGCCGTCGAGTTGCACATGCTTCAGCGCCGCGACCTGAATCGTCCAGGTCGTCGTGACCGCGCCGCTGATCGGATCGAGGCGGCGCACGATGGCATCACCTTCGCGGCTGATCGCCATGCAGAGCACGCCGCCGTCGACTGCCTTGGGCTTCAGTTCATCGGTCGGCACGGCTCGGCGGAACAGCACCGCGCCGGTCAGCGGCTCGACGCCCATCAACTCGCCTGCGCCCTCGCCGCTGCGCGGCATTGCGGTCACCAGCAGCACGCCCTGCTGCACGCCGAGGCTCTCGAGCAGCCGCCGCTGCGGATTGGCGAGCTGCCAGCGCCGGGCGCCGGTGCGGCAGTCGAAGCCGGCGACTGCGTCCATGTCGGGCACGACCAGCGTCGTGCCGCAAAGCAGCAAGTGCTCGACGTAGGAGATCGACAGCGCAAAGCGCACCGGCTTCGGGTCGATTGCGGCGCGCGCGTCGATCGCTAGCAGTTCGTTCTCGGCGCGGCAGTAGAGCAGCGCGTCGGCGGACGCATTGAAGCCGTCGACGACGATCGTCGGCGCCAGCAGCAGGAAGTCGGCGCCTGGCGGCGGTCGCAGCAGCGCCAGATCCTGCGCTGGCGGCGCGACTGCTGGGGTCGGAGCGAGCGGCGGCGACGCCAGGGCGACGTCGCGGTAGGGGCGCTTGCCGTCGTCGGGCCAGTCGCTCGCCGTGTCGGCGTGGCGGCGCAGGCGTGCGGCCATCGCCGCGGCGATCGCCTGGTTGCCGCGGGTAGCCGCTGCGACCTGGACGCGGCGCAGGAGGCCCGGCGAGGGCTCGCCTTGCGCGATCGCGGCAGCTAACACCTCGGCGGCGAAGGCGAGGTCGCCGGCCTTCACGCCGGCGTCGAGCAGGCGCACGCGCGCGGCGGCCGCGGCGGCGCTGTTGGGGAAGCGCGCGACGCAGGCGGCGAGCGCAGCGCGGTCGTCGCCGGCGGCGGTCGAGGCGGCGGCGGCGCGCGCTTCGACGGCGGCGTAGCAGCCGCGGCCGTGCTGGCGCAGCAGGTCGTCGATCGCCTTGCGCGCGACGTCGGCGCCGCTGCCACCGACCAGCGGCGCGTCGCTGTGCATCTCGAGCAGCTCCTGCCAGCCGGCGATGGCGGCCGCCGGATTGGCCTGCGCCGCGGCCTTCTGCCAGGCGACGAAAGCGCGCACCGGCGTGACATCGTCGGCGTCGAAGGTGCGGTCGCGCGGCAGCGGGAAGGCGAGGCGGGGAAAGGCGCCGTCGGGCATGCGCGCGAGCAGGCGGTCGAGTTCGGCGGTGAAGCGGGCGCCGTCGCGGCGCACGGCATCGAGCACGGCGGCGTGGACCAGCGCCCATTGCGCGTCATCTGGCGCGAGGTCGCGCGCCGCGATCGTCAAGGCCAACGCTGTCGGCGCGCCGGCATTGGCGGCAGCCTGCGCGCTGGCGATCGCCTGCGCGAACAGTTCGCGCTGCAGCGCCTGGCGCACCGGGTGATCCGCCGGCAGGCCACGGCGCACGGCCGCGTCGAGACCATTCTGGTAGGCCTGCTGCACGGCGGCCCGTTGGTCGGCGTCGGCGTCGGCAGGCAGCAGGGCGCGGCGCAGGCTGGCGAGGCGCAGCAGCAGCGATGGGTCGTCGGGATTGGCCTTGGCGGCGGCCTCGACGCGGCCGCGCAGGGCGAGGGCGTCGTAGGCGAAGTCGATCGCACCCTGGCGCAGCGACACCACGAGGCCGCCGTCCGACAGCAGATTGCCGAACGCGAAGCGGCCGAGACCGACCGGCGAGCCGGGCACGGCCTTGCCCTGGCGGTCGAAGCCACGCAGGCCGTCGGTGCGCGCGAACCAGATGCTGTTTGGGCACAGCGCTGGCCGCGGCGACAGCGCGCTGCCGCCGCGTTCGTCGAGTTCGCTGGGATCGACGATGGCGCGCAGCTGCGGGCTGTGCGCCGCGCTGCCGCCCGAGCGGGCCGTCACCGCGATGGCGCCTGCGCCGGCGAGCACGAACTCGTCGGGCCAAGAGCCAGCGATCCAGAAGACGCGGTGGTCGACGCCGTCGACCGTCGCCTGCGCCGGCACGCGCCACAGCGTCCGGCCATTCTCGGCGTCGAGTCCGAGCACGAACTGCGAGTCGAGCGGCGTCAGGCAGACGACACTTGCGGTGACCGCCGGCGCGTTGTTGGCGAAGAACACCGGCCGCTCCGGCTGCTGGTGCCAGCCGACGAGCGGCATGCGCACGACCTCGTACGACGACAGCCAGCGGAGGCGACCGGTCGCCGCCTCGACCGCGAACGCGACGCCGAGGTTGGACGCGCCGTAGAGCACGCCGTCGCGCAGCGCCAGCGGCGACGCGGCGAACTCGGCGCGCGCGTTGCCGAACATGTTGACGTCCTGCTGGCCGCTGCAGACAAGCCGCCGCCAGCGCATCTCGCCGGTGCGCAGGTCGTAGGCCGCGATCGAGAACGCGATCGCGCCGGCGCGGTCGTGCACCGGCGCGTAGACGACGCCGTCGGCGACCAGTGGCGCGCCGCAGGCGTCGTGGCCGCGGAAGCGGCGGGTGCGCGGGCCGTCGAGCTCATCGTAGTGCGTCCACAGCGCATTGCCGGTGCTGCGCGCGAAGGCGTGCAGGCGTCGCATCGGGATCTTGCTTATCACCCGGAGACCACCCTGGAAGTCGACGTTCACCGACTTCTCCGGCACCTGCAGCGCCGCGACCACGACGTCGTCGCCGAGCGCAGCGGCGAGCGTGCTGTCCTCGTTGACGCCGTCGTCGCTCGAACGGCGCTGGCGGCGGCCGAAGCCCGGCACCGACGCCGGCTCGTTCTCGGCCGCGCGCATCGGCGCGATGGTGGCCCATAGCGCTTCCTTGCGCAGCGGATCGAAGGCGACGACCTGGTGGCCGGTGTTGACGTAGACCGCGTCGAGGTCGCCAACCGCCTGCATGGCGAACTGGCTGATCTCGCGCGTGTCGAAGCCCGGCGCCACGACCTCGGCCGACCAGCGGGTGTCGAAGTGTCGCGGCGGCTCGGGCATCGCCGGGCGGCCCGATCCGGCGCCGGCGACGCTGGGCCAGGTGCGCTGCGCGGTGGCGGCGGCCGGTAGCGCGCCGAGGGCGTCCTCGCCGGCGGCGGACAGCGCGCCGACGGCGCGATCCGCAGCCGCGGCGACCGGGTCGAGCAGCACGCCGGCGCAGTAAAGCCGCTCGGCGGCGCGCCGTTCGTCGTCGCTGCCGATGGCGGCGCCGTCGAAAGCCTGGCGGAAGTGGCCGCAGGCGCCGCGCGCGTCGCCAGCGACGAGCGCGAGGTCGCCCAGGCGCAGGCGCGCGCGCCGGCCGATCGCGGCGGCGGGGAAGCGGTCGGCGAGCTGGCGCAGCGCCGCGTCATCGAGCTGCGTCAGGTCGGCGGCGACGCCGCCCTCGCGTTCGACGAGTTCCTCGTAGGCGGCCTTGGCGGCGGGCGACAGATTGGCGAGCGCCAGCGTGACGGCGAGCCGCAGGCCGAGGAAGCGGCCGGGCGCAACCGGCACGACGCCGGTGGCGTCGGCCTGCAGCACGCGGTGCAGGCGCTCGACGCCGGCGCGCACGTCGCCGGCGGCGACTTCCTCGAGGCCCTGCTCGTAGGCGTGGATCTGCTCCTGCAACCGCACGACCGAGAACAGGTTGTCGTCCTGGCCGGTGGTGAACTCGATCGGCGGCTCCACGGCGCGCGGCGGCGGTTGCTGCGCGAGGGCGAGCGCGGCGAGGGCGAGCGCGACGACGACGCCAAGCCGCGCGCGGCCGCGCGTCGGCTGTCCTTGGTTCGCGTCGTGGCTCGTCGGCATCGGGCGGCGGCGGTTGGCGGTGGGGTCGGGCAAGGGGTGGTTTGGGACGAAGCGCCGGATCACACCAGCCGCGCGCGCTTGCGCAGGAGCCACTCTACGGCCAGCAGGCCGAGGACGATGGCGAGCGACCAGCCGCTGTCCCACGCCGGCCGCGTGCGCGTGTCCTGGCGGCTTTCGGCTGGCTTGCGATTCTGGAAGTCGGCGACCAGGCCGTCGGCGTCGGCGAGGAAGACGTAGCGGCCGGCGCCATCGGCGCTGCGGCTCTGGGCGGCGATCCGGCGCAGCGTCTCGGCGTCCTGGCTGGAGTCGGCCATCTCGCGGTCGGGCATGCGCACGAGCACGTCCTGGCGCGCGAGCACGGCGTCGGCCGGGTTGTCGTTGGCGAACGCCAGGAACGAGTACGCGCCCGGCTCGGCCATCGTGAACGTCGCCTGGTAGACGCCCGGCTCGCCCGGGACGCTGCGCAGCGTTCGTTTCTCGGCCTTGTTCGCCTGGTCGCGCAGGAACACCGGCTGCTCGGCGACGCTCGCCGGCTGCAGTTCGTCGTCGAGCACGCGCAGTTGCACGCGCACCTTGTCGCCGGCCTCGGCCTGCACCTTGTCGATGGTGAGTTCGACGAGGTCGTTGCGCCGCTGCAAACGGCCCTGCGCCAGCCAGCGCACGACGTTGCGCCAGAAAGCATCCATGTAGGTCTCGGCGTACGGATCGCGCCAGCGCCACGTTTCGTCGGTGCCGAGAAAGAACACATTGCCGCGCGGCGCTGGGCCGGCGACGGCGATTGGGCGCTTGCCGTAGGCGTTGCCGTCGGTGGGGTGGCGGAGCAGCACAGTCGCGCCCGGCTTGGCGCGCTGCACCGGGTGGTAGACGTAGAAACCCGGCAGGCCTTCCTCCCACAGCCGGCGGTTGAACGCCGGGTCGCGCTGCAGCAGCAGGATGTCGTGCGGTTGCGTCGGGTTGTCGAGCAGCGGATGGAACTCGACGTCGCGGCGCGGCTTGTTGGCCTGCAGCCAGCCGCGTTCCTCGAGCACGACGGGCAGCAGGTCCTGCACCGCCGTGTTGCGGTAGCGCTCGGGCATCGCCTGGTCACCAAACAGGAACGCCACGCCGCCGCCGAACTCGACGAATCTGACCAGCAGCTCGAACCACTGCCGGCGACGCTCCTCAGTCGCCGCGATGCGCTCGGGCGGCACATCGCCGAAGACCACGACGTGGTAGGCGAACAGCTCCTTCTCGGTGCGCGGTAGGTCGCGCAGCGGCGGCAGCGCCTTGCTGTGCTCCTGCTCGAAGCGCGGGCTGGCGTCGAACATCACCGCCTGCATGACGATGCTCGGGTCGACGCGCTTGAGTCCGTTCTTGACGTAGCGGTACTCCCAGCGCGGCCGGTCGTCGACGTAGAGGACGCGGATCTTCTCGTCGTTGACGCGCAGGAACCGCACGTCCTCGTTGTCGTCGAGTTGGCTCTCCTCCGGCAGCGGCTCGAGGCGGAAACGCAGCGTCCAGTCGCCAGGCGCGTCGAACGCGTGGAACACGCGCGCTGTGCCGGCGTCGCCGTCGGCGGGCAGCTCGGCGGTCGCTGTCGCCAGCGGTCGGTACGGCCCGCCATCGCGCGAGCCCTGCAGCTCGACGCGCGCGCGCTTGCCCCGCAGGCCCTCGGCGCGCAGCGCGACGTCGAAGCCGACCTGCTCCGACACCAGCGCTTCCTTGGGTCCCGGCGGGCCGACGAGCCAGGCGTTGCGCGGCGCCTCCGAATTGCCGACGCCGATCGTGTGCACCGGGATGCCGCGCAGCGCGTAGCTGCCGGCGGCGTCGACGGGGTCGATGCCGGCGTTGTTGCGGCCGTCGGAGACGACGATGAGGGCGTCGACGTTCGCCGAGGCGTTGGCGGCGAGGTGCAGGTCGAGCGCGTCGCCGATCTGCGTGCGCGCCCCACGCGCCGTCACCTCGTCGAGGCTGCGGATCGGCGCCGGCTTGCGCGCCATGCGGAACAGGCGCACATCGTGCGTCTTGGCGAGTTGCGTCAGCAGGCCATCGGGTCGGCCGAGCGCCTGCCGCACGAGGTCGATGCGCGTGGTCGCCGCGATGTCAGTCGTCGGCAGCATGGCCTGCAACGCCGCCATCTGCGGCGCGTCCGGGTAGCGGTCCTTGCGCTGCATGCTGGCGCTGTCGTCGACAAGCACGTGCACCTGGTTCTGCGTGCGCCGGTAGGTCGTGATCTCGAACGCCGGCTCGCACAGCAGCACGACGCAAGCCGCGATCGCGAGCCACCGCAGCGCCGCCAGCACGGCGCGCGTGCGCGGCTCGAGGCGCGACAGGCCGCCGTACGACCACCACGCGAACGCCAGCGTGCCCGGCACCAGGATCAGCGCGACGACCCAGAGCGGCGGCGCGGCGAGGAAGCGGAACGTCTCCTCGACGTAGCCGCCGTCGGCGGCGGGATCCTGTGGCAGGACGGACAGGGCGCCGGCCATGGTCAGTTGCGCCTCCCGGACACCCAACGCGCCAGCGCGGCTTCGGACAGCACGAACAGCAGCGTCGCCAGCAGCAGGCTCGGGCCGAGGTCGCTGCGGCCCGGCTCGTCGCCCTTGATCTGCGCCACCGGCAGCCCGGTCAGCACGTTCTCGAGGCCGAGCGCGCCGCGCGCTTCGTCGTGGCCGACGTAGCGCAGGTCGCCCTCGTCAGCCTCGACGTTGACCGCGAACGGCGTCGACGCCGCTTCCTTGCCGGACTCGCGTTCGATCGTGTAGTCGAACACGTAGAAGCCGGCGTACACGGCGTCGGCGAGCGGGCCGAGGCGGTAGCGCTTGCCCGGCAGGGCCGCGGCATCGTCGGCGAGCAGCGCCTTCGGTCGGCCGTCGCGCTCGGGCCGCTGGACCTCGACGGCTTCGGGGCGGCGCGGCAGCGTGCATGACAGTTCGGCGCCGACGTCGGCGAGGAACGGGTCGGTGGCCGGCAGGGCCAGCCACTGCGCGAGGCCGAACAGCAGCGGCAGCGCGACCATGCCGTCGTTGAGCTGGTTCCAGCGCGCCGGCTGGAACTCCGACGCGATCGTCGAGGTCAGGAACACGGCGCGGCCCTCGCCGAACGGCCGCGTCACCAGCAGCGGCGTGCGGTCGGCGTCGGTCAGCTGCGCGAGCACCTTGGCGTCGGGATGCAGCGAGCCGGACGCAACCGTGCTCCAGCGCCAGAACGGCACGCTCTGCAGCACCTCGCGGTAGAGGTCCTCGGGGAACTCGCGGAAGGCCGGGTGCTCCGGCGCCAGCAACGTCGCGGTGCGCGCCGGCGCGCTGCCGGCGGCGCCGCCGATCTTCGGGCCGAGGCGGAACGGCATCGGGCCGTCGCCGCCAGCGTGGAACAGCAGGTTCCAACTGGTCGGATCGGCGCGCTCGCCGAAGGTCACGCAGACGCCGCGGCCGGCCTGCAGCGCCTCGATCAGACCCTGCGCGGCGCGCTCGTTGAGCCGTTCGACGTCGGCGAGCACGATCAGGTCGTGGTTCTTGGGCACGGCCTGGCCACCGAGCAGCGCCAGCAGGTCGACCGACTCGACGGCGAACGTCGGCAGCGACGCGGCGTCGGGGTCGAGCATCTGCCAGACGAAACGATGGGCGAGCAGTGGGTCGCCGCCGGCCTCGCCGTCGACGAGCAGGATGCGGATGCGGTCGCGCACGTCGACGGTCAGGAAGCGCTCGTCGTCGGCGGCCAGCGTGTCGCTGGCGAGGCTCGCGCGCACGCGCCGGCGGCCGGCTTCGCGGAACACCACCTGGAAGTCGGCCTCGGCTTCGCCGCCGGCCGGCACGTTGACGACCTTGCGCATCGGCTCGCCGCCGTCGACGTCGAGCGTCAACTCGCAGTTGGCGGTCGTGGCGCCGCGGTTGCGCAGCGATGCGGTGAACTCGACCGGCGTGCGCAGCACCGCCGCCGGCTGCGTTATGCGCAACTCGACGAGCTGCACGTTGTCGAGCGCGCCGCCTTGGCGGCCGTCGGCGAACGGCCCGACGTCGATCCAGTGCAGCTTCGTGCCCGGGAGCTTGCGCAGCGCCTCGACGACGTCGCGGGCCGTGTCCGCCAGCTCGGCCGCCGGTTTCTCGTCTGGCGCGGCGAGCGCCTTGCCGAGGCTGCGCGCCTGCAGGTCGGTGAACACGTACACGCGCGTCTCGGGGTCCTTTGTCTCTTCGACCCACGCCGCCGCCTGCTGCAGCGCCTCGCTGAGGTCGCCGGCGGCGTCCTCCGGCTTCAGCATCTGCAGCCACTGCGCGCGCGCGGCGGCGAGGTCGAGGTCGCCGCGGACGAGGAAGCGCGGCCGCACGCCGGCGAACACCAGCGAGACTTTGGCGTCGGTGTCGCCTTCGAGGTCGTCGAGCAGGCGACCGGCGAGGCTGCGGGCGCGTTCGAATGGACTCGTGGCGCCGGCGCCGCGAGCGCCCATGCTGTAGCTGCCGTCGACGACGAGCACGTGGTGCACGCCGCCGCCGCCGCCGAGCAGGCCGGCGACGTCCTGCCAGACCGGCCGCGCCACCGCCAGCGCCAGCGCGATCGGCACCAGGCATCGCAGCAGCAGGAGCAGCAGGTTCTCGTTGCGCAGCCGGTTGCGCTGCTTCTGGTAGGCCTTGAGCAGGAATTCCATCGCCGCCCACGGTCGCCGCTTGTGGCGCTGCCGGTTGAGCAGGTGGATGACCAGCGGCACCGCGAACAGCAGCACGCCGAACGCCAGGGCCGGATTGAGGAAGGTCAAGGCGAGCCCTCGCTATTTGCGGCGCTTGCTGCGCGCGGCGCGGGCGCTCAGGTAGGAGGTCAGCAGGATGTCGAGCGGCGTGCTGTCGACGATGCGCACGTAGTCGATGCGATGCTGCAGGCAGCCCTTGCGGAGCGCTTCGGCGAAGCCCTCGATCTCGGCGAGGTACGCGTCGCGCAGCGACTTCGGATCGCACAGCAGCTCTGGCATCTGCTCGAGCCCCTCGAACAGCGTCATGCGCTCGAACGGGAACTCGACCTCGTCGCGGTCGAGCACGTGGAAGACGATGACGTCGTGGCCCCGGCTCGCCAGTTCGCGGAGGCCCTCGACGACTGTCGCCGGCTCGTCGAACAGGTCGCTGAAGATCATCACCATGCCGCGCTGGCGCAGCTGCGCCGCCAACTGGTGCAGCACCGTTCCGACCCTGGTCTTCTTGTTGCGTGCCTTGGCCTGCTCGAGCGCGCCGAACAGGTGGCCGAGGCCGGCGCGCGTGTTCGACGGTGGCAACTGCCGGCAAACGTCCTCGTCGAACAGCGTCAGGCCGACAGCGTCGGCCTGCTGCTGGATCATGTAGGCGAGCGAGGCGCAGGCGGTCGCGGCGTAGTCGAACTTCGCCATGCCGCCGTCGTGGCCGTAGTTCATCGACTCGCTCTGGTCGAGGAATAGGTGCGCCCGGAGGTTGGTCTCTTCCTCGTACTGCTTGATGAAGAGGCGGTCCGACTTGCCGAGGATCTTCCAGTCGAGGTGGCGCAGGTCGTCGCCGGTCACGTATTCGCGGTGCTGGGCGAACTCGACCGAGAAGCCGCGATAGGGCGACTTGTGCATGCCCGCGACGAAGCCCTCGACGACGAGGCGGGCGCGCAGCTCAAGCCGGCCGACCTTGTTGAGGACGCGCGGGTCGAGGTAGTCGGTGGGTGTCTCGGACATGGCGGCGGGTCGGTGGCGGCGGCCGGCGACGCGGCGTCGGGCAGCGCCTGGCGGTCGGGTCAGCCCTTGGCGAGGACCTTCGGCAGCTTGCCGTCGGCGAGCGCCTCGCTGGCGTTGGCCGGCGTCTCGGCGAGCAGGCGCTCGACGACCTTGTCGGTGGTCACGCCTTCGGCCTCGGCGGCGAAGCTGGTGATCAGGCGGTGGCGCAGGACCGGCTTGGCCACCGCCTGCACGTCCTCGGCGGCGACGTAGAAGCGACCGTTGAGCAAGGCGTGCGCCTTGGCGGCGAGCACGAGGTTCTGGCTGGCGCGCGGGCCAGCGCCCCACTGCAGCCACTCGCGCGCCCACGCCGGCGCCTCGTCGGTGGTGATGCGGGTCTGGCGCGTGAGGCGCAGCGCGAAGTCGAGCACCGCGTCGGCGATCGGCACGCGGCGGACGATGTCCTGCAGCGCGAAGATGTCCTCGGCGCCGAGCACCGGCACGATGTCGGACTTCCGGTCCTCGGTCGTGCGGCGCACGATCTCGCGCTCGTCGGCGGCGGACGGGTAGTCGACCTTGACCATGAACATGAAGCGGTCGAGTTGGGCTTCCGGCAACGGGTACGTGCCCTCCTGCTCGATCGGGTTCTGCGTCGCGAGCACGAAGAACGGCCGCTTCAGCTCGTGGCGGTAGCCGGCGACGGTGACCTGGTACTCCTGCATCGCCTCGAGCAGCGCGGCCTGCGTCTTCGGCGGCGTGCGGTTGATCTCGTCGGCGAGGATGACGTTGCTGAAGATCGGGCCTGGGAGGAACTTGAACTCGCGCCGGCCGGTGGCCTTGTCCTCTTGGATGATCTCGGTGCCGGTGATGTCGCTCGGCATCAGGTCCGGCGTGAACTGGATGCGGTTGAAGCCCAGCGACAGCACGCGCGCGAGCGTCGAGATCAGCAGCGTCTTGGCGAGGCCGGGCACGCCGATCAGCAGGCAGTGGCCGCGGCAGAACAGCGCCATGAACAGCTCGTCGACGACTTGGTCCTGACCGACGATCACCTTGCGGATCTCGTCTTTCATGGCCGCATAGGCCTTGCGCAACTTGTCGACGTGTTCGAGATCCTTCTTGTTGCCTTCGATGCTCATGGCGGGTGCGTGTCGTACGGTTTGGCGCGCGGGCCGGGTGGTAGTTCGTGCGGACTCAGACGGGGATGCGCCGGAAAGACTTCAGCGCCCGCCCTCGACAGGCGGCGCGTCTTCGCCGGGTTCTGGCGGCAGGACCTGGTCGGCGCGCTCCGGGTAGGTCGCGCACAGTTCGAAGGGCGTGAAGCCGCGCTGGTCGATGGCCACGAGCAGCGCCTGCAGGTCGAAGTGGGCGTTCGGACCGACGCCCAGTCGCGCGTCGCGGATCGCCGTGTCGTAGTCGACGCGCAGCTTGCTCAGCGTCGCCTTGTAGTCCTGCAGTTCCTGCTTCTCGTGCAGCGCTGGCACCGTGTGCCGGAAGAACAGCCAGAGCACGAGGGCGAGGCTGCCGAGCGCGACCCAGTGCGGGAACGACGACGGGGCCTCGAGGTTGCGGCTCATGACGCGGAAGATCCGGGATGCTACCGGGTTGCGGCGGCGGGGCCAGGACCGACCGGTCGCTTCGGCGTCGCCGCCGGCGGTTGCCCGCCGGGAAGTCGAAGGGTGGCCCAGGGATCCCGTCGGCGGGGCGCTGGTCGGGCCCGGCGCGGCTCCCGTCCCGCTCAGATCCCGTACTGCGCGGCGTCGCCGAGTTGCTCCTCGATGCGCAGCAACTGGTTGTACTTGGCGACGCGGTCGCTGCGGCAGGGGGCGCCGGTCTTGATCTGGCCGGTGGCGCAGGCGACCGCGAGGTCGGCGATGGTGCTGTCCTCGCTCTCGCCGGAGCGGTGCGACATGACCGCGCGCATGCCGGCGCGGTGGGCGAGGTCGATCGCCTCGAGCGTCTCGGTCAGCGTGCCGATCTGGTTGACCTTGATCAGGATGGCGTTGGCCGCCTTCTCCTGGATGCCGCGCTGCAGGCGCTCCGTGTTGGTGACGAACAGGTCGTCGCCGACCAGCTGCACCTTGCCGCCGATGCGCTCGGTCAGCAGCTGCCAACCCTTCCAGTCGTCCTCGGCCATGCCGTCCTCGATCGAGTAGATCGGGAACTCGCGGCACCACGACTCCAGCAGGTCGACCATGCCCTTGCTGTCGAGCGTCTTGCCCTCGCCCGCGAGCGTGTACTTGCCCTTGTCGAACAGCTCGGTGACGGCGGCGTCGAGCGCCAGCATGACGTCGCTGCCGGCCTTGTAGCCGGCCTTCTTGATCGCCTGCAGGATGATCTCGAACGCCGCGGCGTTGCTGACGAGGTTGGGCGCGAAGCCGCCCTCATCGCCGACCGCCGTCATCAGCTTCTTCGCCTTCAGCTCGGCCTTGAGCGCGTGGAAGATCTCGACGCCCATGCGCAGGCCCTCGCGGAACGACTTGGCGCCGACCGGCATCACCATGAACTCCTGGAAGTCCACGTTGTTGTCGGCGTGCGCGCCGCCGTTGAGGATGTTCATCATCGGCACCGGCAGGCGGCGGGCCTTGCTGCCGCCGACGTAGCGCCACAGCGGCATGCCCATCTCGTTGGCGACGGCCTTGGCGGTGGCGAGGCTGGCGCCGAGGATCGCGTTGGCGCCGAGCTTGCCCTTGTTCTTGGTGCCATCGACCTCGCGCAGCAGCGTGTCGATCAGGAACTGGTCCTCGGCCGGGTGGCCGAGCAGCGCGTCGGCGATCTGGTGGTCGACGTGCGCGACCGCCTTGGTCACGCCCTTGCCGAGGTAGCGCTTCTTGTCGCCGTCGCGCAGTTCCACCGCCTCGTGGGCGCCGGTCGACGCGCCCGAGGGCACGATCGCGCGGCCGCGCGCGCCGGACTCGAGTTCGACTTCGACTTCGACGGTGGGGTTGCCGCGCGAGTCGAGGACTTCACGGCCTTGCACGTGGACGATGGTGGTCATGGGGCACGCTAGGGATAGCGGTCGGCGGCCGGCGGTGGCAAGCGCGGCGTCGCCGGGAGCGCTCACCACAGCCCGGATCGCCGACGGTCTGGGCCACGAGGCACGACGAACAGCCGAAGTCGGCGCACACCGGCGGCTCGGTGTCGCCGTCGGCGGCGGCGGCCGGGCGGAACGGGCGGGGGGAGCGCATGGCGGGGGCGGACCGGGGGCGGGCTGGCCGGGCCCGGCCGGCTCACACCCAGCTGTTGGTCAGCAGCTCGCCCATGCCGCCAGCGCCCGGGACGATGTACTGCACGTCGTTGAGGCCGCGTTCCTCGTCGGGTAAGGCGCCCGGCGCTGCGGCGAGCGCGCGCGGCGTCGACAGGCCGCGGTCGAGGCGGCCGGCGTAGACCTGCACCTGCGGCCGCGTCGACGCCAGCCGCCGGCAGGCCTCCGGCGTCGCCATCAGGTGGGCGGCGACCACGCGGCGCGGGGCGCTGCGGCCGAGGCCCTCGTAGACCTCGACGGCGCGGCAGACGGTGCCGCCGGTCGCGCCCATCGGGTCGGGGATCAGCACGACGGCGTCGTCGACCGAGCCGCCGATCTTGCTGCCGTCGAGGCGCACGCCAGTGACGTGGTGCTGCGCGTCGGTGACGCGCGACATGTTGAGGAAGTCGAGGCGGACGTTCTCCGGCGGCAGCACCTGGATCGCCGCTTCGTAGCAGGCCTGCGCGGGCAGGATGCCGGCGCGGATCACCGCGCAGATGACCAGTTTGGTCTCGCGGCACAGGAAGTCGCCAACGACGACGGCGCGCGGCTCGTGCGCGGTCATGCGCGTCGACGCGCGGCGGTGCTGGCGCGGGAACTCGCGGGCCAGGATCTCGCGCACCATTTGCTGGTAGGCAGCTGCGACCAGCGCTGGGACTTCCGCCGTGCCGGTGTCCGGGCTGCCGAGGCGACACAGCAGGGTCGACAGGAAGGCGTCGTCGAACAGGTGGATCGACGGGCCGTAATGGTGGGGCAGCATCGCGACCATGCAACTCGCACCATAGCAAGGCTTCGTCCGGCGCGCGTCGCCAAGGTGGCAGGCGCCAAGGCCCTGCCCTGGTTGGATCGCCGTCAGCGGCTATTCTTCGGCAATGTTCGCCAGCCTGCTCGTTGCCTGTCTCTGCGCAGCGTCGACGTTGCCGCAAGGCAGCCAGGCCGACGCGCCGACCGGCTTGACGGTGGTGATCGTCGACGTCGGCCAGGGCGATGGCATCGTCATCAGGGCGCCCGATGGCACCATGCACGTCGTCGACGCCGGCCCGACCGGCCAGGGCACGGTGGCGATGCTGCCGGCGATCGCGGCGCTGCAGCCGACCGCCTGCGGCAAGACGTTCCTGTCGCACTTCCACGAGGACCACGGCGGCGGCCTCGACGAGGTGCTGAACGCCCTGCCGTTCGTCGCCGCGATCGACCGCGGCGACGTCAACCGGCCGACGACGCAGAACGTCACGCAGTACCTCGCCGCCGCCGGCAGCCGCCGCCAGTTCGCGGTGCTCGGCGCGGTCTATCCGCTCGGCGGCGGGGCGCAGATCCGCGTCATCGCGCTGAACGGCAACATCCTCGGCGGCGGCTTCGTCGATCCGACGGCCTCGGCCCAGGAGGAGAACTCGCGCTCGCTGGCGCTGCGCCTCGAGTACGGCAGTTTCTCGATGTGGCTCGGCGGCGACCTCACTGGTGGCGGCAACAGCACCGCCGACGTCGAGACGCCGGCCTCGCTCGCCTGCGGCGACGTCGACGTCTACAAGCTGAACCACCACGGCAGCAACACCTCGTCGAGCCTCAACCTCGTCGCCAATCTGCAGCCAGAGCTGGCCGTCGTTTCGTGCGGCGCCGGCAATTCGCTCGGCCACCCGACCCCGACGATCGTCAACCGCCTCAACCAGGCGGCCGCCGCGCGCGCGTTGCTGTCGACGTCGATCGGCAGCGCCAGCACGATCGGTTTCGGCGTCGCCGGCTCGATCCGCATCGATACCGATGGCCGCCGCTACCGCGCCTCGACGTCCAGCGGCGACTTCCTCGACTTCTACTGCGACGAGGTGGCGACGCCGGCGTTGCAGCCCGGCGATGTGCGCATCAGCGAGATCCAGCGCAACCCGGCGATCGTGCCCGACACCAACGGCGAGTACGTCGAAGTGGTCAACGTCGGCGCCAAGCCGGTCGGCCTGCGCGGCCTGCGCCTCGTCGACAACAGCGCCACGGTGACCCTGGCGAGCAACTTCCTGCTCGTGCCTGGACGGCCGATGGTATTCCAGGTCGACGGCGCGCCGTCGCGCAACGGCGGCCAACCGCTCGGCATGGCGCTGCCGTTCGGCACGACGGTCCTCGGCGACACCTCCGACACGGTCACGATCGACCAGGGCGGCGTCGTCGTCGACTCGCTGACCTACACCACCGGCTTCCCCGGCGGCAGCGGCGTCGCCGCCGAGCGACGCGACCTGCTGGCCGCGAACACCACGGCCAACTGGCTCGGTGCGCCCAACGTCTACGGCGCCGGCGACCGCGGTTCGCCCGGCGCCGCCAACCCCGGCGACGCGACGAACCACCCGGTGCGCTGCGGCGTCTCGATCGACAACGGCAGGTTCACCGTGCACGGCACGGCGTTCGAGTTCCCGGGCCTGTTCAGCGTGTTCGGTCTCGCCTACGGCACGACGCCGGCGACGCCGTTCGGCGGCGCCCTGATCCCGCTGGCGTTCGACCCGCTGTTCCAGGCCGCGCTCGGCGCGTCGGGGTTCTTTGCGTTCGTGCCAGCGCTCGGCTACCGCAGCGTCGACGTCGCCATCCCGCAACCCAACCCGGTGGCCGGTGTGACCCTCTTCGCCGCGCACATCGTGCTCGACTTCAACCTCGCCATCCCAGGCGTTTCGACTGCCACCCCGTTCGTGCTGCCGTGACCCACCCCGCCACGCCGCCCTTCCGTGTTCTTGTCCCGCACGACCTGATCGTGCGCCGCGCCCGTGAGCTCGCCCGCGCCATCGCCGACGCGATGGGCAGCGAGCCGCCGCTACTGGTGGCGGTGATCGAGGGCGCGCGGCCGTTCGCCCAGCTGCTGCAGCAGCACCTGCCGACGCCGCTGCCAGTGCACGAGGTGCGCGCGTCGTCGTACGCCGGCACCGCCAGCACCGGCGCGGTCAAGATCCTGCTCGGCGCCGACCTGGTTGTGCGCGGACGCGACGTGCTGCTGCTCGAGGACATCGTCGACACCGGCCGCACGATCGACGCGCTCAAGCGGCACTTCCTCGCCGGCGGCGCGCGCAATTGCCGCGTCGCCTCGCTGCTGAGCAAACCGTCGCGCCGCGTCGTCCAGGTCGACGTCGACTTCCTCGGCTTCGAGATTCCCGACGAGTTCGTCATCGGCTGCGGCATGGACCTCGACGGCCGCTACCGCGAACTGCGCGACGTCGTCGTCTACGACCCGGCGGTCGAGAGCGCGCACGCCGCCGCCGCCGCGGCTGGCGCCCGCTGACGGGCGGCCGGCGCGATCGCCATCGCGGCGGCGATCACTTCGCCGCCAGCAACTCGCCGAGCAGCGCCGGGCTCGGCATCACCGACTCGACGACCCAGAGCACGTAGCGGACGTCGCAGACGACGTTGCGCGAGCGGTCCTTGTTCCAGCCGAAGTCGCCGGCGACATTCTCGAACACGCGGTCGAAGTTGAGTCCGATGAGTCGGCCCTTGCCGTCGACGACCGGTGAGCCGGAGTTGCCGCCGGTGGTGTCGCCGTTGGTCAGGAAGCAGACCGGCACATCGCCCAGCCGCTTGTCGAACCAGCGCGACTGCTGGCGCGTCGCCGCCGCCGTGAGCAGCGCCTTCGGGTTGGCGAACGGCTCCTTGCCGTTTTCCTTCTGCAGCAGTCCGGCGACCGTCGTGTGCGGCGCGTAGGTGACCGCTTCACGCGGCGAGTAGCCGGCGACCTCTGCGATCGACACCCGCAGCGTGCTGTTGGCGTCGGGGTAGAACGACCTGCCCCGGAACGACTCCTGCGCCAGGATCCAGCGGCGACCGACGTCGAGCATCTTGCCGAAGCGCTCGCGCTGGCGCTGCACCGTCGCCATGCGCTCGTCGGCGAATGCGCGCGCGAGGCGCACCAGCGGGTCGTCGCTGGCGGCGATCGCGTCCTTGCCGCCGGCGAACAGTTCCTTGCGCGCGGCAGCATCGCGCAGCGTCGTGCGGGTGATCAGCGCGTCGACCGCCTTGTCCCCGTCGGCGAGGAAGTCCGTGCCGGCGAGGCGCTGCGCTGGCGACAGTCCGCCAACCTCGCCGGCGAGGATGCACAGCAGCGGCTGCTGGATCGTGTCCCAGTGCTGCGTCAGTTGCTCGCTGCCGAGCGCTTGCAGCAGGCGACCGGGAACCTTGCCGGTCGGGCTGGTCGCCGCCGCGCCGCACGCCTCGATCAGCACGCCGAGCAGCGGCACGTCCTCGCCCAGCAGGTTGAGGAACGCGATCGTCGTCTCCTTCTCGATGGCCGCGGCCTCGGCCTCGTCGATCGCCAGCATGTCGGCGAGCACGGTGTTCCATTCGGCTTTGCCGGCGGTCTTCACGAAGGCGGCGAACTCCTCCTCCTCGCGCAGTTTGCGCGCGGCGGTGCCGTTGTTGCGCAGGCCGAAGATCATGCCCGAGGCGTTCTTCTGCACGTTGGCGAGCGACTTGACGCGGTCGGCGACCTCGAGCTCGAGCTTCTCGTCGGTGCGGCCGGCGGCCTCCAGCGCGGCGATCGCGCGGGTCAGCACGTCGAGCCGGCGCGGGTAGACGTAGCCCTGCTGCGTCATCACGCCGCGGCTGGTCTTGTAGCGCTGCGTGCGGCCCGGATAGCCCATGATGATCGCGAGGTCGCCCTGCCGCACGCCCTCGGTCGAGACCGGCAGGATGTGTTGCGGCTGGTAGGGGACGTTGGCCGCATCGTGGTCGCGCACCGTGCCGTCCGGCGCCACATAGGCGCGGAAGAACATGAAGTCGCCGGTGTGGCGCGGCCACTCCCAGTTGTCGACCTCGCCGCCGAACTCGCCGATCGCGCGCGGCGGCGCGTAGACCAGCCGGACGTCGCGGATCTGCGTGCGGTAGTAGAGGTGATACTCTTTGCCTTCGAGGAACGAGGCCACCGAGCACTTGGTGTTGGTCTCGCGCTTCTCGCCGTCGGCGACGAGCTTCGCCAGCACGCGCTGCGTGCGCTCGAAGCGCTCGAGGTCGCTCGTCGCCTTCTGCTGCTCGACGTGCACCACCGCGGTGACGTCCTCGATGCGCTTGAGCACCGCGGCGACCATGCCAGGCGCCGGCCGCTCGCTGCCGCGGTCCTTCGCCGCGAAGCCGTCGCGCAGCAGGTTGTCCTGCGGCGTGCTGAGTTCGCTGACCGCGCCGAAGCCGCAGTGGTGGTTGGTCACCAGCAAGCCGTCCTTGCTGACGAACGAGGCGGTGCAGCCGTTGATCTGCACGGTCGCCGACAGCGTGCCGCCGTTCTCTGGGTGCCAGAACTGGTCCTTGGTCAGGACCATGCCGCGCTTGTGCAGCGCGGCCCAGTCCATCTCGCGGACCTGGGTCGGCAGCCATTGGCCCTCGTCGGGCAGGCAGGTGACGGCGGCGAGGAGGAGCAGGACGGGGCGGAGCAGCATGGCTGGCAGGCTACGCGGCGTGGGCCGGGCGCGCGACGGGGGAACGCGCGCTGGCGCGCTGCCAGCGCCGCCGCGATGGCTCGCCGCCGGTCCGCTGCGCATACTCGCGCCATGCACGCCGCCGCGACGTTGCTCTCGCTGTTCGCCGTCGGTCTCGTCGCCGCGTTGCCGGCGCAGAACTCGACGCGCAAGGTCCGCATCGCCCCAGGCGACCTCGCCGCCCGCGCCGGCAGCGCGGTGCCGTGGCGCCAGGACCTCGCCGCCGCGCTCGCCGAGGCCAAGCAGTCCGGTAAGCCGGTGTTCTGGTACGTGCCCGCAGTGCAGCCGTCGCCGATGGATCGCAAGCCGGAGATCGACCGCTACCTGCGCGGCGGGCCGTTCTCGTGGCCGAGCACGATCGACCTGCTGGCGATGCACTTCGTGCCCGTCGCCGAACCCGCGAAGGGCGATGCCGCCAAGCAGCGCGGCCTCGTGCACAACCAGTTCCTCGAACCCGGCTACCTCGTGCTCGACGGCGACGGCAACACGCTGCTGCGCGTCGATCAGTTGACGACGCTCCATCCGGAGTGGTTCGAAGCGCCGCTGCGCCGCTTGGCGAAGGCGCCGGCCGACGGCTTCCCGTGCCATCCGGCGCTGCGCGAAGCGTGGGCGGCCTACCGCGACGGCGACCGTCCCGCCGCGCAGTCGCGCGCCGAGGCCGTGCTCGCCGCCGAGCCGCCGCCCGCGGTCGCCGCCGAGGCGCACTGGTTGATCGGCGCGGCGCTGCTGCGCAGCGGCCAGCGCGGCGCGGCGCTGCAGCGGTGGACGGCGCTCGGCCAGGAACTGCCCGACCAGCCGTTGGCGTATAAGGCGGCGCTCGAGGTGGAGGGCCACGGGCCGTTCGGCCGCGGCTTCGAGGACTACCTGCCGTTGCCGGCCGCCGCGCTCGCCGCCGATCCGGTCGACGGCACGCGGCTGTCCGGCGTCTACGACGAGGCGGAGCTATGGCGCCGCGGCGTCGCCTTCCTCGTCGCCATGGACGGCGACGACGGCGTGCTGCGCGACAGCATCTACGACTTCGGCGGCACGGACGGACTGCCCAACGTGCACGCCGCCGTCACCTGCCTCGCCGGCGAGGCGTTGCTGCTGGCGACGCGCAAGGACGCGCCGTTCTCGTTGCCGGCAGCGCTGGCGGCGCGCGCCGAGGCGACGCTGCAGCGCCTGCGCGCCAACGTCGAGGCCGACCGCATGGCGGCGGTCTCTGACCGCGACGAGATCGTCTGGGCGCGCGCCTACGCGCTGCGCTTCCTCGCCGCCTGGACGCGCGCGCGCTCTACCGACGCCGAGGCGGTGCGACCGGCGCTGCAGCGCGGCGTCGCCGCGCTGGTGGCGCTGCAGCCGGAGACCGGCGTGTGGTTCCACGAGTACGGCAATCCGTTCGCGATCGCGACGGCGCTGCAGGCGCTGCACTTCGCCAAGCAGGCGGGCATCGAGGTGCCGCAGGACAACGTCGACAGGGGCCTGCGCGCGCTGGCGATGAACCGCACCGACGCCGGCGCCTTCACGTACCAGCACACGGCGAAGGGCAAGCCGCGGGCCTCGATCGAGTCGGCGGCCGGACGCATGCCGCTGTGCGAACTCGGGCTGTACCTGTTCGGCGCCAGCGATCAGGCCAAGCTGCGCGCCGCGGTCGAGGCCGGCCAGCGCCACCACGGCCTGCTGGCCGCGGTGCGCAAGTACGATGACCACGCCGACCGCCACGGCTACGGTGGCTTCTTCTTCTGGTTCGACGTGCTGGCGCGCGTCGAGGCGACGGCGCGGCTCGACGACGCGGCGGCGCGGCTCGAACTGCAGCGGCGGATGCGGCAACTCGTGCTCGAGTTGCCTGAATTCGACGGCGTCTTCGTCGACAGCCATGAACTCGGCCGCTGCTACGGCACGGCGATGGCGCTGCTGGCCCTCGACGGCCTCGCGGCGGCGCGCTGAAGTTGTCCGTTCGCACACCCTTGCCGCGGCGGCGACGAGGGCTTGCGCGCGGCGCGGGTGGCGCAGGGGGGGGGCGGCATGCCGGCGCCATCGGCCGGTTGGTCCCCAGCGTAGGCGTTGTCGATGCGGCGACGAATCGTGCCATCGCTCGGCCACTTTGCTACACCTGTGCCCGTGACGATGTCGCTGCGTTCCTTCCGGTCGTGGTTCGTACGCGCCCTGCTGGCGACGGTAGCTGGCATGGGCGGCCCGCTCGCGGCGGCCAGCGTAGTCCCCCAGGAACCGGTCAGCGCGCCGCGCGTGCTGGTCGCGACGCTGCGCGGCAAGCTCGGCACCACCGAAGTGGCGCGCTTGCACCGCACGCTGCGCCAGGCCGACGCCGCCAGTTGTTCGTTCGTGATCTTGCGGCTGGAGGATGCCGGCAGCCAGGGCGAGGACGCGAGCGACGTGCAGAGCCTGCTCGACCATGTGCAGCGCACGACGGTGCCGACCGTCGCGGTGTTGTCGGGCCGCGTCGTGCATGGCGCCGCCGCGCTGGCGCTGTGCTGTGATCGCATCTACTGCCTGACGCGCACCGACTGGGGCGAGGTCGAGAAGCCCGAACAGGACCTCGGCGAACTGCTCAGTGGCGCGCCCGATGCGGCGACCGACGCCCGCCTCGACGCTGCGCGCGCAGCGATGCAGGGCCGGCTCGCCGCCCGTGACCCGAAGTTTCGCGCTGACGCCGAGAAGCTGGCGCTGGCGATGGCGGACCCACGCCTGCAGCTCGTCGCCGCCACCGTGCGTCAGGGCGGCGTCGAGCGCCAGCAAGTGCTCGAACGCGGCGAGATCGCGCCGCTGCAGGCGGCCGGCGGCAAATTGCTGGGCGAGCGCGCGCTGACGCGGCCGCTGGTGCTGAGCGCGCAGGAGGCGGAGGACTTAGGCCTTTCCGGCGGCACGCTGCAGTCGTTCGACCAGCTCGCCGACGTGCTGGCCTTCGACCGCACGGCGATGGGCGAGGTGCAGGGCTCATGGGCCGAGGACATGGTCGGCTGGCTCGAGTTGCTGCAGCCGTTCTTGCTGGTCGCCGGCTTTCTCTTGCTGATCGTCGAGGTGAAGACGCCGGGCATCGGCGTCGCCGGGCTGTTCGGCGTCGGCTTCCTGCTGCTGGCGATGTTCCACGGCTACCTCGTCGGTCTCGCCGAGGTCGAGGAAATCGTCGTGTTCTTCCTCGGCATCGCCGCGATCGGCGTCGAGATCTTCCTGCTGCCGGGCTCGGTGATCTTCGGCGCGATCGGTTTCCTGTGCCTCGTGCTGTCGCTGGTGCTGAGCCGCCAGTCATTCGTGCTACCTGGCAACGCCGCCGAGGAGGCCATCTTCCTGGCCAACCTCGGCAACCTGACGCTGCTGTTCGTCGCCGTGCTGGTGCTCGGCGCGGTGATCTGGCGCGTGCTGCCGAGGGTGCCGTGGTTCAATCGCGTGTTCCTGCCGCCGCCCGCGCCTGTCGGCGCCGCCGGCAGCGGGCTGTCACTCGCCGGCAGCGGGCTGGGCCTCGCCGACAAGGGCCTGATGGTCTACGTCGGCCGCATCGGCACGGCGATCACCGTGCTGCGGCCGACCGGCGCGATGGAGATCGACGGTGAACGCATCGACGTCGTCACCGAGGGCGCCTTCGTCGAACCCGGCACGCCGGTGCGCGTGCTGTACGTGCAGGGCGCCCGCGTCGTCGTCGCCGCCGAGCCGGCGGCAGACCGCGCCGGCGAGCGCGGCAGCGTCGGCCTCGTCGTGCTGCTCTGCGTCGTCGGCCTGCTGCTGCTCGTCGCCGAGGTTGTATTCGTCTCATTCGGCGTCATCGCCACGGCGGCTGCGATCGCGCTGCTGTCGGCGATCTTCGTCGCCTTCCAGCAGTCGGTCGCCTTTGGCGTGATGATCCTCGCCGTCGAGGCGGTGGCGGCGCCGATCGTGCTGACGCTGGCCTTCAGGCTGTTGCCGAACACGCGCATTGGCAAGGCGATGATTCTCAGTGGCCCGCAGGCGACCGGCTCGGTCGGGGACCCGGCGCTGCGCGCGCTCGTCGGCAAGCATGGGGTGACCACTTCGCCGCTGCGGCCCGCCGGCTTCGCCCGCATCGACGGCGCGCGCGTCGACGTCGTCACCCGCGGCGAGATGCTCGACGTCGACTGCCCCGTCGTCGTTCTCGACGTCACCGACCACCGGGTCGTCGTCGCTTGCCGTGCGTCTTCGCAACCTCACGCCACCTGACCTAGCCCTCCCTACCCACACCGCCATGACTATGACCCTCGCCGCCGTTCCGCCGCCGTTCGCCCCGAGCTGGGGGTGGCCGCTCGCCATCCTCATCCTGCTGCTCGTCGTTCTGCTGCTCGTACTGCTCAAGTTCCTCAACCTTTGGATCCAGGCGTACATGTCGGGCACCCCGATCGGGCTGTTTCAGCTCGTCGGCATGTCGCTGCGCAAGGTCAACCCGACGGTGATCGTGCGCGCGGCGATCTCGGCGACGCAGGCCGGTCTGCCGCTCAACGTGCGCGAGCTGGAGGCGCACTATCTCGCCGGCGGCCGCGTGCTCAACGTCGTGCAGGCATTGATCGCCGCCGACCGCGCCAACCTCGGCCTCGACTTCCGCCAGGCCGCGGCGATCGACCTCGCCGGCCGTGACGTGCTCGACGCCGTGCAGACCTGCGTCAACCCGAAGGTCATCGACTGCCCGGCCGACGGCAAGATCGCGGCGATGGCCAAGGACGGCATCCAAGTGCTGGCCAAGGCCCGCGTGACCGTGCGCACCAACATCAAGCGCCTCGTCGGCGGCGCCACCGAGGAGACGATCATCGCGCGCGTCGGCGAGGGCATCGTGTCGACGATCGGTTCGTCGAACTCGCACAAGGACGTGCTGGAGAACCCCGACCGCATCAGCAAGGGTGTGCTGAGCAAGGGCCTCGATGCCGGCACGGCGTTCGAGATCCTGTCGATCGACATCGCCGACGTTGATATCGGCGACAACATCGGCGCGCGCCTGCAGGCTGATCAGGCCGAGGCCGACAAGCGCGTCGCGCAGGCCGCCGCTGAGAGCCGCCGCGCCATGGCCGTCGCGGCCGAACAGGAGAACGTCGCCGAGATCGCCGCCAACCGCGCCAAGCTGGTGCTCGCCGAGGCCGAGGTGCCGCAGGCGATGGCAGCGGCGTTCCGCAGCGGGCACCTGGGCATCCTCGACTACCAGCGCATCAAGAACCTCGAGGCCGACACGCGGATGCGCACGCAGATCGCGCTGGGCGAGGAGTCGCACCAGTCGGCCGAGAGCCAGCGCAAGAAGATGCCGGGCCAGGAGTGAGTCGTGGGCAGGCTGATCGAGTTCTTCGCGCGCAACCCGGTCCTGCTGCTGGTGGCCGTCGTCTGGCTCCTCGGCATGATCGGCAACGTCGCCAAGGCTGCCAGGAAGGCGCGCGAACGCGCCGCGCAGCGGCAGGCGTCGTTGCCATCGCCGCAGCCGACGCCCGTCGCCGAGCCGCGGTCGTCGCCGACCGCCGGCGGTCGACCGATGGCCAAGCGCGAGGCCGACGCGGTGGCGCGCGAGATGCGCCGCATCCTCGGCCTCGAACCGGTGGCTGGCGACAGCAGCGAGCGGATCGAGGCGCCACGGCCGGCGCCCAAGCCGGCGGCGCGCCCGCTCGTCCGCGCCGAGGCGCCACGTCTGCGCCGTAACGTCGCCGAGCCGGAGAAACCGCCCGCGCCGATGCAGTCATCGACCAACCGCCGGCGGCTCGCCATCCACGTCGATCCGCACGTCGGCGAGTCGATCGGCAAGCGTGCCCGCGTCGGCTCCGGCAAGGTCGGCGGCCACGCGCTCGGCGAACTCGGCGGCCGTGTGCACGCACCGGTAGCGCGCGCGGTCCGCGGCGCGCGCTACGCGCTGGACGACCTCAAGCGCGTGTTCGTGCTCAGCGAGATCTTGGGCCCACCGCTGGCGTTGCGGCCCGAGCGCCGCGAGCCCTGACGCGGCTCACCCGCGCGGGCTCACTTGCCCGCGCCCTGCTTGAGCGGCGCGGCCGGCGCCTCCGGCGCGCGATTGCGGCCGCCGCCACGGAACTTGCCCCACAGTTCGGGGTCGATCTCCGGCCGGCCGGCCTGGCTCGCCAGTTCGAAGCCGATGTCGTAGACCCACATCGCGATGCGCAGCAGCTTCTCGTAGTGGATTTTGTCCGGCGTGTCGGTCGGCTGGTGGTAGTCGCGGTGCAGGCCGGTGAAGAAGAACGCCACCGGCACGCCCTTCTGCGCGAAGTTGGCGTGGTCGCTGCGGCCGAACATGCCTTCCTGGTCGTACTCGATCGCGAAGTCGGCGGCCTTGTTGGCGGCGAGGCAGAGGTCGTGCAGCGATGGCGCGAGCTTCTTCGTGCCGACGAGGTGCACCGTGTTGCGGTTGTTCTCGGCGAGCTCGCCCTTGTCGCCCTCGACGTTCTCCTCCTCATCGCGGCCGATCATGTCCATCTGCAGTTCGGCGACGATCGACGACAGCGGGATCGGGCAGTTGTCGGCGAAGAAGCGCGAGCCGATCAGGCCGTTCTCCTCGCCGGAGAAGCAGACGAACAGCACGCTGCGCGCCGGGCGGACCTTGTTCTTGGCGAACATCTGCGCGACCGCCAGCACGCCGGTCGTGCCCGAGCCGTCGTCGTCGGCGCCGGGGCTGATGGTGTCGCCGCGGCGGCCGAGGTGGTCGAGGTGGCTGCCGATGACGACGTATTCGTCCTTCTTCGCCGGGTCGCTGCCCGGCAGCACGGCGAACACGTTCATCGCCGGCGCGTTGACCTCCTCGGTGGCGAGCGACAATTGCGCCGTCAGCGGCAGCGGCGTCGCCGTCGGCGCCTTGGCGAGGCCTTCGACCGTCAGCCCGGCCGCTGCGAGCACTGCCGCCAGGTCGTCGCCGCCGATGACCGGCTGGGCCGGCTGACGGCGCGCGCCGCCGGCGGCCGGATTGGCGCGGCCACCGCGGCCAGCGCCGGCGCGGCCGGTCATGCCGCCGGTCGGCGTCGTCGCCTGCGTCATCACGATCGCCGCCGCTTCCTTGCCCTGCAGCGCCTGCTGCACGGCGAAGGCCGAGAACGGATTGCGCGTCGCGTCGTCGCCCTGCTGGCGCACGTGCACCAGCGCCACCTTGTCCTTCAGGTCGATGGCGTCGAGGCCCTCGATCTTCGGCATCTGCATGCGGCGGGCGCCGCCTTCGCCGCGCGCGGGGGCGGCGGGCACGTCGAGGCACAGCAGCACCACGTCGCCGCTGGCGTCGATGGTCGAAGCGTTGCCGCCCAGGCGCGCGGCCGGGATCGTCAGCACGTCGGCGCCAGCCTTGCGGAACTTCACGAACGTCTTGTCGGCGACGACCTTCGTCGTCGACCAAGGCACGTGCTGGAAGTATGTGCCGTCCTGGCCGCGCGCCTCCAGGCCCAGCGCCTTGAAGTGCGCGGCGACATAGTTGGCGGCCTTCTCGAAGCCCGGCTGGCCGGTGCCGCGGCCCTCGAACTCGGGGCCGGCGAGCGTGTGCAGCCACGCCTTGCACTGCGCGACGTCGACGGCCGCGGCGCCGGCGGCGCGGTCGTCCTTGAGCGCTGTGGCCTTCGGCGTGGGGACTTGGGCGAACAGCGGCGCTGCGGCCAGCGCGGTGACGGCGAGCAGGGGCAGGCGGCGGCGCAACATAAGCAGATCGGACACGGCAGCCTCGGGGTTGGCGTTGCAATAGGTTCTAAGGCGTTGGTGGGCGCCGCGCGTGTCACGGGTTCGTCGCAGGCGCTGTCCGCAGGCTGGCTAGAGCCCGCGCAGCGACACCAGCGGATCGTGGCGGGCCGCTCGCCACGCCGGCAGGAACGACACCAAGATGCCGACGGCGAGCGCCATGCCCGCGACCTGGGCGAGCCACATCGGCTCGATGGCGCACGGCACGCGGTCGAGGTTGTAGACGTCGATCGGGAACAGGTCAATGCCGGTCGTCCAGCGCACGGCCCGCCGGACTTCCTCGAGGTAGACGCCGGTGACGACGCCGAGCGCGAGTCCGGCGACCACGCCGCAGCCGGTGATGACGATGCCACAGGCGAGGAACACCGAGGCGACGCCGCGCGGCGTGCCGCCCATCGCGGTCAGGATGCCGATGTCGGAGACTTTCTCCGTCACCATCATCGACAACGTCGCCAGCATCAGGAACGCGGCGACGACCATGATGATGACGAGCACCAGTTGCATCAGGCCGCGTTGGTGCGCGATCGACTCGAGGAACTGGGCGTTGCGCTGCCGCCACGTCTGCGCGGTGCCGAAGCCATGGCCGTCGCGCTCGACGACGGCGATGACCGCGCGCTGCAGCCGCTCGGCGGTGGCGTCGAGCGTCGCGGCGTCGCGCACGCGCACCGCCGCTTCCGGCGCCCAGTCGGGCTGGTCGGGGAACATCGCGGTGCGGAGCAGGCTCGCGGCGACGAACACCGTGTTGCCGTCGAAGCCGCTGTGCGCGGTCTTGAAGGCGCCGCCGACGACAAGGTCGAGCTGCACCTTGACCGGCGTCTTGCCGCCTTTGCCGTCGCCGCGCAGCTGCGCCGTGGTCAGCAGCACGCGATCGCCGCGGCGCAGGCCGTCGCGGCGCATGCGGTCGAGGCCGACGAGCACGGTCGGGCCAGCGGCGGCGGGCGCCAGCGGCGCGCTCTCACAGCGCAGTTCACTCGGGATCGCCGGATCGGCGAGCCAGCCGGCGAAGCCGGTGACCTCGGTCTCGGCGACCGGCTCGACGCCCTGCACGAACAGGAACGGTTGGTCGCCGCCGTGCAGCGCCGAGCGGCCGGGCAGCGGCGGCGTCGGCGGCCGGTGGCCAGGGCGCGACAGGATGCCGAAGTGCAGCAGTCGCGGCGCGACGCCGGCGACGTTGGGGTCGTCGCGCAGCGCCGCCTCGACCTTGCGCCAGTCGCTCCACGCCGGCAGGTCGCCGACGACGACGTCGGCGCTGGCGGCGTGCACGTGCGACTCGACGACCTGCAGGAAGCCGGAGAACAGCGACACGACGACGACCAGCGCCCACACGCTGATGGTGATGCCGGCCATGCCCAGCACGTTGATCGGCCGGGTCAGCAGGTAGCGCAGCGCGAGGAACAGCCGGTACATCAGCGCTCCACGACGCCGTCCTTCATGCGCACGGTGCGGTGGCAGCGGCGGGCCAGCCCTTCGTCGTGCGTGACCAGCAGCAGTGCTAGGCCGCGCTGGCGCTGGATGTCGAACAGCAGCTCGCAGACGCCGGCGGCGGTGTGCGAGTCGAGGTTGCCGGTCGGCTCGTCGGCGAGCAGCGCCTGCGGGCTCGCCATCAGGGCGCGCGCGATGGCGACGCGCTGGCGCTCGCCGCCCGACAGCTCGGTCGGACGGTGGCGCAGCCGGTCCTGCAGGCCGACGCGCTCGAGCATCGCCTCGGCGTCGGCGCGCGCCTGCTTGCGCACGCGCCAGTACGCCAGCGGCGAGATCGCCATCATCTGCGCCAGCAGCACGTTCTGCAGCGCCGTCAGCTCCGGGATCAGGTGGTAGAACTGGAACACGAAGCCGACGTGGCGGTGGCGCAACGCCGCGCGCTCGCGCACCGGCAGGTCGTCGACGCGCCGGCCGTCGAAGCGGATCTCGCCAGCGCTCGGCGCATCGAGCAGGCCGAGCACGTGCAGTAGCGTCGACTTGCCGGCGCCGGACGCGCCGAGCAGGGCCACCGTCTCGCCGCGCGCGACCGCGAGGTCGACGCCGCGCAGGACCGGGATCTCCTGGCGACCGAGCCGGTAGCGCTTGTGGACGGCGACGGCTTGCAGCGCGGTCTCGTTCATTCGTGGGCGAGGCAGAGGACGGGGTTCATGCGCGCGGCCTTGCGCGCGGGCACCGCGGCGACGACGACGGCGAGCGCGATGGCGCCGACGGCGACGGTCGCGGCCCACGACGGCTCGAGACGGCACGGCACCTCGCGCAGGTCGAACAGGCGGCGCGGAAACAGCTCGAGCTGGAAGTTGGCGTACATCCACTCGTTGGCGGCGTTGAGGTTGGCGGCGGAGAGCACGCCGACGCCGAGACCGAGCGCGGTGCCGAACAGCGCCACGGCGAGGCCGCCGAGCAGGAACACCGCGCCGACGCTGCGCGGCGAGCCGCCGATCGCCGCGAGGATGCCGATGTCCTTGACCTTCTGCACGACCATCATGTGCAGCGTCGCGTAGATGACGAACGCGGCCACCAGCATCACGACGAACAGCACGAACTGCATCATGCCCTGCTCGTGCGCGACGGCCGACAGGAAGGTGACGTTCTGCTGTTCCCAGTCGGCGACGAGGCACGACGGGCTGCCGGGCGGCAGCGCGGCGTTGACGCGGTCGCGCAGGCGCGCGCCGGCGGCGGCGACGGCCGCGGCTCCGAGGCCCGGGCGCAGCCGCACGGCGACGTCGGTGACGACGTCGACGCTGCCGGGGTCGGCGGCGTCGTGGCCGAGCATCGTGCGCAGCGTCTCGATCGGCAGCAGCGCCATGCCTTCGTCGGCGGCTCGGCTGCCGGTGGCGAACACGCCGGCGAAGCCGACGCGGGCCGAATGCGTGTGCAGCACGGCGTCGCCGTCGCCGCCGGTGAACGATGCGCAGACGACGTCGAACGGCTCGCTGCGCGCGAACCAGCCGAGCCGGCGGATGCGCTGCCAGCCGAGCAGGACGCCCGGCCACGCGCCGCGCTGGTTCGCCACGTCGGGCTCGTGCGCGAGGCCGGCGCGGCGGCGCGCGCGCCATTCGTCGGCGTCGGGCATCGCCAGCCGCCCCTTGCGGCCGGCGTCGGTCTCGTCGAGCGCCGGCGACGGCCAGAAGTCGCCGGGGTAGCGCTGGGCCAGCTCTTCGGGGCCGCGGACGAGCCACTGCCGCAGGCCGCCGATCGCCTCCTCGCGCGCCGGGTCGATGCCGATCAACAGCGCGAAGCCGTTCGCGGTGTGGTCGAAGTCGACCTGCGAGCTGCCCTGGTTGCGGGCCGAGCCGGCGCGCACGCGCACCTGCTGGAGCATGCCGTGATGGCGCAGTCGCGGCGCCGTCGCGACGACGTCGGCGTCGGCCTCGATCGCGGCGCGCAGCGCTTCGTACGAAGCGTCGTGCGGCAGCTCGGTGACCATCAGGTCGCAGGCGCTGGCGCGCACGTCGCTGCGGATCTGGCTGACGAAGCCGGTGAAGACGCTATCGACCAGCAGGATCGCCCAGACCGCGAACATGACCCCGCCGACGGCCAGCAGGTTGATGCGGCGCGTCAGCAGGTAGCGCCACGCCACGTAGGGGCTGAAGGCGTCGATCACGGCTGTGGCGCGTCCGCGGCCCCGGCGGGGGGCGCTTCGGGGTTGGCCTCGAGGCGGCGCAGCAGCGGGAACAGCACGATGTCGCGGATCGACGTCGTGCCGGTCAGCAGCATGCACAGGCGGTCGATGCCGATGCCGAGCCCGCCGGCCGGCGGCATGCCGAACTCGAGCGCGGTGACGTAGTCGACGTCGACCTCGCCCGGCGTCTCGTCGTCCTTGTGCGCCACTTGTTCGGTGAAGCGCTGTTCCTGGTCGATCGGGTCGTTGAGCTCGCTGAAGGCGTTGCCCAGCTCCATGCCAGCGACGAACAGCTCGAAGCGTTCGGTGACGCGCGGGTCGTCGGCCATGCGCTTGGCCAGCGGGCTGATCGCCACCGGGTAGTCGTGCACGAAGATCGGGCCCTGCAGCGTGTCCTCGACCGTCGCCTCGAACACGTCGTTGGCGAGCTTGCTCGGCGCGATGCCGTCGGTCTCGAGGCCGAGTTCGCGGGCGCGGCGCAGGCAGCTGGCGTGGTCGAACCAGTCGACGCCCGGGTTCTGCTGCGCGAACAGGTCGAGGTAGCGCGCCTTCTGGAACGGCGGCTTCAGGTCGTACGGCTTGTCGCGGAAGGTGACGACGCCCTTGCCGCCGAGCACGGTTGTGACGAGGTGGCCGAACAGGCCTTCGACGCGCGCCATGATGTCGCGGTAGTCCGCCCACGCCTCGTAGCTCTCGAGCATGGTGAACTCGGGGTTGTGGCGCGTGCTGATGCCTTCGTTGCGGAAGACGCGGCCGATCTCGTAGACGCGCTCCATGCCGCCGACGATCAGGCGCTTCAAGTACAGCTCCGGCGCGATGCGCAGGTAGAGCTGCATGTCGAGCGCGTTGTGGTGGGTGACGAACGGCCGCGCCGACGCGCCACCGAAGATCGGCTGCAGGATCGGCGTCTCGACCTCGAGGTAGCCGAGCGAGTCGAAGTAGTGGCGCACCTCGCGCACGATCTTGCTGCGCGTCGCGAACGCCTGCCGCACGTCGGGGTTGGCGAACAGGTCGACGTAGCGCATGCGATAGCGCTGTTCGGTGTCGACGAGGCCGTGCCACTTCTCGGGCGCGGCGCGCAGGGCCTTAGCGGCCAGTTCGACCGTGCTGGCCCACAGCGTCGGCTCGCCCTTCTGGGTCGTGCCGAGCGTGCCGGTGACGCTGACCAGGTCGTTGCCCTCGACCTGCTTGCGGTTCTGCCAGAACGCCGGCAGGCGGTCGCGTTCGAAGCCGACTTGCAAGCTGCCGGTGCGGTCGGCGACGTGGGCAAAGCGCAGCTTGCCGAAGTCGCGGACCACGCCCAGGCGGCCGGCGATGGTCACCACCTGGCCGATGCGGGCGGCGAAGTCGGGCAGCAGTTCCCCGATCGGTTGCCCCCGGGCGACCCTGGCCGGAAACGGGTCCTGGCCGGCGGCGCGCATGGCTTGGAGCTTCTGGAGGCGGTCGTTGGCGATGCCGTCGGTCACGTCGTTCCTGGGAGAGCCGGTTTCGGGGCCGGATCCTAGGGGGGGTGGGTTCCCAGACAAGGCAGCGGCAGCCCCCTTGCCACGGCGGCGACACCCCCGACGTGCGAACGGCTGGCGCGTTGCTATCCTATTTGCCCCCTATGGCCCGGACGGCATACCTTTGGTCGGCAGCGCTGCTGCTGGTCGGCGCTCTGGCGGTCGGCAACCCGACCCTGCGTCCGGCGCCGCAGTCGGCCGCGCCGCCGGCGAGCGCCGTGGTCGCGGCGCCGTCGGCGCCGTCGCCAGGGCCCGCGCGGATGGCCAACGCGGTCGCCGCGCCAGCGGCCGTGACCTTGGTGCAGCACGGCGGCGCGCCGGCCGAGGTGTCGTCCGGTTACGGCTGCCCGGACCCGGCGATTGCGCCGTTCGTCGTCGCCGTCGAGTCGTCCACGCTGCACGGCGCGGTGTGGGTGCTCGGCGATGGCCGCCGCATGGCGCGCGGTCCCGGCGGGACGCCGCTGCTGGTCGAACTGCCGCGCGCGGCGGCGAAGTGACCGGCTAGGTCTTCGGGCCCGGCCACAGCACGAGCGCCCGGCCTGCTGCTTCGCGCACGGCATACGTGCGCACGCTCCACCCAGCGCCGAGGTCGCAGGCGCCGGTTCGCAAGTCGAACTCCCAGCAGTGCAGGAAGCAGATCACTTTGCCGCGCTCGACGCGGCCATCGCACAACGGCGCGTTGGCGTGCGGGCAGGCGTTGTCGATGGCGACGAGCTTGCCGTCGTGGCGGAACAGGGCCAGCCAGTGGTCGCCGACGCGCACCGGCGCGCCGGGGCCGAACTTCAGGTCGGCGACGGCGCCGACGTCGATCCATGAGTCTTCGGTCATCGCGACAACCGGCGGAACGCGAAGCGGCGGATGACGCGGCCTTCTTCGAGGTACTTGCGCTCGAAGTTGGTTGGCGAGAAGGCGTGGCCGGGTCCGCGCGCGCGCGCGCGCGCTTCTTCGTCCAAGTCGCGGGCGAAGTCGACGGCTGCGCCCATGACGCGCGCGACCTGGCCGGAGTAGCCGGCGTTGTCGGAGGCGAAGTACAGGTAGCCGCCGCCGCGGATGGCGCGCGCCAGCACCGGCACGACGTCCGGGGTGAAGAACCGGCGGCCGGCGTGGCGGCGCTTGGGCCACGGGTCGGGGAAGTACACATGCACGGCCGCCAGTTCGCCGTCGGCGACGCGGTCCTTGAGGTAGAGCTTGCCGTTGTCGACGAGCAGCAGGCCGTTCTTGCAGCCGGCGTCGTTGAGGCGCGTCGCCGCCAGCGTCGCGTACGCCGGCGCCGCCTCGATGCCCAGCAGGAAGACGGCGGGCTTGGCCGCCGTCGCCGCCAACAAGAAAGCGCCCTTGCCGGAACCGATCTCGATTTCGACGTCGGCGTAGCTGGGTGGCGCGAGTTCACGCAGCGTCGGCGGATTCTTGCCGCCGAGGACCAGCCGGTCGCCGGGGCGGACGTCGCCGTCCTGCACGCGACCGCGGAAGGCGAGCTTGCCGCCCTGATGCATGCGCGGGTTGTGCGCCGGGCGGTCGGTGTCGGGCGACGTCATCGGGAGCGAGCATAGCGACGGCCGCAGCCGTCGCGCATCCGGGCCGCGGTCAGCCGCCGAACGGGCCGCCGTAGACCTCGTGGTAGTCTTGCAGCGAGGCCGTGATCACCTGGTGCGCGCGCTGTTTGTCGTACGGTGTGATCGGCAGCGGCGTGGTGTCGGGCAACAGCTTGTAGGTCGAGAAGTAGTGGCGCAGCCGCTCGACCAGCACGCCCGGCAGGTCGGCGAGGTCCTCGACGTTGCCCCAGACGAAGTCGGTGGCCAGCACGGCGACGATCTTGTCGTCGGCCTCGCCGCCATCGAGCATTGTCAGGCCGCCGATGACCTTGGCCTTGACCAGGATCTCGCGCGCGGTGATCGGCCGTTCGCTGAGCACGCAGATGTCGAGCGGGTCGCCGTCGCCCTTGCTGGCGCCGGGCGTCAGCTTGCCGACGCGCGGGCCGCACAGCGTGCGCGGGATGAAGCCGTAGAGGCTCGGCGGCTGCGAACTCGTGCGCTGCGGGCGGTCGACGCGCAGGAAGCCGTTGACCTTGTCGATCTCGTACTTCACGAGGTCGAATGGCGTGATCTCGATGTAGGCCTGCACGACCTCGGGGGGCTTGGGGCCCGCCGAGATGCCATGCCAGGGGTGCGGACGCCAGCTGTAGAACGGCTCGGGGAAGGACATCGGGGGCGAACAGGATAGGGACCGCCGGCGCACGCGCCAGGGGCCACCCGGCCTAGCGCCCCGGTCAGCCGCCGAACATCTGCAGCCACTCAGCTTCGGTCTTCGGCTTGAAGACGAAGTTGCTGCGCCGGGTCTCGCCCATGCCGGCGTGCGGCCGCGGGTCGTAGGCGTGGCCGGGGTAGAGCGTGGCGTCGTCGGGCACCTTGGCCAGCTTCTGCGTCAGCGACAGATACAGCTCGCGCGGGTCGCCGCCGGGGAAGTCGGTGCGGCCGCAGCCCTGCAGGAACAACGTGTCGCCGGCGATCAGGCGGTTGTGCACCAGGAAGCACTGCGAGCCGGGCGTGTGGCCGGGGGTGTGGATCAGCGTGATCGGCACGTCGCCGACCATGAGCACGTCGCCGCTGTCGTGCAGCGCGAGGTCGGTGTCGCCGCAGCCGGTCATGCGCTTGACCCACGGCGCCTCGGCACGCTGCACGTGCACCTTGCAGCGGCACTGCGTCAGCAGCTCGCGGACGCCTTCGAGGTTCTGGCCGAAGAGATCGCCGCCGACGTGGTCGGGGTGATAGTGCGTCGCCAGCGCGCCGACGACCCGCATGCCGTCCTGCTGCGCCTTCTGGACGAGTTCGCCGACGGCGTAGCACGGGTCGATCAGCACCGCCTCGCCGGTCGATGCGTCGCCGACGGCGTAGACGTAGTTGGCCATCTGCGCGCCGACCGGGTCATCGGCGGCGAAGTCGCGGCCCGCGAGCCACTGGCGAAAATAGAGACGCGGTTCGGCCGGCGACTTGGGATGATGCGGACTCATCGATGGGTCAGATGCTAGGACAACGGCGGTGGCGCGGGAACGGCGCGCTCGCAGCGCTCGCGCTGCTGGCCGGCGCGTGTTGTGGCCCGGACCGGCGCGGCGCCGCGGCGTCGCGCTTGCCGGCGGTGGTGGTCGCGCTACAGGACATGCCGAACGTCCGCTACGCCGACCTGCGCGGGCAGGAACCCTTGAACTGGCCGACGCTGCTCACCATGGGCGGTGTGCTGGTGATCGACGATCGCAGCGCGCCGGTTCGCGCGCGGCTGCCTGAAGTCGCGCTGCAGGCGCTGCGCACGTTCGTCGTCAAACGCGGCGGCCGCCTCGTGCTGTTCGGTCACGCGGCGGCGCTCGCGCACGAACTCGGCATCGAGTCGGAGGCGCCGGAGGCGACGACGTTCCGCTGGGGCCACGACGCGCGCGCCGTCAGTGGCCGCGCCGAACTTGGCTTGCACGTCACCTCGGGCAAGCACGCCGAGTTGTTCGACGACCCGACGGCCGGCGTCGACGTCGCCGACGGGCCGCTGCTGCTCGCCGGCGACGCGCCGTGCACCGCGCCGGTGTGCGCGTGGTCGATCGGCGCGCCGCGCGAAGGCGCCGTGCTGGCGCGGTTGGCCAGCGTCCGCGACGGCGCCGCCGATCCGCCTGGCGCGCCGGTGGTGGCGCTCTGGGAGTTCGGCGCCGGCGCGGTGCTGGCGTGCGGCGTGCTGCCGCGGCCGGACCATCCTGACGAACGCGTGCGCGCCGCCGCTCGCGGCTTCCTCGCGCGCTGCGCGCAGTGGGCCGCGCGCGGCGCTGCGTGCGCTGTGCTCGTCGACGACGCCTACGCGCCGCCGCCGGCGCCCCCGGCGTTGCCGCCGATGGCGCCACTGGTGCCGCACTGGGGCTGGCAGGTGCCGCAGCAGTCCCGCGGCGCCGAGCGCACGCCCGACGAGGCGCTGGCCGACGTGCTGACGCCGAGTTGGCTCGCCGGCGCCGACCTCGCCGTGGTCGAGGTCGTCGACGCCGACGGCAAGGCGCCGCTGGCGTGGCCCGCCGAGGATCCGCTGCGGCCGGCGCCGAGCTATCAAGCGAAGGCCGCCGATCGCGCGTGGCACGACGCCGCCTTGCGGACCTTGGCGCAGGAGGCGCACGGTCGCGGCATGGCGACGCTCGCCGCGCTCGAACCGCTGCCGGTCGGTGATCGCGCCGTCGAGCGGTTGGTGACGCTGCGCTTCCTGGCGCGCGAGTTGGCGTGCGTCCGGCGCTTTGGCGATGGCGCGTTCGACGGCTTCGTGCTGCAGCCTTGGGCGCTCGATCGCGCCGGTCGGACGCTGGCGATGGCGCAGGACTTCCAACCGGCGGCGCTGGTGGCGTTGCTCGGCGAACGCGCGCCCGAGGTCGGCGGCGCCGTGCGCGCCCTCGACGCCGACGACGGCGCGCTGCGCGACCTGCCCTTTGCTGGCTTGGCCGACGGTTGGCGCAACGGCTTCTCGGCGGCGACGTTTCCGCTCGGCGCGCTCGACGCGCGCGGCGGCGCGCTCGGCAAGGCGACGACCGCCGACTGGATCGTGGCGCAGGCCAGCGCGTTTGCGCGGGCGCGCGCGGGCCGCGGCGCGGCGATGTGGTGGCGTCGGCACGATGACGCCACGCTGCCGGGCGATCTCGCCGCCTACGTCGAAGGCGTGTCGCTCGAGCCGCTGCGCGCCGCGGTGGCGATGCCGCTGGCGGCGACCGGCACCGACGGCCTGCGCGCGGCCGGCGCGGCGCTCGTCGCCCAAGCGCCGGCAGCGTTCGCCGCGGCGGCGTCCGCGCCTGCGCCTGCGGCGGTGCACGCGTTGCAGAACAACTGGTTTCGCCTGCTGGGCAGCGGCGGCGCGCTCGCCTACGACCCGACCGGTCGCGCCGACTTCGGCGCTGGCGCCGTGTCGCTGTCGCCGGCGCTGCTGCGCACGCGCTTGTTCGGCGCGCTGCCGGACGCCGCCTCGCTGCGCGCCGACCGCGTCGATTTGCTGGCCCGCGGTCGCGCCGGCGAAGGTGGCTATCGCGATGAGCGCTTCGTCGACCTGACCGTGGCTGTCGGCGACCTGCCGCCCGCGCAGCTCGCGTCGGGAGGCGCGCCGTCGTGGCCGGCGTCGGCGCGGTTCCAGCTGGAGCTCAACCACGGCTACCACGAACTCGACGTCGCGCTGCGACCGCAGCGCGGCCGCGGCGTGCTGGCGATCGCGCTGGATGGCGTGCTGCTGCGCGCCCTGCCGTTCGACGGCGGCGCGCCGGTGGCGACCACGGTGCCAGTGCACGTGGCCCGCAAGGGCTTGCGCGAACTGTCGTTCACCGTCTTCGCTGGCGGCGCTTGCGCGCTCGACCGCCTCGTGCTGCTGCGCGCCGCCGACGTCGGCGTCGAGGCCGCGGCGGCGACGCCGGCCGGCAGCTACGCCAGTCTCCGCGAGTCATCGCAGTCGACCTACCACGCCGAGACCGTGCACTTCGACGCGCTCGCCGACCTGCCCGGCTTCGTCGTGCGGGCGCGCTGCGAGCGCAGCGCGCGCAACCTGCAGGTCGAGCGCACGCTGGCGCTGCCGCTGCACCGCGCGGTCGCCGCGGCGAAAGGCGAATCGGCCGACGACCTGCGCGCGCCGTTCGCGCTCGCGGGGGAAGCCGCCGACGTGCCCGACATCGTCGTCGTGCCGCTGCAGCGCGCGCGCCACGACACGCTGTGCTGGCGGCCCGGCGAGCTGATCTGGCGCAGCGAGCCCGACGCCGGCACGCAGATGCGCTTTGGCCTGTTGTTCGTGCCGCCGGGCGAAGGCCGCGCGCGTCTTGCCGAAGCCGCCGTCGTGCTCGCCGCGCTCGCCGACCCGATCGCGCTGAACCTTGCCGAGTTGCGCAGCGCCGTGGTGACGAGCGACCAGCCGTTTGCATGGCCGCGGTTGCTGCGCATCGACGGCGGCGGCAATGCGCCGTTCTTCGTGCAGGAGGATGGCTGGTGGACGCTGCGCGGCTCGCAGCGCGGGCCCGATGGCAGCCGTTGGCTGCGCGTGCGCCAGGCGCCGGACGACGCCGTGCAGATCGTCGGCGGGCCGTCGGTGCTGGCGCGCACGCGCCCTGGACCGGGCTCGCTGCGCCTGCTGGCGCTGCGCGATCCCGAGCCGGGCGCGGTGACGGTGCGCGTGCTGCAGCCGAGCGTGCTTGGCGCGCCCTCAGTGGTCATGGCGCGCGACTTCGCCGACGTGCAGCTCGACGGCGAGGACTGGGCCCACCGCGACGGCCGCGTCGTCTTCCTGCCCAATCGCGCCGGCGACTTCCGCGTGCGCACGCGCGACCACGCCGGCGGCAGTTCGCCGCACGTGCGCCGCACCGCCGCGCCGCTGACCGTCTGCCGCTATCTGCCGGGCGAGCGCACGCTGGTGCTGGCGACTGCCGGCGACAGCGGCCGTCCGGCGGAGTTGCCGTGGATGGCGGTGCTCGGCGGGCCGCGGCCGATCGGCGTCGACAACGGCGAGATCGTCGACGACGCGCAGTTGCGCTACCCGGACGCGGCAGCGACGGCGGCGGCGCGCAATGGCGGCACGCTGGTGCGCTTTGGCAGCGGCGTCTGCCGCGTGCGCTACGCCGAGTGAACGTGGCCGCGGCGGCGGCGCCGCTGCTGCCGCCGATCGCGCCGCCCGCCGTGCGGGGTGGCCTTGGTTGGCGCCAGCCCCTACCCTCTGCGCCGTGCAACATGCCGATGCCGCGCCGCCTGCTGCCTATGTGACGCCGTCTGCCTGGGCGCTGGCGCAGGCGCCGCATCGCGACGAACTGCTGGTCGAGCAGGCGCACCTCGAGAAGAAGGCCGCCGCCGCCGCGATGCAGTTCCTGTTCCGCGTGCCGGCGCCGGCCGCGGCGCTGCGCGGGTTGTCGGCGCTGGCGCGGGAGGAACTGGCGCACTTCGAGCGCACGCTGCGCCTGCTCGATCGCCGCGGCGTGCCGTTCGGGCCGCAGGCGCCAGCGCCGTACGCCGAGCGACTCAAGCAAGGCTGCGCGCGCACCATGCCCGAGCGGCTCGTCGACGAGTTGCTCGTCGCGGCGGTGATCGAGGCGCGCTCGCACGAGCGCATGCAATTGCTCGCTGACGCGCGCCGCGCCGACGACGTCGAACTCGCCGACTTCTACGCCGATCTCGTCGGCGCCGAGGCGCGCCACGCGCCGATCTACGTCGAACTCGCGGCGCACGTGCTGCCGACGGACGCCGTGGCGGCGCGGCATACGGCGCTGCTGGCCCACGAAGCGGCGGTGCTGCGCGCCCTGCCGTTCGCGCCGCGCCTGCACAGCGGCGCGCCGGCGGAGGCCTGAGGTGGGCGCGGCGCGCCGGCTGGGCCTCACCGTCGCCGCGCTCGCGCTGGCCTTCGGCGGCGGCGTGCTCGCCGGCGCGCCGGTGGCCTGGCCATTCGACGCGGCGACCAACCTGTTGCCGTATCCGTTCGATCCGGGCTTGCGCGCGCCGGCCGGCGGCGCGCGCGTCGTCGTGCTGCAGCACGGTCTGTTCCGCACGGCGGCGTCGCTGTCGCGGCTCGAGCGGGCGCTGCGCGCGCACGGCTACGAACCGCTCAACGTCGGCTATCCGAGCACGTGCGGCGGCATCGCGGCGCACGCCGACCGACTGGCGGCCGCCATCGCCGCGCGACGCGCCGCCGGTCCCGTCGCCGACTGGGCGTTCGTCGGCCATTCGATGGGCGGGCTCGTCATCGCCGAGGTCCTGCGGCGCGCCGACGCCGTGCGGCCCTGGGCCGTCGTCACCATCGGCACGCCGCACCGCGGCGCCGTGCTCGCCGACCTGCGCAAGCGTTGGTTCCTGTTCCGGTGGGCGATTGGGGATGAGGCGGCGTTCGAACTGTCGCCTGGGCATGCGCGGCACGCCCGGCCGTGGCCGGCGGACTGTCCGCTCGGCGCCATCGCCGGCCAACTGCCCGGCGACGGCCACGCGGCGATCCCCGGACCGGACGACGGCACGGTGGGGGTCGCCGAGGCGCTGCCGGCGGCCGCGGCCGCGCGCCTGGTGCTGCCGCTCGGGCACACGCGGCTGTCGTTCGCCGAC
>VGZG01000020.1 GCA_016872675.1 Planctomycetota bacterium
TGCGTCCTCGCTGCGGCGGCCGTCGCCCAATCGCCGGCCGAGCCGGTCTTCGTCGGCGCCGCCGCCGGCCCGGGCGTCGCTGCCCCGGCGCTGTGGAGCGACCGCCCGGCGACGACGTTCGTCGCGGCCTATCCGCTCGGCGACGGCCGCGTGGGGGCTTCGTGGTTCGGCGGCGTCGGACGCGACACCGTCGTGCTCAACGAGCAGACGATGTGGTCTGGGAGCCCGCAGGACGCCGACCGCCAGGACGCCAAGGCCAACCTGCCCGCCATCACCGCGCTGCTGCGCGCCGGCAAGCACGCCGAGGCCGAGCGACTGGTCAACGCGACGTTCACCTGCGCCGGCAAGGGCAGCGGCTTCGGCGGCGGCAAGGACGTGCCCTTCGGCTGCTACCAGACGCTCGGCGAACTGCAGATCACCGTGCTCGGCCCCGACGGCGCGCCGCTCGGCGGCGAGGTCCGCGACTACCAGCGCGTGCTCGCGTTCGAAGGCGACGAGGCCGAGCAGCGCGTCGCCTTCACCGACCGCTTCGGCCGCGCCCACGACCGCCGGCTGCGCGTCGACGGCGGCGTGCTGCTGCAACTGCGCGCCGGCGGCGAGCCGCTCGACCTCGACGTCACGGTGGCGCGCGCCGAACGCGCGACGGCAACCGGCGACGGCAACGCGCGCGTCGTGCTGCGCGGCGCGCTGGCCGACGGCCTGGGCGGCGACGGCGTGCGCTTCTGCGCCGCGCTCGAAGCGCAGTGCGAAGGCGGCGCGGTCGCGCGCGACGGCGCGGTGCTGCGCGTGCGCGGCGCGCGCACGGTGTGGCTCGGCGTCGGCGCGATGACCGACTTCGGCGGCCTGGGCAAGCCACGGCTGCCAGCGGACCGCTTCGCGCAGGTGGCGCCGGCCGTGCCGCCGTCGGCGCTGGTGTTCGCGCCGCCGTCGCTGCAGCTGCCGTCGTCGCTCGAACTCGACCTCGGCGGCCATGCGCAGCGCAAGCGCACGACGCTCGAACGCATGGTCGCGCTGACGAAGGGCGGCGACGACCCCGACCTGTTCGCGACGTACCTGCGGTTCGCCGACCACCTGCTGCGCGGCAGCTCGCGCGAGGGCGGCCTGCCCGCCAACCTGCAGGGGCTCTGGGCGCCGGAGACGCAGACGCCGTGGAACGGCGACTACCACCTCAACATCAACGTGCAGATGAACTACTGGGCGGCGCTGCCGACCGGGCGGTTCGGCGAGCACCTGCCGCTGCTCGACCTCGTCGAGTCGCTGGTCGCGCCCGGATCGCGCACGGCGCAGGCCTACTACGGCGCGCCCGGTTGGGTCGCGCACACGATCACCAACGTCTGGGGCTTCACGTCGCCGGGCGAGCAGGCGAGCTGGGGTTCGTCGAACACGTGCAGCGGCTGGCTGTGCCGCCACCTCGCCGAGCACTTCGCGTTCACGCAGGATCCGGAGATCCTCGTGCGCGTCTATCCGACGCTGCGCGACGCGGCGCGCTTCTACCGCGCGATCCTGGTGCCGCTCGCCGACGGCGGGCCGCTGGTCACGCCGGTGTCGAACTCGCCGGAGAATGCGTTCCGGACCGCGGATGGGCAGGTCGCCAGCGTCTGCACGGGGCCGACGATCGACCAGCAGATCGTGCGCGAACTGTTCGGCAACGTCGTCGAGCTGGCGACGCTGTTGGACGTCGACCGCGAGTTGGTGGCCGACCTGCGCGACGCGCGCGCCCGGCTGCTGCCGCACCGGATCGGCAAGCACGGCCAGTTGCAGGAGTGGCCCGACGACCACGGCGAGCCCGAGCCGCGCCACCGCCACGTCTCGCACCTCTACGGGCTCTATCCGGGCGACCAGATCACCCCGTTCGGCACGCCCGAGCTGGCCGCCGCCGCGCGCGTCACGCTCGAACGGCGCGGCGACGACGGCACCGGCTGGTCGCTGGCGCACAAGGCGTGCTTCTGGGCGCGGCTGCACGACGGCGACCGCGCGCTCGCGGTCTTGCAGAAGCTGCTGCGTCCGGTCGGCGTGCCGGGCTTCGAAGGCGGCCACGGCGGCAGCTACGCGAGCCTGCTGTGCGCGCACCCGCCGTTCCAGATCGACGGCAACTTCGGCGGTGCGGCGGCGATCTGCGAGATGCTGCTGCAGAGCCACCGCGAGCGCGACGGCGAGGACTTCACGCTGCACTTCCTGCCGGCGCTGCCGCAGGCCTGGCCGCAGGGCTACGTGCGCGGCCTGCGCGCGCGCGGCGCCGTCGAGGTCCTGCACCTGGGCTGGAAGGACGGCGTGCTGGAGCGGGCGTGGCTCGCGCACCACGGTTCCCGGCCGCGGGCGCTGCGGCTGCGCCTGCGCGCGCCGATGACGATCACGCGCGACGGCGTCGAAGTGGCGCAACGCGACGGTGGTGGCGGTGTGGTGGTGGTCGACGCGCCGGCGGGGGCGACGCTGATGGTGGAGCGGAAGCGTTAGGCGGCGCGGCCGCCGCTTCTGCGCGCCGCGCGCCCTTGGTACCCTGTGCGGCCCCTCTCCCGCCTCGCACATGACCATGAATCGCCACGAGCTCCCGCGCAACAAGCCTGCGCGCAACGCCAAGGACGAGATCGCCGACGACCTGCCGACGTTGGAGCCGGTCGCCGACGACCTGCCGACGCTGACGCCGGCGGACGACGACCTGCCGACGCTCGAGCCGATCGCCGACGCCGCGGCGCCGGAGCCGAAGGGGCCGGTGCAGGTCGCGTGCCTGCCGGCCGAGGGCGGCTTCGACGTCGTGCTGCAGGTCGACGTCGCCGACATGGACAAGAAGGCGGTCGCCGACGCGGTGAAGGCGCCGCTCGCGCGCGCCTGCACGATGGAGTCCGGCAAGTTGCGCCACCGCAAGGCGCTCGTCCGCTTCGGCGGCGAGGCGATCATCGGCAGCGCGGCGAAGGAACTCGTCGCCGAGACGCTGAAGGCGCACAAGCCGCTGCTCGTGATCGTGCGCCGCGGCATGGGCGACGAGACGGTCGCGCAGGGCAAGCTGCCGGAGGTCGCGGTGACGACCAGCGAGCAGGCCGGCGTCACCAAGGTCGACGTCGCCACCGGCGAACTCGACGCCGCCGACCTCGCGCTGGCGCTGCAGCCGCACCACGCCGCCCTGCGCGCCGCGGCTACGGGCAAGCGCGTGCGCCTTGCCTTCACCGGCAAGATCCGTCCGGACGCGGCGCTGCGCGGCGAACTCGCCGCCCTGCTACAGGCAGCCGGCGCCCGCGCCGCCGCGATCGGCGAGCGCGTGCTGTTCGACAAGGACCTGACCGACCGCGTGCGCGCGGCGGCGGAGGGCGCCCGCGCGCGGATCGCCGTGCAGTGCGCCGACGCCGACGAGACGACCCTCGACGCGCTGGAACTCGCGCTGCCCGAACACGCCGCGCTGTGCCAGGGCAAGGTCGTGCGCTTCGACATGTCGACGCCGGCCGCGGCACCGCGGGCGCGCTGCCTCGACTGGGCGCGTGAGCACGGCGCCGTTCGCGTCGACTTCGGCGACGAAATCGCATGGCCGCCGCTCGTCGCGCTGGTCGCCGGCGCCGAGGTCGCGCTGCGCCTGCAGGCCAACGGCCGCACGCCGACGCAGACGCTGGCGGCGCTCGTGGCCGAGGCGTCGGCGCACGCCGCCGCCTGCAAGGGCAATGCGGTACTGCTCGACTGGCCGGCCGGGTTTTCGCTCGACGCCGCCGCTGGCAAGGCGCTCTGCGAGGTCGTCGGCGTGCTGCAGCCCAAGACGTTGGTGTGCAGCTTCGGCGGCGAGCAGCGCGAGCCGTTCGTGCCCGACCCATGCGCATTTGCCCAGGACGGCGAGGCGACGACGGTGACGCTCGACAGCGAGGCCGGCAAGCCGGTCGAGCTGCAGCGCGCGATCGACCGCCGTCTGCCCGGCAAGGCCAAGGAGCTGCGCGGCAAGGCCGTGCGCGTTCAGGTCGCCGGCGGCGGCGCGCTCTCGCGCACGCTGCTGCGCGGCGTCTGCGCGACGTTCGAGCAGGCCGGCGTCGGCCGCCTGGAACTCGCCGACAGCAACGGCGTCGACGTGCTCGTGCCGCCGATGCTCACCGTGCACAAGCAACCCGACGGCCTGCGCCTCGCCGCCCGCACCGACGGTCGGGACGAGGCGCAGCAGAAGAAGGCGATCGCGCGCGAACTCGACGCCGCCGGCGTGCAGCCGGGCGCCGTCGTGGCCATCACCGTGTCCGCGGCGACCGACGCGCTCGTCGCGGCCGTGCTCGCCAAGGGCGCTGCGCGCGTCGTGCTCGACGGCGACGCGCCGGTGCAGGTGCACCCGCCGCTGCTGGGCGCGCCCGACAAGACGGGCGCCGCCGTGCGCGTGGTCGTCACCCCCGGCGGCGACGACGCAATGGTCGGTCGTCAGCTCGACCGTGAGCTGCCGAAGCTCGTCGCCGCGCTGCCGGCGCTGGCCAACGCGACCGCGACGATGGTCTGGTCCGGCGGCGACGCCGCGTCGCCGGGCGTCGCGCGGCTGGTCGCCGCGTTCGTCGACAAGCAGGCCGCGAAGGTCCTGTTCGATCGCGGCGACGGCAAGCCACAGCAGTTGCACCCGGTCCCGCAGGTCGCGCCGTCGGCGCCGGCCGCGGCGGAGCTCCCGACGTTGCCGCTCGCCGGTCCGTCCATGCTGCAGTTGCTGGCGCGTCGCGACGACGGCGCGCTGCCGATGGTCGTCGTCGGCGTGCCCGCCGGCACCGATGCGGCGCACGTCGCCGCCGTCGAGGCCGACGTGCAGCGCCACCTGCCGCGCTTCCACGGCCGCGCCGTGCTGCTGGTTCTGCGCGCTGGCGGCCAGGACGTGCCGGTGCGCCGCATCGATCCGATGGTCGAGATGCTGCGCCGCACGGTGCCGACGACGGCGGCGGCGACGCTGGTCTTCCGCGGGTCGGACAACCAGGGCCGACCGCACTTCCAGGCGTTGCACTCGCGCGTCGATACACTGGCGGCTGGCGTGACCTTCGCTGACCCGCGGGCGCGTCGGTGAGTTGGGCGCAGCCATCGGTCGCGCCTGCGTCGGGGTTGCGTTCGCAGCAACCCGCGCGTGACATCTGACGATCTCCCGCCGTTTCCGCGCCGATGGACACCAATCGCTTGTTCGTGCCGCGCGACGCTGAGTTGCGACGCCTTGCTGAGCGCATCCATGACGAGCGTCCCGACCTGCGCGCGGCCTTCCCGGTCGCCGACGGCACGGCCTTCTGGCAGTGGCTTGGCACGCATGGCCGCCTCGAGTACCACGAGGTGGCGCAACGTCTGCTGCCCGTGCCGCCGGAGGGCTTGCGCGCCACCGGCTGCGGCGGTGACACGGTTGCGACGCACCTCTACACCGGCGCCGAGGACTGCAAGATGCTGCTCGAACTAGCCGGGCTCTTCGGCGATGGCCCGGTGGCGTCGATCCGCTCAGTGCTCGACTTCGGCTGCGGCTGTGGCCGCGCGCTGCGCTGGTTCGCGCAAGCCCTGCCCGACGCGGCGTTGCACGGTGTCGACGTGCGCAAGGCATCGATCGATTGGTGCGCCGCGTGCCTGCCTGGGCATTACGTCTGCACCGGCATTCGCCCGCCGCTGCCGTTCCCCGATGCGTCGTTCGACCTTGTCTACGCCCTGTCGGTCTTCAGCCATCTTAACCTGGATCAGCAGCACGCGTGGATGCGCGAACTGGTACGCGTGACCAAGCCGGACGGACTAGTTTTGGCGTCGACGCACGGCGCGTTCGCGGCGGCGATGTGCGCGCGCAGCAGGGAGCACCAGCAACTGCTGCAGATCGACGCGGCGGACGCGCGCGCGATCGTGCGCGCGCTGGCGACGGAGCCGTTCGTCCACCGCGTGCTGCCTGCAGCGATCCGCGCCAGCGCCGATGGTGTCGCGGACGACTACGGTCAGGCGTTCTTCGGCGACGCGTTCGCGCGCGGCGCCTTCGCCGCCTTCGCCGATTACCTCGGCGGCGTGCCGTGCGCGCTCAACTTGTTCCAGGACATGCACGCCTGGCGCCCGCGCCGCGGGTCAGCGCGGCCATAGCCCCGCCAGCGCCGCCTGCTTGCCGCGCAGCCAGCGCGCGATCGCGATGGCGTTGCCCAGCCGTGCGTTGGCGCGGCCGCGCACCGGCACGGCCGCCGGCTGCAGGCCTTGCGCGGCGAGCGCGTCTTCGAGCAGGCCGGCGCTGTGGTTGATGCAGTTGCAGTAGTTGACCTTGAGCGCCGTGGTCGCCGTGCCGCGCGGCAGCATCGCCTCGCCCCAGTCGAGCGTCGTGCGCGTCCACGCCGCCACCGGCGCGCCGTCGCCGAGCCACGCCGCGAAGCGCGCCGCGGCCGCTGCGTGCGGCTCGCCGTCGGCGAGGTCGGCGAGCGACAGGCCCATGTGGCCGAGGTGGTGGTCGACCGGGGCGGGTTCGCCCGGCTGCACGAGGGTTTCGAAGACTTCGCCCGCGTCGCCATCGAGGCGCGCCGCGACCCAGTGCACGATGCGCCGCGTCGCCGCCGGATCGCCGCCCGGCAGCGCCGACTCGGCGTAGACCACCGCGAGGCGTCGGTCGGCGAGCAGGGGTGAGAGGGCGCGCGACGGCCGCTGGCGCGTCTCCTTGCGCCGGCCGAAGCGCTCGACCACGGCGGTGTGCGCGATCTGGCGGTCGATCATGCGATCGAACGCGGTGATCAGTTCATCGAGCCGCGTGTGCTCGGGCTCGAGCACGCGCAGCGCTTCGACGATGGCTTCGAGCGTCGAGACGTAGTCGGCGCGCGGCTCGCGGCGGATGCGGTAGCGGCTTGGCTGGGCCGGCTGCAGGCGGGCGTGCGGCAGCGCCCGCAGCCAGCCGTTCTCGCGGTACAAGCGCTTGGCGTGCGCCCAGGTGCCGTCGATCGCGACCAGCGTCGACGGCATGCGGTCGCGCGGCAACTCATCGAGCAGCGGCGCGTCGGGCGACGGGTACAGCACCGCCGTGTCAGGTGGCAGGTCGAGCTTCTGTTCGAGCGTGCCGGTGAAGCCTGACCACGGCACATGCACCTCGGAGTTGGGCATCATCAGTCGCACGAGCCGCGCCGTGCCGAACGGGTGCGTGCGCTCGTGCGGGTGCTGCAGGATGACGATGCGCGTGCGCGTCGGCACGGACGGTAGGTCGGCGCAGTGACAGAGGCGCTCCGGCCGCAGGCAGCGGTAGCAGCGGCCGCGCCGCAGCTCGGTCTCGGCGGGAGTCACGCGTTGGTTCTAGCCCTTCGTCCGCGCGCGCGCACGGGCGGCGCGCAGCAGCGCCGGCGGCAGGCCGTCGCGCGCGATGCGTTCCTTCTGCGCTTTGGGCAGTCGCTTGATGCGCGCTTCGACGCGCAGCGCAAGGCCAACTGCGCCGACCGGTGCGGCGAACACGAGCGCTAGTCGGCCGCGGCCGCGCAGCGCCTTGGCGCCGCTGCCGTCCTGGTGTTGAGCCAGCCGCGCTTCGACGTCGCGGGCGATGCCGCAGTACAAGGCGCCGCCGGCGGTGCGTACGAGGTAAACGTGCCAGCGGGCGCGCGCCATCACGCCTGCTCCTGCCGCCGCGCCGCTTCGTAGTCCGCCGCAGTGTCGACGTCGCAGAGCGCGCGTAGCTCCGGATCGAACACGCGCAGCGCCGCCGCGGGCACGCGCGCGGCGGCGTCGGCGAGCGCGCTCGGTCCGGCGTCGCCGGCGGCGAGCAGTGCGTCGATGCGTGGCAGGCAGCGCAGCCGGTAGACCGCGCACAGCGGCTCGACCCGGCCGTCGACATCTGGCATCGCCGCCTCGGCGTCGCCCAGCCGCTCGGCGAGCCCGCGCGCGAACGCGGCGTCGACGAACGGATGGTCGCAGGCGACGACGAAGGCCGCGTCGACGGACGCAAAACCGTGCGCGGCGAGCCGGCGCAGGCCGGCGGCGACGCCGGCGAGCGGGCCGCGGCCGGGCGCGTCATCGTGCGTTCGCAGCACGGCGGCCGGCAGCGGCGGCAGTGGTTGCCGCGCGTCGCGGGCGACGACGACGACAGGTTCGCACGCCGGCGCCAGCGCCGTCGCGATGCGCGTCAGCAGCGGCGCGCCGGCGAACGGCAGCGCTTCCTTCGGACGCCCCATGCGCGCGCTGCGTCCGCCTGCCAGAATGATCGCGCCGAGCCGCATACGCTCCTTGTCCGGCATCGCCCGGGTCGGAGCAAGCGGCGACCCGACTCATGCAGCAGCCGACTCCCCGCAAGGCCGATCTCGTCTCGCCGTACGTCTTCCGCATCGAGTGGAAGGACGGCGCCGTCTCCGACTACAAGGCGCGCGACCTGCGGCTTGCCTGCCCGTGCGCGCAGTGCATCGAGGAAGGCACCGGCCGCGCGATCCTCGACCCGCGCACCGTCAAGGACGACATCCTGCTGTTCGGCGCCGAGTTGGTCGGCCGCTACGGCCTGTCGTTCTTCTGGAGCGACGGCCACAAGACCGGCATTTTCGCGTGGCCGCGCCTGCGCGAACTCGCTGGCCTCGGGACGGGCGCGTGAAGCGGCCGACGCCGGACCTCGCCGCGGCGCTGCAGGCCGCCAGCACCGTGCTGCGCGCGCTCGACTGGCGCGCGCTCGGGGAGGTCTACTTCCACTGGGGCGGCGAGGAGTTCTGGGCCGAGAAGCGGCCCGACGTGCTGCGGCTGGGCGAAGCGTTGGCGCGCGCGCTCGCCGGCCGGCTGCGGCGCGGCGGCCGTTCGCTGTGGGTCGGCGCCGGCGTCGCCGAACTGCCCGTGCTGCTCGTCGAGTCGCTAGCGCTGGGCCGCGAGGTCATCGCCAGCAACCTGCGCGCGGCCGAGGTCGACGCGCTCAACGCCGGACTCGCCGCCGCCGCGCCGGACGTCGCGCTGCGCTACGTCGCCGGCGACGCGCGCACGGCTGGCGGCGAAGGGACGTTCGACCACGTCGGCTGCATCAGCGTGTTCACCGACCCGGAGATGTGGCCGACCTTGAGCGGCGTCAGCTACGGCCGGCTGCCGCCGGTGCAGATCGACGTCGAGCGCTTCGTCGCCGAACGCGAAGCGGCGCGCGGGCTGGCGGCGGCGCTGTTCGCGCGGCTCGCGCGCCCGGGCCTCGTCACCACGTCCGCCGAGGAAGCCGCGTGGTTCCTCGATCAGGCCGAGTGCGGTGGCGCGACGATCGACGCCAGCGAGGAGATGGTCGAGACCGCCGTCGTCGGCGACGCGGTCGGCTTCCTCGCGGTGCGCTGACCGCCCGCGCGGCGTTTGCCGCGCTCAGGTCGCCGCGCTCAGGGCGCGATCAGCAGTCCGATCGCGTTCGTCGTCGCCTGGAACAACTGCGGGCTGCCGAGCAGCGCACCGGCGAAGTGCGTTTGACCGAGCGGCAAGGCGACCGCCGGCGGCAGCGTGAACGTCGCCTGGCCGATGCCCTGCGCGTTGAGCACGCCGAGGAAGCCGCCGAACACGGGGCCGTTGAGGCCGTCGAGGCCGAGCGTCGTCAGGCCGTCGGGATTGAGCGGCAGCGTCACGCCCGGCGCCAGCGGCGCGCCCGGCGCGGTGCCCGAACCGCCCCACGCGATCAGGTACAGCGTCGACGCCGGGTTGGCGCACGGCGCCACGAACGTCGGGTGCAGCGCGCCGCCGGCGGCCAGCGACATCGACGCCGCGTCCGGCGGGTAGACCAGCGGATCGCGGAACTCGAGCCGCGGGCCGCAGGCCGGCGCCTGCACGAGGAAGACGAAGTTGCGGACGTTGTCGTTCTCGTTGTTTTCCGGCACGACATTGGCGCGGTCGACGACGACGAAGCCGTAGGCGACGGCCGCCGGCAGGCTCGCCGGGATCGACGCGGTGTACGGCACGAACAGCGACTGGCCGGCGGCGACGAGGTTCACCGTCTGCTTGCCGAGGTAGACGCTGGTCTGCGGCGACCACGTGAACGTCGACGACAGGAAGTACTCGACGTCGAACGGCCCGGCGGCGGCGGGGCCGTCGTTGGCGATGGTGGCGTTGATCGCCGCCGTGCCGCCCGCGGTCACGTAGATCGCCGGCGTCGTGACCTGCGGCACGCGCAGCTGCGCGGCGTTGGGGTTGGAGACGGTGACGTTCCAGACGTGCGACTCGCGCATCACCTGCGCCGGGTCGTTGCGCACCAGTGTCGACTGGTCGAGCACGCTGCACTCGACCGCGTGCGCGCCGGTCGGCACCGTCGTGCTGTCGAGCGTCCAGCTCAGGCCCGAAGCACCCGCGATCGTCACGCCGTCGAGCTTCCACGCGACGACCGGGTTGTTGCCCGGTGGAACGATGTGCGAGAACGAGAACGCCTGCGTGTTGGGCACTGCGACGACGAGGCTCGTCGCCGCTGGGCTCGTGATGACGATCGTGTCGACCGCGCTGTTGACGACCTTGACGATGCCCTCCTGGCAGACGCGGCACAGCGCCTGCCCGAGGCTGCGCATCAGGCAGTTCTGCTTCGGCCGGTAGAGGCCGTACAGGTAGTACCCAGCGCCCTGGAAGGCGCTGATCGAGTCGGTGCCCCACCAGACGGACCACTTTTGACCCACTGGTGACTTGGTGATGTTCGCCTGACCCGGCTCGCCGCCGGTGTAGGTCTGGTTGGGATAGTCGTACTCGTCGGCGAGGCCGCCGAGGCTGTGGCCGAGCTCGTGGATCTGCACCTCGGACATCAAGCCGCCGGTGTAGCTGACCGCAAACGTCGAAGCGCAGCCGCCGTAGCGCGTGTCGTTGACCATCACCAGCACGCGGCCCTCGCTCGCCGGCGCCAGCGCAGCGTCGGCGAGCGCCTGCGATGGGTTCTGGATGTAGAGGCAGCGGTCGACGCCGCCGTAGTTGTACGTGGCGTCGTAGACCGTGTTGCGGAACACCGGCGGGTTCTCGTCCGGACGGTCGGCGCCGCTGTCGACGCTGGCGCGGAACACCGTGTGCACGTTGAAGTACGCCGCGAACACGTTGTACGGCGCGCGCTGGAACAGCGCGGTCAGGAACGTGTTGCAGTGCTGGTTGAACAGCGCCTGCTGGCCGGCCTGGTAACCGTCGCCGAGGATGACCATGTCGTAGCGCGACGCGGTCGGGCCGTTGTTGATCACCGTCGTGACGGTCGGCGCCTGCGCGGCGGCGGTGGCGGCGAGCGCGAGCGCGAGCGCGGCGCGGATCACCGGCCGCCTCCCGCGAGCGCGCGCACGGTCGCGGCGTCGACCACGCCGAGCACCTGCTGCTCGGCCTCGCCCGCTTCGCCAGGGCGCGTGAACGTGTAGCGCGCGGCGTTGGCGAACGCCGGCACGTTGACCAGCATGCCGATCGCGGCGGTCGTGACCACGCAACCCTGCACGCGCGTCGGTCGCAGCAGCGCGCCTGGGGCGACGTCGAACGGGCGGACGTCGAGCGGCACGTCGGCGAGCGGCGCGCCGTCGCGGTCCTCGACGCGCAGCCGCCACGTCGAGTGGAAGCCCTTGGGCACGCCGGCCCACGGGTCGACCTTGGCGCTCGCGGCGGTGATCGTCAGCAGGTCGCGGTGGCCTTCGACGACGAAGACGTAGTGACCGTTGGCGATGGCGGGTTCGGCGGCCGCAGCGGCGTTCGGTCGCGCGGGGGCGGTCGCCAGCCAACTGTACGCGATCAGCGCAGCACCGGAGAGGAGCGGAACGATGTGCATGGTGGTCGACCGTTGCGAGGGAAGCCGATAATCGACGGAGGATAGCGGCGATGGAATCCAACGTCGTGCTCCGCCAGCATGGCTCGGATGGATTTTCGCGGCCGTGTCTTCCTCGCCCCGCTGACCAAGGGCGGCAATCTGCCCTACCGCCGCCTGTGCCTGCAGCACGGATGCGCCGTCACCATGGGCGAGATGGCTTATGGCTACCAGGTCGTCCGCCGCAGCAAGTCGGAACTGGCTCTGCTGCGCAAGCACCCGGACGAAGCCTGCTTCGGCGCGCAGATCGCCGCCTCGAAGCCGGCCGACGCGATTGCAGCGGGCCGCGAAGCCGCCGCCCGCGGCGCGTCCTGGGTCGACCTCAACTGTGGCTGCCCGATCCACGACGTCGTCAAGCGCGGCATGGGCGCCACGCTGCTGCAGCGGCCGACGCAGCTCGCCAAGCTGGTCGAGGAGATGGTCAAGGGCGTGCCGGTGCCGGTCAGCGTCAAGATTCGGCTCGGTTGGACCGAGGGCGAGCAGAACGCCAGCGAGGTCGCGCGCCTCGTGCAGGAAGCGGGTGCTGCGGCGCTGACCGTGCACGGCCGCACGCGCGAGCAGCGCTACTCGCGCGCCGCCGACTGGGACGCGATCGCGCGCATCGCCGCCGAGCGCACCATCCCGGTGATCGGCAACGGCGACCTGCTGACGTGGTACGAGACCAAGGAACGCTGGGCGACGAGCGGCGTCGCGTCGGTGATGCTCGGCCGCGGCGCGCTGATCAAGCCGTGGCTGTTCCGCGAGATCACCGAAGGCAAGGGCTGGGAGCCCGACGCCAAGGAGCGCCTAGGCGTCTACCTCGATCTCGCGCGCAAGATGAAGGAGCACTTCCGCGACGACGAGAAGGGCAAGGAGCGGGCGATGCGCTTCCTGCCGTGGCACTTCGAGTTCTTTTGCCGCTACCGGCCGCTGTCGGCCGAGAAGTTCGTCGCGGCGAGCAAGGCGCACCCGTTGATCCAGACGCGCTTCGACGAGCAGGGCGAGGAGCTGTCGGTGCTCGAGAAGCTGCTGCGCGATCCGCGCGAAGAGGTGCATCTGCGGCTGGCGGATTTGCTGTGGGCGGCGAGCGATCTGGACGCGGCGGAAGCGGCGGCGTTGCAGTTGGCGGCGGAGATGCCGCCGGTGGTCGGGGAGCGCGAGGAAACGCCGGTCGCGCACGGCTAGGGGAAGGACGAGGAGGCGGTGTCGGTAGTGTGGGTCTGATGGGTTGACCCCAATCCATTGACACAGAGGTGAGGGGGAGGTCGGGAGCGGCACAGAGCGCGCGCGGGGTTGAGCCTCGGCGTCCTGCGCGCCGAGGTCGGCGCGCAGGGGCGGGCGCTGCGTGGTGCGGCGGCGGGCGCCGCCGTGCGTCACTTCTTCGCTTCGACCTCGACGACCACGTCCGTCATGCTGGCGCTGTCGCGGACGAACAGCGCGCCGGCCTTGCGGTCGGCGGGGATCGTCCACGTCGCCTTGCCGGCCTCGACCTTGAGCTTGGCGACCAGCGCGCCGCCCTCGGCGGCGTCGTAGATCTCGAGTTCGTCGTCGGCCGAGCGCACGGTCAGGACGAGGCGGTCGCCGGCGGTCGCCTTCTGCTTGTCGATCTGCAGCGAGAACTCGGCGTGGTGGCGCAGGACCTCGACGTCGGGGAACCAGCGGTGCAGCACGTTGGCGCGGTAGAGGACCCACGCGACGCCGGCGGCGAGCAGCAGCGCCAGCAGCACCCGCGGCCAGGCGCTCTTCTCCTCGGCGAACGGGTCGACGAGGCTGCGCTCGGCGCCGGCGGGCACCTTCGGCAGCGAGGTCAGCGAGCTGCCGAGCGGGATGTTGACGCGCGTCAGCGTGTTCACCGCCCAGCCGTTGGCGTCGAGGATCGGGCCGAGGTTGCGCTGGCGCAGCTTCATGTACGCGATCGACATCGACGGGCCAGAGATCAGCAGTAGCACGCCGATCAGGCCGAGCGGCATCAGGTAGCCTAGGCCGAAGAACGCCTCCAACATCGAGCCGACGATCGCGGTGATGCCGCTGATCGCGACGCTCAGGGCCGCGACCACGCCGATGTCGAGCTTCTTGGGCGCCGCCGTGGCCCCCGGCGAGCCGGTCGCTGCCGCCGTGCCGGCCTTGCTCGCCGCGTCCTGCAGCTTGCCGGTCGTGGCCGTGTCGGCCTCGGCGGCGCGCTTCTGCACCTGCTCCTCGATCCAGCGCACGAACTTCTTGTACGGCGACCAGAACGCCTGCCGGACGCTGATTGGGTTGTCGACGATCTTGACGATCGTCGCGTCCCAGTCGTTGCCCTTGCGGTCGTAGAAGATGCCGTTGCGGCCGACGAACAGGTTGTCGCTGTCGCCGGCGGTGAAGGCGCAGGCGACCTGCATCTTGGGGCTGCCGAGGCGCGTGCATTCGACGTAGGCGAGGAACGTCTGGGCCATCGCCGCCATCGCGCTGTGTTTGGCGGCGTCGTTGACATGGAAGCACAGGCCGAGCGAACGGCCGTCGAGCAGCAGGCGGCCGGCCTGGAAGATCGCGCCCTGGCCGGCGTAGAAGTCGGTGAAGGCGACGTAGTTGTTGAGCAGCGTGATGAAGTCGCGGTGCAGGCGGCAGAGCTTCTCGACGCGCGCCATGGCGTCGACCTTCGGCGCCTCGGCGAGGTCGTCGGTGATCGCCTGCTGCAGTCTGGCCTTGGCTGGTCCGGCGAGGATCGCGCGCACGCGGGCGATGCCGAGCTTCTCGATGGTGACACCGGCCTTCTTCTGCAGCCAGGCTGCGTACGGCGCGAGCTTGCCGCACAGCTCGACCCACTCGGCCTCGGTCAGCGCGTTCTTGCCGGGGCAGCACGCCGCGCGCAGCGCGCCGATCGCCTCCGACCACGCCGGGTTGACGCCGATGCCGAGCGGCAGCGGTTTGTCTGGCGCAACGATCGCCAGTGGGAAGTGCGCGACTTCGGCGGCGGTGATGGTCAGGTCCTTGGCGGCGGCCGCCATGTAGGCGTCCTCCTCGCGGTTGACTGCGGCGAGCGCGCGCGGATCGAATGCGGCGAGTCGGCAGCGGCCGAAGTAGTCGTCGACCTTGCCGCGCACGGCGGCGAGCGCCGTCCAGGCGTCGCCGGTCGCGTCGCCGAACGCGAACACGTCCTTGCGACCGGCTTCGCCCGCCTTGTGCCACGCGTCGAACTCGGCGCAGGCGGCGAAGAACGCGTCGAGCCGCGTCTGTTCGAAGCCCGGCTTGCCCGAGCGGTCCAGCGCGCCGCCGACGCAGTCGATCAGCTCGTCGGCGACCTGCTTCGACGCGGCGTCGGCGAGCGTCTCCGGCGGCACGACGCCGTCGCCGTTGCGCCGCGCGCTGGCGAAGACCTCGGCGACCTTGGCGGCGTCGGCGATGGTGATCGCGTCGAGCGGCTTCCTGAGGCTCGCCAGGATGTACTCGGCCGAGGCGCGCAGGGCCTTGCCTTCATCGGTGTCGGCGCGCAGGTCGGCGAGCGCGACGCCGTCCACGCCGGCGAGCAGGCAGTCGCCGCTCGTGAGCGCGGTGCGCAGCCAGCGCACTGCGGCCAGGATCTCCGGCGGGCGCACGTGGCTGTCGTTGTCGCTGTCGAGCATCGCCAGCGTCTTGTCGTCGATCTCGAGGCCCTTGACCGGGCAGCTGAGCGCGATCCACAGCTGCTGGTCGAGTTGATCGAGGTTGAGCACGTCGGCGCCGGTGCGGAAGCGCACCTGGTCGACGCCGCCGGCACGGTAGAAGGACCAGCGGTGGGAGGTCGAAGCAGCGGGCGTGGTCGGCATGGGAGGGCTCGCGGGTGGCGAGTCGGGCAGCTTCGCATGGCGGCACGCGGCGATTCAACGCGGCGTGCGCGAAGCGGGCCCTCCAGGGATGCGCGCGCCCCCTGGCCTGCGTCCGCCATAGGGATTCGCATTCCCGCTGGCGCCATCCGCGGTCCTCAGCGGCGCGCGCGTCGGATGACCCCCGTTGCGCTCCTCCGCGCGCCGTCACGACCAGAACTGGCCCGACGAGCAGATCGGGCGCGGCCGCTCGTGGAACGGCGGCGGCGGCACGCGCAGAAATCTCTGTGCGTGCGGGTCCTCGGCTCAGCGCGCCAGTTCGCGCGCGAACGGCCGCGGATCGCCGCTGCGCACCGCTGCTTGCAGCGCGAGCGACCGGTCGATCGCCAGCGCGCCGTAGCCGAGCGGCAGCGTCGGGCCGTCGAGCTCGGCCCAGCCGGCGCCGGCGAGTTGGCCGTCGCGCAGGCTGCGCACCTGCCGCACGAGCGATGGGTCCGGCGAGTTGGCGACGAGCGCCCCGAGATTGGTCGCTGCCGGCACATAACCGGGCGCGACCTGCAGCGCGCGCTGCCAGAGGCGGAAGGCGTCGGCGGCGCCGTCGTTGCCGCGCCAGCGCACGGTGGCGAGGCCGAGCAGATTGAGCGTGCGTGGGTCCTCGGGCGCGGCAGCGTGCGCGGCGAGCGCAGCCGTGGCGATCGCGCCGCCGTCGGCCCACGTCGCCAGCATGGCGGTGGCGCGGCCGAGCGCGACGTCGGCGGCGCTGGCGGTCGGCCGCGGCTGCGTGCGTTCGCCGACGATGGCGGCGATCTCGTGCAGGCGGTTGCCGAGGCGGTGGTCCTGCACGCGGCGGTGGCCGGCGGCGGCGATGCGCGCGCAGCGGGCCGGATCGCCGAGCAGCGACCGCACGACGTCCTCGAAGTCGTCGTCGCCGTGCAGCACGCACTCCTCGCCGGGCGCGAAGAAGTCGGCGACCTCGAGGTTGCTGCGCTCCATCAGCAACAGCGCGCCGCAGGCCGGGACCTCGAACGCGCGCAGGTTCATCTCGCCGCGGATGCTGCGGTTCCAGCCGATGCGGCAGCGCGACAGGTAGCGGCCGTAATCGCTGCCGCTGACGCCGGTGCGGACCTCGCTGCGCACGCCGTGGTCGGCCAACCGGCGCACGCGCTCCAGCCACGGCGCGCGTTCGCGCTGCACGACCGGATTGAGGTTGCCGACGAAGCCGACGTCGACGTCGCGCGGGCCGGCGTCGGCATGCACGAAGTGGAACGGCCGCTTGTGCGCGTACTGGCACCAGTAGCGGACGTTGGCGAACGTCAGCCGCTCGAACAGCGCCACGCCGGCGCGATCGCACAGCAGCGCGTCGAAGAACGGCCACAGGCCGGCTAGTTGCGGTAGCGACAGGTTGTAGTCGGAGACGACGCCGACGACGGGCACGGGGCAGCGTTCGAGGCCGGCGGGCAGCGGCTCCTGGTCGGGCCACCACACCATCACGACGTCGGGCGTGAAGCCCGCAGGCAGCGCGGCCTGAAGCTCCTCCCAGGTTCCGGTCGACGGGTCGAAGGCGACGTCGAACGGGAAGCGCACGCCGTCGATCTGCATCCGTCGGGGCGGGCCGTAGGTGACCAGCTCGACGCCGCGCATCGCGGCGCGGTCGTCGAAGCACTCGAGCGGCAGGTTGCTGAGGACGCGCACGGCCTCAGGCGCCGCCGATCGCCGTCAGGTTTGCCGTCGCGTCCGGGTGGCCCGGCTGCAGCACGACCGCCGTCTCGAAGTTGCTGCGCGCGGCCTTGTCGTCGCCGCACTGGTAGAGCGCCACGCCGAGCCGGTTGTGCGCGTCAGCGCTGCGGTCGCCGAGCTGCATCGCCTCGGTGAACGCTGTCGCCGCCTCGGACCAGCGGCCGAGCGCGTGCAGCGCCTCGCCGCGGCCGGCGTGCGCCGCGGCGGTGTCGCCGACGCGGGCCGCGAGGTCGTCGTAAAGCTGCAGCGCCGTTGCCGCTTCGCCGATCGCTAGCTGCGCGGCCGCGGCCGCCTGCAGCAGCGCGATGTCGTCGGGCGTCAGACCGCTGGCGGCGCGCAGCACGCGCGCCGCGCCGGTGGCCGAGCCCTTGCCAGCCAGCGCGTCGGCGAGTTCGCGCAGCGTCGCGCTCACCTGCGTCAGCGTCGCGGCGGTTTCGGCGTCGGTGGTCGCCGCGTTCGGGCTCGTGGCGGTGGTCATCGTGGTGGGGGCGTTGCAGTTCGTCGTTGTCGGGCGCGTCATCGCGTTCGTCTTCGGCGTCGTGCGCACGAAGTCGACGAACGCCTGCTCCAGCGCCTCGCCGTGGCGATCCGGGTGGTATTGCGCCGCCAGTTCGACGCCGCCCTCGCGCAGCGCCTGACGCACGGCCGGCAGCGTGCCGGCGACCAGGATCGCCTCGGCCATCGCGGCCGGATCCTGCGGCGGCACGAACAGCGCGTAGCGATCGTGGCCGATCCTGCGTTCGTGCTCGCGGAAGCACGGGATGTCGGTCAGCACGGTCGGCACGCCGCACGCCATCGCCTCGACCGCCGGCAGGAAGAAGCCCTCTTCGGCGCCGCGGCTGGTGCACAGCATCACGTCGAGCGAGCGGTAGAAGTCGCCCATCTGCGCCGGCGGCAGTTGCTGGTGCCACTCGATCGGCAGGCCGCAGTCCGTCTCGCCGGGGGCCGGCGGCGTGTTGCTGGCGCGCACCAGCACGAGCTGCTGGCCGGCCTGCTGCAGCAGCCGGCAGGCCGCATAGCCGGTGGGCAGGTCCTTCCACGCCACCGAGTATGGCCCGACGAGGCCGACGCGCAGCGGCTGTCCGGGCGCGCGCGCGGGGCCCGAGAAGTGCACGCCGTGATCGATGGCGTAGACGACTTCGCGTGGTTGCCGTCCGAAGCGCTCGCGCAGCAGCGTGGTGAGGTGCGGGCTGATGGTGACGTGGCGCACGCCGGGCAGCTGGTAGACCGCCTCGATGCGCGCGCGATGCGGCGCGAACTCGGGGTTGTCGCCCTCGTAGCCCTGGCAGAAGTGCACTGGCACGCCCTTTTGCGGGCCGCCGGCCGCCGCCCACGGCACCGTCGTCCAGAACGTGCCGACGATGACATCGCCATCGGGCAGGTTTTCGGCGCGGAAATCCGGCACCTTTTGGAAGGCGCACTCGATGCGCATCCATGCCGGCGGACCGGAGCGGCTGACGACGGTGACTTGATGGCCCCGGCGGTGCAGCCAGTTCGCGTTCTCGAGCGCGACCTTGACGCCGCCCCAAAGTTGATCCGCCACTTCCAACAACCAGGTGATGCGCATGCCTTGCCTTCCTCCGCGGGGGGCGGAGCTTCGTCGATCTCCTGCCTTGATCGGCTCGATGCCATGGGCGAACTTGAGCCGTGCCCCGCCGGCGTGACCGAACGTCAAGCCGCCCTGCGCGCCCGCGTGGCGTGGGGGTAGCCCGGTCGGCATGATCCCGACCGCCCGTGAACCCCCTGATTCGCCTCATCCCGGCCGCCATGGTCAGGTTCTTCGCCAGCCCGTACGTGGCCGGCGACTCGCTGCCCAAGGCCATCGCCGTGGTGAAGAAGCTGCACCTCGAACGCGGGCTGCTGTCGACGCTCGACCTGCTGGCCGAGGACATTCGCACCGACGCCCAGGCCAAGAAGAACCTCGACACCTACCTCAACATGGTCGACGCCGTGTCGACCTGCGGCTTGCCGCGCGAGGCGCTGCCGACGCTTTCACTCAAGCCATCGTCGTACACGACGCGGCCGCTGCAGGAGGGCGGCGACGCCGCCGGGTCGGTGGCGGCGATCCTGCAGATCGCGCGCCGCGCCGAGGAGAAGGGCGTGGCGTTGACCATCGACATGGAGAGCCGGCACTGGACCGACTTCACGCTCGACGCGCTGCGCCTGCTGCACAAGCAGGGCATGCGGCACGTCGGCGCCGTGCTGCAAACCCGGCTGCACCGCACCGAGAAGGATCTCGACGCGCTGCCGCCCGGCCAGCGCGTGCGGCTGGTCATCGGCATCTACCGCGAGCCCGGCGACGTCGCCCTTACGGACAAGTCGGCGATGAAGGAGCGCATGCTGCAGTTCGCCGGCAAGTTGCTACAGCGCGGGCACTTCGTCGAGTTCGCCAGCCACGACGACAGCTACGTCCGGCGCTTCGTCGACCAGGTCGCGCCGGCCGCCGGCGCCGGCCCGGACCGTTACGAGGTGCAGATGCTCTACGGCGTGCCGCGCGAGCGCGTCCTCGCCGAGTTGCAGAAGAAGGGCGTCCGCGCGCGGCTGTACGTGCCGTTCGCGGTCGGTTGGGACATGGCGATCCAGTACCTGCGACGCCGGCTCGACGAGTACCCGGCGATGACGTTGCTGGTGACCAAGAACCTGATCTTCCGCCGCTGACGCGCGGCCGATTGCGCCGGAAGCGGAAGTTCGCTTGGAGTTTGGGGCGGCGGTCGGTACGCTATTTCGCCCCATGGATCCCCTCGCCACCATCGTCGAGCGCCTCTGCGCCTGGAAGGATGTCGCCCGTGAGAATCGGGACAACAAGGACTGCTTCCTCGTTCGCGGCCAGGTCTTTGCCTACCTCGGCAAGAAGGGCGTTGTCGTCAAGCTCGCCCCGCCGCAGGTCACGGAAGCGCTGAAGATCATCGGTGCCAAGCGCATGCCCGGCGACGGCGACCCGCACTCGCGCGAATTCGTCGAGATCCCGGTCACGGGTCCCCGCGAGATCGAGCGCGCCATGATGTGGTTGCGCCGCGCCTGCCGCCTCGGCCGCACGGCCGCCGGCCCGGTCTGAGTTTTGTCCGGGCAAGGAGGCAGCCAGCAGGCAGCGGCCTGCGGCGCGCCTGCTCAGCCGCGCGTCCAGGGCACGTCGCGGACGCCGGCCTGCATGTTGGCGCGGCGGGCCCACGAGAAGAACAGGTCCGAGAGCCGGTTGAGGTAGACACCGAGTTCCTTTGGCAGCGCCACCTCGGTGTCATCGCCGATTTCGTGTGACAGCTTCCACACCACGCGCTCGGCGCGCCGCGCGACGGTGCGGAGCACGTGCAGCAGCGCCGCCTGCTTGCAGCCGCCCGGGAGCACGAAGCTGCGCAGCGGCGCGAGCAGCGCCTCCGACGCGTCGATCCAGCGCTCGAGTTGCTGCGTGTGCGGGACGATGCGCGGCAGCGCCGCTCGGCCGCCTTCGGTCGCGAGGTCCGCGCCGATCTCGAACAGCGCGTCCTGGATCGCCTTGAGCTGGGTGTCAAACTCGGGATCGAGGGCCTCGCTGCGCAGCAGCCCGAGGAACGAGTTGAGCTCGTCGACGGTGCCGTACGCCTCGATGCGCGCGTGTTCCTTCGGGACACGGCGGTTGCCGAACAGGCCGGTCTCGCCGTCGTCGCCAGTGCGCGTGTAGATGGGCATCGGGGCGGATTGTCCCCGGGGCAGGCGCCAGCGGACGCCGGTTTCGTGCGGATTTGCGCTAAACCGAGCCGGCCAAGGGGCGCGGGAGTATCGGGTCGAGCCGAGGCCAGTCAAGCCGCCACGCCCCGGCACCAAGGGTGTCCGGGCGGCGCGCCGGTTGCCGCCGGTCCGCTGGCGAAAAAGCCGTGCCGAAGCGATGCGACGGTAGCGCATAATGCGCCTCTACGAGGTACCACGATGCCCGCTCACCTATTCGCCCTTGCCGCCACGACTCTCGCCGTTGCAGTGTCCGCACAGAGCCTCGAACTCAACGTTCGTGGCGGTTCGTCGCCGGGCCTAGTGCAACTCGACGCCTATCCGGCGCTCTTTCCCCTCGAAGCGATCATGATCGTGCCGTCGGGCAGCGCTGGCCCAACGCCGTGCCAGTGGTTCGACCCTAACGACTGGCGAGCGCTCGACATTGGCCTCGACCTCGTTGGCCTCGCGTGGGCCGGCCTGTCGGGACTCGACGGCCACTTCCGCGTGCAGTTCGCGCTGCCGGCGCTGCCGGCGCTGCAGGACGCGCCGCTGCACTACCAAGCGGTCACGTTCTCGTGGGGAGCAACCATCCTCGACCGCATCAGCAATCCCAATGCGATGCGCCTGGGCAATGCGGGCACCTTCCGCGACCGCAATGTGTACTCGCAATGGGACCGCGCCTTCGCCACGGTGATCCAGCGGCTCGACCGCAAGCCGATGCTCGTCGGCGGCGCGCGTGGCGCGCTGCTCGCGCAGCAGGCGTGGGCGACGACCGAGATCTACGACATCGCGACGAACCTGTTCTCGCCCGGTCCGATGCTGACGACGCCGCGCTCGCTGCACACGTGCACGCAGTTGCAGAACGGCCAATACCTGATCACTGGCGGCGTCGGCGGGACCAACGACCCGGGCGCGACTTGCGAGCTCTACGATCCGATCGCCGACACGTTTGTGGCCACGGGCTCGATGCTGTCGTCGCGCACCGGCCACACCGCGACGCTGCTGTCGAACGGCAAGGTGCTGGTGACCGGCGGCATCCAGTCGATGCCGACGACGCCGACGCAACTGCAGCCGATCCGCGAGATCGTCAACTCGACCGAGCTCTACGACCCGGCGACCGGCGCGTGGACGGCGGGCCCGAACATGTCGACGCCGCGCGCCGGCCACAGCGCCATCGTGCGCCCCAACGGCCAGATCGCGCTGATCGGCGGCATCAGCTGGGACAACGTCATCATCATCGGTTGGGTGCCGGCGGTGCGCCGCTCGATGGACCTCTACAACCCGACGACCAACGCGATGACGACCGGCCCGCAGATGGCGACGGCGCGCTCGCTGATCGACCCGGTTGACCTCGGCAACGACCGCTACCTGTTCGCCGGCGGCATCAACGCGATCACGATCATCCCGTTCAATCCGGGCAACCCGACCAACGCGGCCGAGATCTACAACGCGGCGACCAACACGTGGACGTCGGTCGCGCCGATGGCGACCGCGCGCGGCAATCACCGCGGCTGGCCGATCGGCAACGGCCGGTTCGTGCTGACCGGCGGCGCCAACGGCTCGATCCTGTCGCCGACGCCGCTCAACTCGACCGAGATCTTCGACTCCGCGACCAACGCGTTCTCGCCGGGCCCGGCGATGAACTTCGCGCGCGCCGGCGCCGCCGAGACGATCAACCACCAGGGCCAGGTCCAGGTGTTCGGCGGCGGCACGACCGGCAACACGATCACAGCGTCGACGGAGTGGTGGTACTTCTGAGCGCGCCGCAACCGTTGCTGGCGGCGCTGGGCCGCAACGTCCGCGCGCTGCGCAAGGAACGCGCGTGGACGCGCAAAGCCCTCGCCGCGCGCACCGGCATCAGCGAGCGCTTCCTCGCCGACGTCGAGTCCGGCGCCGCCAACCCATCGCTGCGGCGGCTGCAGGAACTGGCGCAGGCCTTCGGCGTCGACCTCGTGGAACTGCTGCAGACGGCGCGCGGCGGGGCGCCACGGCACGTGGCGTTGCTCGGACTGCGCGGCGCGGGCAAGAGCACGATCGGCCCGCTGCTGGCGCGCCGGCTCGGCCTGCCGTTCGTCGAGCTCGACGTCTGCGTCGAGAAGGCCTCCGGCCTGCGCCTCGGCGAGATCTTCCAGGTGCATGGCGAGTCGTACTACCGCGCTACCGAGCGCGCCGAGCTGCAGCGGCTGCTGGTTGACGCGCCGTGCGTCATCGCGGTCGGCGGCGGCATCGTCACCGACGCGCAGAGCTTCCAGTCGCTGCGCGCCCGCACGCGCACCGTCTGGCTCAAAGCCGCGCCCGAGGACCACTGGCAGCGCGTCATCGCGCAGGGCGACACGCGCCCGATGGCCGACAACGAGCAGGCGTTCGCCGACCTGCGCCGCATCCTCGCCGAGCGCGACGGGCTCTACCGCCAGGCCGAACTGACCGTCGACACGTCGGCGCAGGGAGTCGAACAGTCCGTCGAACGCATCCTCGTCGGGCTCGGCGCGCCGCAGGCCGCCTGACGGCCGGCGCGGTCCGCCGGCGGTCAGAGGTCCGTCGGCAGCTGGTCTGGCACCTTGTCGCCGCGCACCAGTACCAGGATCGCGCCGTAAGGCACCACGAGGTACTGCTCGTCCTCGAAGGTGATCTCGATCGCCGCCTTGCGGAAGAACAGCGCGTAGTCGCCGAGGCCGACCTGCATCGGCAGGAAGCGCGGCGCCTTGTAGCCTTCTTTCCACGGCTCGTGCTCTTCGCTCGGCGGCGGTAACGGCTGGCCCGGGCCGACGGCGACGATGTGGCCGCCGCGCACCTCCTCCTTCTCCAGCACGCCGGGCGGCAGGAACAGGCCAACCTTGGTCATGGCCTCCGTCTTCTCGGGCTTGACCAGCACGCGATCGCCGACCACCAGGAGTTGCTTGTTGCCGCGCTTCATCTGGTTGCAGGATAGGCCACGCCGGCGCGGCGCATCCACCCCCGATCGGCGGGCGAAGTCGCGGCCATGCCCCACGCCGTGCCCGAAGTCCGTATCCGGCCATGTGGCGACCTGCCGGCGCGGACGGACGGCACGCACGTGCTGTACTGGATGACTGCCGCCCGGCGCGGCAAGGCGAACTTCGCCCTGCAGCGCGCGGTCGAGCTGGCGCACGAGCACCGTGTGCCGCTGTTGGTGATGGAGGGTCTGCGCGTCGGCTATCGCTGGGCCAGCGACCGGCACCACGCCTTCGTGTTGCAGGGCATGGCCGACAACCGTGCCGCCTTCGCCGCTGCGGGCGTGACGTACATGCCGTACGTCGAGCCGACGCCGGGCGCGGGCAAGGGCCTGCTGGCAGCGCTCGCCGCCGACGCCTGTGTCGTCGTCGCCGACGATTGGCCGGGCTTCTTTCTGCCACGCATGCTCGCCGCCGCCAGCAAGGCGCTGCCGGTGCGGCTCGAAGCCGTCGACGGCTGCGGCCTGCTGCCGCTGCGCGCCGCCGACAAGGTCTTCGGCCGCGCCTTCGACCTGCGTCGCTTCCTGCAGAAGGCGTTGGCGCCGCACCTCGCCGACTTCCCGGTTGGCGATCCGCTGCGCGGTTATGCGCTCGGCGAGGCCAAGCTGCCGCGCGGCGTGGCGGCCAGGTGGCCGGCCGCCAGCGCCGCGCTGCTCGCCGCCGACCCCAAGGCGCTCGCGACGCTGCCGATCGACCACTCGGTGCCGGCCGTTGCGATGCGCGGCGGCGCGGTCGCTGGCGGCGAGGCGCTGCGCAGATTCCTCGCCGACAAGCTCGCCCGCTACGGCGAGGAGCGCAGCGAGCCCGACGCCGACTGCGCCAGCGGCCTGTCGCCATACCTGCACTACGGCCACCTCGGCGTGCACCAAGTCTTCGCCGGCCTCGCCGCGAAGGAGGGCTGGACCCGCGACCGCATCCAGTCGACGACGAGCGGCCAGCGCGGGTGGCTTGGCATGAGCGATGCCGCCGAGTCGTTCCTCGACGAGTTGATCACATGGCGCGAGCTCGGTCTCAACTACGCGGCGCAGCGCGACGACTACGAGGACTTCGAGTCGCTGCCCGACTGGGCCAAGGCGACGCTCGGCAAGCACGCCGCCGACCCGCGCGAGCATCTCTACGCGCTCGAGGACTTCGCGCAGTCGCGCACGCACGACCGGGTGTGGAACGCCGCGCAGACGCAACTGCGCGCGACCGGCGTGATGCAGAACTACCTGCGCATGCTGTGGGGCAAGAAGGTGCTCGAGTGGACGCGAGCGCCGCAGGAAGCGTTCGGCATGCTGATCGAGCTCAACAACCGCTACGCGCTCGATGGCCGCGATCCCAACTCGTACACCGGCATCAGTTGGGTGTTCGGCCGCTACGACCGGCCGTGGGCGCCCGAGCGCGACGTGTACGGCGTGATCCGCTACATGAGCTCGACCAACACGGTGAAGAAGCTGCGCATGAAGGAGTACCTCGCGCAGTGGGCGCGGTGAGGGGCGCGCCCGGCAGGACCCGCGAACCGGCGTCTTGCCCGTCCCCTCGAACCCGCCGACAGGCAATCCCTCCTGCCGGCAACGGTGCGTTCTCCGCTAGTCTGCTGGTTCCCTGATTCACCCAATGCGCTCGAATCGCCCCATCGTTCTCGGCCTCGCGGCCACCCTGCTCCTCGCCACTGGCGTCTGGCTTGCCCTCGGTTCTGGCGCGCCCACCCCGCTACCGGCGCCGGCTGCGGCCCTTGGCGAGTCCCCGGCCGCCCCGGCTAGCGCCCCGCCGCCCACCGAGGCGGCGCCGCTGGCCCCGGCCAACGCGCCGGCCCCCGAGCGCGTCGCCGGCGTGGTCGGCAGCGGCGTCGACGAGCGCAATCCAGGCCTCAAGGGCCGCGTCGTCGACCCCGACGGCCGGCCGCTCGCCGGCGTCGTGGTCAGCGCCGCGCCGGGCCTTGGCTTCGCCAACGGCAACGGCCGCTTCGACCCGGAGTCCTTCGACGCGCGCGACATGGAGGACATGGTCGACGGCGGCGGCTTCGATCCTGCCGCGATGCTGCGTTCGGTGCGCGAGCAACTCACCGATCGCGTCGAGGTCAAGACCGACGCCGAAGGTCGCTTCCGCGTCGTCGCCAAGGGCAGTTCGCGCGGCGTCAGCCTGCGCGCGCTCGGCCGCGGCTTCGCCGTCCTCGATCGCCGCTTCGACCGGCCGAAGGACGTCGACGTCGACGTCGGCGACCTGCAACTGCAGGCGGCGGGCATCGTCTCGGGCCGGGTGCTGACCGCCAACGGCGCGCCGGTCATCGGCGCGCGCGTCGACCGCGTGCAGGAGTGGGAAGGCCGCATCATGATGGGCATGGACTTCGACATTCCCGAACTGGGCGAGGTCGAGGTCCTGCGCGGTGGCGAGGCGGTGATCACCGACGACAGCGGCAACTTCGAGCTCGCGCACGTAGCGCCCGGCGACCTGACGCTGCGCGCGCGCCACCCCGAGCACCCGACGGCGAAGACGCAGCCGATGACGGTGCAAGCCGGCGGCGAGTTGCGCGGCGTGCTGGTGACCATGGCGGTCGGCGGCGTCATCGCCGGCGTCGTCGCGGGCTTGCCGGCCGACGCCAAGGGCCTGCAGGTGATGGCGGCGCGCAAGCCGCAGATGCCGCAGAACGACGCCAACGGCATGGGCGGCATGGCGGGGATGATGGGCGGCATGGGCTTCGACCTCGACGCGATGCTCGACGAGGCCGGCATCGGCTTCGGCGAGCGCACGGCGACGATCGGGCCCGACGGCCGCTTCGAGCTGCGCGGCCTCGCGCGCGAGACCTACCGCGTGTGGGTCGCGCGCACCGGCGGCGGCTTCGCCGGCAGCACGGTGTGCAGCGCGCGCGTCGAGGCGCAGCCGGGCGGCAACGTCACGTTGCGCTACGACGCCGGCGTGACGGTGACGTTCACCGTCGCCGACGCCAAGTCGGGCACGGCCGTCGAGCGCATGACCGTGCGCGACCGCCTGCGCGGCGGCGTCGGCATGGCCGACATCATGGGCCTGTGGGGCGGCATGGGCGGCATGAACAACCGCCGCGCCAGCGACTACCCGGGCGGCGCCGTCACGGTCGCCAACCTGCGGCCGAAGGCCAACCAGAAGCTGTCGTTGACCATCGAGGCGCTCGGCTACGCGCCGCTCGAACGCGGCGACATCGAACTGCCCAAGGGCGGCAACCTCGACCTCGGCTCGCTCAAGCTGGATCCGGTGCCGGTGCTGACCGTCACCGTCGTCAACGCGATCGACGGCAAGCCGATCCAGGGCGCGTCGGTCGCGTTCGCCAGCCAGCAGGGCGGTGACGAGATGGCGGCGATACGGCGCGGCATACCGCGACAGTGGCGACGCTTCGTGCCGGGCGGCGCTGCCGGCGGTCTCGCGCAGGGGCGCACCGACCGCGACGGCCGCATCACGCTCAATCGTCCGGCGCAGCAGTCGACCATCGAGGTCGAGGCGCGCGGCTTCGCGCCGTTCGCCAGCGAGGCGTTGGCCTTCGGCGCCGAAGGCCCGAGCGAGTACACCGCGAAACTCGTCATCGGCGGCATCGCGCAGGTCGCCGTCGTCGATCCTGCCGACAAGCCGGTGGTCGGCGCGATGGTCGAGCACCGCGCGCCGGACGGCGAGACGGCGCAGAAGCGCACCGACGCGCAGGGCCTCGCGCGCTTCGAGCACCTGACGCCCGGCAGCCACCAGTTTCGCCTCGGCGCGCCGAATGGCGGCATGCGCGGCATGTTCGCGATGCGCATGGGCGGCCAGAACGGCGGCGCGAACGCACAAGGCGCGCCGGCCGAGGAGCCGTGGACGTGGGCGCCGATCGCCGACCAGCAGACGACCGCGGTCAAACTGACCAAGACGCCGACGGCGACGCTGCGCGGCATCGTGCGCGAGAACGGCGTGGCGTTGGCCGGCGCGCGCGTGGCCTTCCGCGAGGGCCCGGCGGCCGGCGAAGGCGACGCCATTCAGGACGCGTTCGGCGGCATGGCCGAGGCCTTCGGCGGTGGCGGTCGCGGCGGCCGTGGCGGCGGCGGGCGCAACCAGCGCACCGACGACATGGGCGTCTACCAGATGGCCGAACTGCCCGAGGGCGAGCACCGGCTGCGCGTCACGCACGGCGCGCGCGCGATGCCGACGATGGTGACGATCTTCCTGCGCAACGGCGAGAACGTCGTCGACGTCGACCTCGACATGACGACGGTGCGCGGCGTGGTGAAGGATTCGACCGGCAAGCCGATCGAAGGCGCGCGCATCCGCGTGCGCCGGCCGCGCGCTGGCGACGATCCGGCGGCGGCCATCGGCGACGCCGTCGAGGGCATCCTGCCGGGCATGAACATGGGCGGTGGCGCCGGTGGCACGATCCGCACCGACGCGCAGGGCGCGTTCGAGGTCCGTGGCGTCGATCCCGACGTCGAACTCGAGCTGCAGGCCTCGGCCAAGGACTTCGCGTCTGCGGCGGTGAAGGTCACGCCGGCGCGCGGTGCCACCACCGCCGCGCCCGAGGTCGTGCTGGCCGGCGCCGGCAAGGTGCGCGTTTCGGTGACCGGCAACAACGGCTTCGGCGCCGTGCGCGCGCGCTGGCTCGGCGCCGAGCCAGCGCCGGCGCCCGCACTCGGCGTGCTGCGTCGCGGCAAGGGCACGATCGAAGGCCTGCGGCCGGGCCCGTGGGAGATCACGCTCGAATCGATGGAGTCGCTCGGTGGTCAGTTCGGCGGCCAGTTCGGCGGACGCTTCGGCGGCCGCCAGGGCCAGCAGGGCCAGAATCAGGTCCCGGTCGAACCGACGCGCAAGCGCACGGTCGAAGTGGTTGCCGGGCAGACGGTCGACGTCGAGCTGTAACCCACGGCGCGGCGCCGCTCGTTGCAGCCGAACTCCGGGTCGCCGCCGCAACGCGGCGAGCGACTGCGGGATCGGGGCTGCTGTGGGCTCGTTTCGGCGGCTTCGAGGCGCGATCGTCGCGCTGCGCGAAGCTCGAACGCGTGGTGGTACGCCCGGCGGGAGTCGAACCCACGACCTCCGGTTTAGGAAACCAGTGCTCTATCCAGCTGAGCTACGGGCGCGCGGACGAGGACTCTAGCGGTGGCTGCGGCGGCGCGGCAAGGCGGCCGACCGCGGGCCCGACAGGATGCGGCGGCGACCGGCCACGCTGCGCGCCAGTCCCTCGCGCCCGTCGCGGCGCCGTCCTACCTTCGCTGACTCGCTGTTCGGCTCGATGTTCGCCGCGGCGGTCGCCGGGCGACGGCGCGGCCAAGGTCTACGCGCTGATGCCGCCCGGTCTGCGCGTGCGCTGAGCGGCTGCGTTCACGCCTCGGCGGCCGCTCTTCGCGCCGCGGGGTTCGCGGCCTTCATGCCGCGCAGCGTCGCGATCACCGTCGCGGCCCACTGCTTGGGCTCGTGGCGCCAGTCGAGCACCAGGTCGGCGGTGGCGCGCGCTGGCTCGACGAAGCGCTCGTGCATCGGACGCACCGTCTCTATGTACTGGCGCGCCACCGACTCGACGGTGCGGCCGCGCTCGACGATGTCGCGCTGCAGCCGGCGCAGGATGCGCACATCGGCGGGCGTGTCGATGAAGACGCGTAGGTCGAAGCTGTCGGCGAACTCGGGCACGGCGAGCAGCAGGATGCCCTCGCACACGACCAGCGGCCGCGAGTCGATGTGCAGCGTCGTCGCCGTGCGCGAGTGCGTGGCGAAGTCGTAGCACGGCCGCTCGACGGCGCGGCCGGCGCGCAACTCGCGCACGTGCCCGGCGAGCAGCGCGTTGTCGAGGCTGTCCGGGTGGTCGAAGTTGATCGCCGCGCGCTCCGTGGGCGTCAGGTGCGCGAGGTCGCGATAGTACGAATCGTGGTCCAGCCACGCGCACCGCCGCGGGCCGAGCATCTCGACGAGCGTGCGGGCGAGCGACGTCTTGCCGCTGCCGGAGCCGCCGGCGATGCCGATCGTGAGGGGGCGGTGGCGGGCCATTCTGGCCGCAAAGGGTAGCCGCTGGCAGTCTTGGCGCGAAGGCGGGACGGCAAGTCGTCAGACGCGCTCTTGCGGCTGGCCCCTTGCGCCCTACTTTCGCCCAGCCGAGCGCGCCCGCGCCCGGCCGCGACCCGCACCAGTGAGCTACGACCCGTCCAACGTGTTCGCCCGTATCCTGCGCGGCGAGATCCCAGCGCCGCTGCTGCACGAGGACGACCGCTGCGTTGCCTTCCGCGACGTCAACCCACAGGCGCCGCTGCACGCGCTGGTGATCCCCAAGCAGGCGCTGCGCGGTCTCGTCGACGCTGGACCGGAAGACGAAGCGACGCTCGGCCATCTGCTGCTCGTCGGTCGTAACCTCGCCGCCAAGCTGGGCTATCCTGATGCGCGCTACGTGATCAACCACGGCGCGGGCGCCGGCCAGACCGTGTTCCACCTCCACGTGCACGTGCTCGCCGGCCGACCGCTGGCCTGGCCGCCGGGCTGAACGATGGACGAGACCTACGAACCTGGCGACGAACTCGGGCCCGAGGTGCCCGAGGTGATGTTCCTGCCGCTCGGCAAGCGACGGGGCGACTGGGGCGCCGTCGACTCCGGGTTGTTCGCGCGCCGCATCCCCGACTTCGTCCATCTCGTGCTCAACGAAGGCCAGCCTGGGCCGACGGCGATGCTGGAGATGCAGACGATGGCTGACAACGGCCCCGTCACCTGGGTCGACCTCGACCACGCGCCGGACCGCGAGGACGCCTTCGCGATGGTGCCCGCCGAACTCGGCGTGCGCGCGATCGTCGCCGGCATGCTCGAGCCGGTCGATGGCGGTCTGCGCGTCGAGTTCGCCGTGCATCACGACGAGGATGACGACGACGCGGTGACGACGACGTTCGCCGGCATGGTCGCGGTTGACGATCCGGTGCCCGGCCTGATGAAGCTGGCGCGCCACCTCGCGCGCCATCTCGAACTGTCGTGGCGCGAGCCGCCGTCGGGCCTGCTGACCCGCAGCGGCGCGGCGTTCGCGCTGTTCCTGCGCGGCCTCGACGGCGAGAAGCTGATCAGTGGCGCGCTCGACATTGTCTGCCCTGACGACAAGGAAGCGTTGGTGCAGCCGTTCGTCGACGCGCTCGCGGTCGACCCGGGCTTCGGCCTCGCGCTGCGCCTCGCCAACGCCACCGCCGCGCAGGCGCTGCATGGCGAACGCCTCGACGGCGACGTCGTGCGCCGGCTGCTCGACCGTTGCTACGAGGCCAATCCCGGCGACGGCGAAGGCTGCGTCGAGGTAGCCGCGCAACTGACCGAGATGGGCGACGACCTGCGGGCGATGGCGTGGCTGCAGCGCGCCGTCGCGCTCGACCCGCCGTCGCCGCGCGGCCTCGAACACCTCGGTCTGCTGCTCGCCCGCCGCGGCGAGCGCGACGGCGCGCGCGACCTGTGGCAGAAGGGTCTCGACATCGACGGCCACCCGGACTTCTTCTCGCACCTCGCGCAGCTCAGCTTCGCCGAGGGCCGCGCCGCCGACGCCTGGCAGTTCACGCTGCACGGCCTGCGACGCTTGCGCGAGCGCACGCTGCGCGCCGACGAATGGGACGATCCGTCGCGCGGTGGCGGCGTTCTGCTCGAGTGTCTGCACGCGCAGCTCGGTCGCCACGACGCGCCGCCGGACCTCGTGCCGGCGCTGCGCGAACTGCGCGGTCTGCTGGCCGGCGAGGACCGCGTGACCCTCGGCCTTTGTCTGCTCGCCGTCGGCGAGCGCGTGATGGCGCGCGCCGAGATCGGCGCCGGCTTGCGCGCCGTCGAGGAACTCGAGGTGCGTGATCAGGGCGTGCGCGCGCTGTTGCAGCTCGATGTCGCCGACTTCGAGGCGCGGTTCGCGCGCGCCTGCGATCGCGCCACGCACGGCCGCAAACCGGCGGCCGCGCTCGCCGAGCTGCAGATGTGGGCGCACCTGCAGCCGGAGTTCTGGCCGGCGCACTACTACGCCGCGCTGGCGCTCGGTCGTATGCGCCGCGGCGACGAGGCGCTCGACCTGCTGCTGCGCGCGCTCGCGATCGCGCCGGGCCAGCCCGACGTGTTGTTGGCGATGGCCGAGTCGTTCGACCGGCGCCGCAATCCCAAGCGCTCGATCGAGCTCGTCGACGACGCGCTCAAGTCGCAGCCGCGCGATGCGCGCCTGCTCGGCGCCCGCATCCGCTACCTGCGCCACCTCGGCCGCGACGACGAGGCGCGCGATGGCCTGCGCGTGGCCAGCGAGCTTGGCGTCGACAGCCCGGAACTGCGCCGCCTCGCCCGCCGTTTGCGCCGCCTGCACTGAGAGCCCGAGAAGAAATCCTTCTACGGGCTCTCAGATTGCCTCTGGTGGGCGCTAGCGCGGCCATGCAGAGCCCGAGACGCGCTTGTTTCGCCGGCTCTGAGCGGCGACGTGGCCACCGGTCACTTGCCGGGCGTCGGCGGCGTCGCGTCGACCTCGCCGCCAAGCACGTGGTCGTAGCCCTCGGCCTTCAGCCACTCATAGACCGACTCGATCGGCGTGCACAGGCCCATGTGCGGCACCACGACCGGCGTGTTCTTGCCGTGCGTGTAGATCTTGCTGAACACGCCGATCAGCTCGCGCGTGTCAGCGCGGTAGACGCCGCCGCCGCTGTTGCCGAAGTACGCGGGCGCGTTGATCATCCAATAGTTGGCGCCGTTGAGGTCGTTCTGCAGCGAGCTGACTTCGCCGTGGCTCGGCACCGGGTCGTTGCCGAGCGGGCAGCCGACGCAGCAGACCGGCTCCCACACCTTGACGCCCTTGGCTTGTGCGCGCGGTAGCGCGACGGCGACGAACGGCAGCTTGCGCTCGCTCTCGAGCTGGATCAGCGCGGCGTCGATCTTGACCTGGTGGGCGACCATGCGGCCCTTCACGACGAAGCGCTCGCCAGGCAGGTACACGGTCACGTCGAAGCCCTCGGCGTGGGCCTTGGGCGTGTCGGCGAGGATGTTGCGGACGACGTGGTACGAGGTCAGCGCGTAGCTCTCGACCTTGCCGTCCTTCTTGGCGTTGGGGCCGGAGAACACCAGCGTGCCCGAGCCGACGGTGTCCTCGCCGTTGAGCTGGATCGTCGGCAGCAGCATCCGCCGCGTCAGCTCGCCGGAGTCGCGCTGCAGACGTTGCTGGAGTTGCTGCAGGCTCGCCTGCGTCTCCGACAGCTTGAGCGCCGCGTCCTGTTCCTTCTTGCGCACCTCGCGCAGATAGCCGTCGACGAGCTGCCGCTGGCGCTCGAAGTCGCTGGCCAACTGGTCCTTCATCGCGGCGGCGTCGTGACGCGCCCTGGCGAGTTCGGCGGCTACCGCGGCGGCCTGCATCGAGCCGATCTGCGCCGCTTGCAGCTGCGCCTCGAGCTGGCGGACGCGAGTCTCGTTGTCGGCGGCGAGGCGGCGCAGCGCGACGAGTTCGTCGCGGGGATCGATCACCGCGGCGGACTCGGTGATCTGCGCGACCTTGCGTTCGAGGGCGCTGACGTCGTGCTGCTGGGCCTCGAGCCGGGAGACCTGCTGATGCAGCGAGGCCAGCAGCCCGAAGGCCGTAACCCCGCAGATCACTTCCAGCAGAGTACGTCTCATTCCCGTTGCCTCGGAACCCGGTGGCCCGACCACGCCTTTGCCGCATCTACGTTCGGTCGCGCCGTGGTCGCCGCTGGAGGGCAAACCCCAGGTCGCTCGCGCCGCGGTGCCGGCGCGCCCATGGCGCCGGCGGTTCTGCGACAGCGGCGCGACGCCGCGCTGGCCTATCAGCAGGTGAAGCGCATCGCGCGCGACTACCTCGGCATCGGCTAGGATGCGCGGCCCCGCGCCCCGGTCCGACGGCGACACGACATGACGTTTGCACCGATCCCCGAACTGCTCGACGAGCTCAAGGCTGGCCGGCCGATCGTCCTCGTCGACGACCCCAACCGCGAGAACGAGGGCGACCTGTGCTTCGCCGCCCAGTTCGCCTCGCAAGAACTGATCACGCTGCTGTCGCGCGAGGCCTGCGGCCTGGTCTGCCTCGCGCTCGACGCCGAGATCTGCGACCGCCTGCAGTTGCCGCCGATGGTCGCCGACAACACGTCGCGCTACGGCACGGCGTTCACCGTCTCGGTCGGCGCCGCGTCGGGCGTCACCACCGGCATCTCGGCCAAGGACCGCGCCCGCACCGTCCAGGTCGCCGTCGACCCGCAGTCCAAGCCCGAGGACCTGACGCGCCCGGGCCACGTCTTCCCGCTGCGCGCCCGCGAGGGCGGCGTGCTGGTGCGCGCCGGCCACACCGAGGCCGTCGTCGACCTGTGTCGGCTCGCCGGTCTACAGCCCGCCGGCGTCATCTGCGAGGTCATCAAGTCCGACGGCGAGATGGCGCGCGTGGCCGAATTGATCGCGTTCTGCCAACGGCACGGCTTCAAGCTCGGCTGCATCGCCGACCTCGTCGAGTACCGCCGCCGCCGCGAGCGCCTGATCGAGCGCGTCGCCGTCGCGCGCATGCCGACCATGCACGGCGACTTCGACTGCCACACCTACCGCAGCATCGTCGACGGCCGCACGCACATGGCGCTGACGGTCGGCATCCCGCGCGTCGGCGAGAACGGCCGCTTTCCGCCGATCGAGGAGCCCGTGTTGGTGCGCGTGCACAGCCAGTGCCTCACCGGCGACGCCTTCGGCTCGCTGCGCTGCGATTGCGGCCCGCAGCTGCAGCTGGCGATGCAGCGCGTGCAGGAAGCCGGCCGCGGCGTCGTGCTCTACATCAGCCAGGAAGGCCGCGGCATCGGGCTGGCCAACAAGCTCAAGGCCTACGCCCTGCAGGACAGCGGCATGGACACCGTCGAGGCCAACGTGCACCTGGGTTTCCGCCCGGACGAGCGCGAGTTCGGCACCGGCGCGCAGATCCTGCACGACCTCGGCATCCGCCGGATGCAGGTGCTGACCAACAACCCCAAGAAGCTCTCCGGCCTGCAGGGCTACGGCCTCGAAGTCGCCGCCCAAGTGCCGCTGGTTGTCGCTTCTAACCATCACAACCAGAAGTACTTGCAGACGAAGCGGGAGAAGATGGGGCACCTGTTCGAGGCCCCGCGCCCGCCGTCCTGACCGGGTGGGAAGAAACTGCCGTCCGGCCCCTCCAACGGGCCTGTGTTCGCCTTGCAATCGCGCCCCGAAAGCTCTGACGCCCACCTGGTCGAGGCCATCCTCGCCGGCAGCGAAGCGGCGTTCGCGACGCTGGTCGAGCGCTTCCAGGACCGCGTCGTCCGGCTGTGCGGTCGGTACTGCCGCGACCAGGTCGAGTGCGAGGACCTCGCCCAGGAGGTCTTCCTCAAGGTCTTTCGCAAGCTGCACACCTTCCAGGGCGACTCGCAGTTCTTCACCTGGCTCTACCGCATCGCGGTCAACGCCGCGACCGACCACCTCGCTCGCGCCAGCACGCGCCGCCTGAAGCTGGTCGATGACGACGTAGCCTTCGACGCGCGGACCGCCCGCGTCGACGACCCGTCGGCCCCCATGGTCGCCGCCGAGACCGCCGTCGCCGTGCGCGCGATCGTCGATGCGCTGCCCGAGAAGTTCCGCACGATCCTGGTGCTGCGCGAGTTCGAGGACCTGTCGTACACCGAGATCGCCGAGGTGCTGCAGATCCAGATCGGCACCGTCGAATCCCGCCTCTTCCGCGCCCGCCAGCGCGTCAAGGAGGCAATGTTGCGTCTGCACCCTGAACTGCTGCCGGGCGTCGGCGAAGCCGCGCCCCGCGGAGGCTCCCGATGACCCTCACCCAGCGCGATGACTCCCTCCTGCAGCGGCACCTCGACGGCGAATTGCCAGCCGACGCGGCCGCAGCGTTCGCCGCCCGCCTGCTCGTCGAACCCGAACTCGCCCGCGCCGTCGACGCGGCCCGGGCCCAGCGCGCGCTGCTGCGCACCGCCGCCGGGTCGGCACGGCAGCCGTCGGCGCGTTTCGCCGCCGGCGTCGTCGCCGCCGCACGCCAGCTGCCGACTCGCCAGCAACTCGAGCAGGCGGATCTCGTCGCTACGGCGATTCGCGTCTGCCGCCAGGTGCTGGTCGCCGCTGCCATCGTGGCGGCCGTCGGCGCGCTGTGGCATGCGGGGATGATCGGCCCGACCCGAACGGACACGCTGCAGGCCTCGCCGGGGGCGCTGGAGCAGGATATCCACCAACTCGACATTCGCATCCAGTCGGGCGCTGTGCCGCCGCCGGCCACCGAGCGGAGCCGTTGAGCGGTCGCGCGCCATGGCCTCGCTGCGGTTGTGGATCCTCGGCGTGGCGTCGGCGAGCTTCGTCGCCGGCGCCTTCGCGGGTTACGCCGCGGCGCCGCGCGGCGACGACCGCGAGATCCCGCCCGCGGAGCAGGCCTACGCCGCCGACCTCGGCGCGCGCTACGGCCTGCGGCAGGCCCAAGTCCGCCAAGTACTCCACGTCCTGCAGCACCAGCGCGAGCGCGAGATCGCGATCCTGCTGACGGCCCATGGCAGCCAGCTGCCGCAGCCGCAGATGGGGGAGATGCTCGCCCTGCGGACGGCGACGGAACAACGCATTCGAGCCTTGCTCGACGACGAACAACGGGCACGCTACGACCGTGACAGCCGACCGCCCGGGCGTGAACCCGCGGCGGCCGGTCGCTGACCGCGTCCGCCGCGCGCGACCCCCGAAGCGGCGAAGCGACAGGAAAACACCATGAGGAGCATTGGCATCGACCCCGGCGACCTGGCAGTCAAGGTCGTCGAACTCGACGGCAGCTACAGGCGCGCCCGCTTGCTGCGCGTCCACGTCGGCTCCGCCGGCGCTCCGACCGCCGATCAGGTCGCGCGCTGCGCCACGGTCGCCGCCATCGCCAAGGCCGCCATCGCCGAGGGCATGAAGGGCGAGATCGCGCTCGGCCACCCGTGCCGCGAAGCGGTCCTGCGCACGCTGGAGCTGCCGTTCCAGGGCCACGACGTGATCCGCAAGGTCGTCAAGGCCGAGATCGAGGGCGAGATCCAGAGCCAGGCGATCGACGACATGGTCGTCGACTTCCTCGAGCTCGGCGCCAGCGCCAGCGGTGGCACGCGCGTGATGGTCGCATCGGTGCCCAAGGCCGGGCTGCGCATGCAGCTCGCCGAACTCGCGTCGGCGGGCGTCGAGCCCGAGGACGTCGACCTCGACACCATGGCGCTCTGGCGCGCGGCCCACTTCGCCGGCGCGTTTGCGCCCGCCGAGGGTGAGGCGACGGATGTGCCGCGCATCACCGCCGTCGTCGACGTCGGCTCGCGTAGCGTCAAGGTGCTGCTCGTCGAGGGTGAGAAACTCGTCGAGATGCGGGCGCTGCGCATCGGCGAGAGCGCCGTCGCCGACGAAGTCGCGCGCAAGCACCGCCTCGACCCGGTCGCTGCGCGCGCGGCGGTGCATCAGTGCCTGCTCGCTGGCGGCGATGTCACGATCGACGCCGCGCAGGCGGCCGCGCCGGCCGTCGCTGAGGGTGAAGCGGCGGCGTCGGGCGAGCCGACTCGCACGGTGACCGTCGACCACGGCGAGATCGAGGCCGCGCAAGCCGCGTGGCTGCAGCGTCTCGCCCGCGAACTCACACGCTACCTGACCGCTTCGGGTCGCGCCGACGGCCTGCGCGCTGTCTACGTCACCGGCGGCGCCGCCGGCCTTCCCGGCACCAGCGCGATGCTCGCTGCCGTGTTCGGCGTGGCGCCGCAGCCGCTCGACGTGCTCGGCAAGCTGCAGCACGAGCTGTCGCCCGAGCAGGCCGCCGACCTCGGCCCGCGCATTGCGACCGCCATCGGCCTCGCGCTCGGGCGGCTCGGCGGCCCCGAGGGCTTCCAGCTGCGCCAGGAAGACCTCGTGCTGACGCGCGGCTTCGAGCGCGCGAAGTTCCCACTGGCGATCGCGAGCATGCTCGGGCTGCTGGCTCTGTTCGTGCAGTGGAACAGCCAGCAGGTCGAGCTCGGCAATCTCGAGCTGCGCCTGGGCAGCACCTACCAGGATCCGAAGGATCCGAAGAAGGTCAGCTTCTACGGCATGCTGAACTCGGTGTTCCGCTCCGGCTGGTTCGAGAAGCCGGACCACTTCCGCGTCGAGCAGCAGAAGGGCAAGGACTACACCAGCAAGGACCTGATGGCCGAGCTCGCGGCGATGCCGGTGCAGGACCGCGTGCGCTTCGTCCGCGACAAGCTCAAGCTCGTCGCCGAGCAGAAGCAGAAGCAGTCCGGCATCTACGAAGACGTGTCGGTCGAGTCGGGCCTTGCCGTGCTGGTGCGCTGGGCCGAGATCATGAAGGAGCTCGAGCCGACGCTCGGCCGCTTCCTGGTCACCAAGATCGACCTCAGCATGACGGCGCCGAACCGCCGGCTGATGTTCGTGATCGCCTTCCGCGGCGACGACTTCCGCTCGCGCCACGCCGCGCTCAAGTCGGCGCTCGAAGCCGAGTTGACCAAGGACGACTCGCCGTTCGAGAAGCCGGACCCGCGCAAGGGCGGCGAGAACGAGAAGGTCGACCAGTTCAAAGACGCCGCCGAGTCGGGCGTCGCCGGCGCGTACTACACGATCACGCTCGAGGTGAAGGACGCCTTCCAGGCCTTCGGCGCGAGCCGCAGCGCCGCTGCCACGAGCGTAGGCGCGGCGCCGTCGCGCGCGGACGGTTCCACCAACGAGGTCGCCGCCAAGGAGTCCGGCCGATGAACAAGCTCTTTCGCGACCTGGACCTCTACAAGGGCATCGTGCTGGCCGCCTTGCTCCTGACTCCGATCGGCCTGTGGTTCGTCAACGCGCAGCAGGAACGCATCGAGGCGTGCAAGCGCGCGATATCGGACGCGACGCGCTCCGGCGGCTGGCTCGAGGAGATCGGCAGCCTGCAGCGCAAGGTCGAGATCGTCGTGCAGAACAAGCGCGGCATGTCCGACGCGATCGAGAAGCCGACGACGTACCTCGAAGGCCAAATCATCGCCGCCGGCGGCAGCGCGCTGAAGTCGAGCGACTTCGTGCTGCAGAGCCCCAAGGTCGATCCGGGCACGCTGCCGGGCAGCAAGCAGGCCGTGAACGACCATGTGCTCGACGTGCTGTGGCCGCGCAAGGACCTGTCGGTGCCGATGGACTTCCTCTACGCGGTGCTCTTCAACTGCGAGAGCGGCGCCGGGCTCGCCGCCGGCCAGGGCCAGCAGTCGGTGTGGAAGCTGCGCACGCTCGAGGTGCTCAACGCGACCGACGAGCGGCTGATGCTGGCGTTCAAGACGCCGCCGGCAGAGCTCCAGGATAGGTGGACGATCCGGAGGATGTCGTTCGTCCGCCGCGAGCCAGCGCAGACGAAGGGCAAGTGACGTGGTGGGGGCGCGCGCCGTCCGCTGCGCCCTGCTCGCCGCGGCGCTGGCCGCGGCCTCCTGCACGTCGGTCGTGCGCTACACCGACGCGCTGGTCGATGCCGGCCAGGGCCGATCGCTGTTCACGCGGCTGCCGGCGACAGTCGGCGGCACCGTCGGCTTCACGGTTGGAATCCCGGTCGACGTCGCGACCTTTGTGCCGCTGTGGATCTACTACCGCTCGCTGCCGCGCGAGACGCGCGACCCGCTGTCGGTGTTCCTGTTCCCGTCGTTCGTGCTGTGGAAGGTCGGCGTGCTCGTCGGCGCGCCGTTCGACGCAGTCGAGTGGGTGGCGTGGCGGTCGGGGCAAGACGCGCCGGAGATGACGCCGCAGGAGCGCGAGGCGATCGAGCGCGAGTGGGACGCGCGCGGCGCGTATCCGGTGTACCCGGTGACGCCGATCCGGCCGCGGGCCGACGGCGGAGGTCGCGCGTGAACGACCGCTCGGTGGCGCTGAAGAAGCTCGCCGAGCGCGTGCTCGGGGAGGGCGGCGACCTGCCGCTCGCGCTGCTGCTCGAGCACCTTGTGCCGGTGAAGGCGTTGCGCGACCTCGCGCGCGAACTCGGCCTGACGCCCAAGGGCGGCTTCCGGCTGGCCAAGGCGCCATCCCGCGTGCTGGCGCCGCTGCTCGCCGAGCAGCGCGAGCCCGAGCGCCTCGACAAGGTGCTGGCGCTGCTCGCGCCCGCCGCGCCCGTTGCCGCCACGGCAGTGGGCGATGACGAAGACGAATCCGGCGCGCCGGCGGCCGATCCGCTGCTGACGCTGCGCAACGCCGAGATCATGCGCTTGCGCGCCGACCTCGAGCGCGCCCGCGAAGCGCAGAACCGCGCGCACGAGCGCGAGACCGAGATACAGCGACGGCTCGACGAAGCGGATGCCGAACTCGCGCGGCGCCGCGCCGAGGCGAGCGCGCCGAAGGCGCCCGCGCCGTCGCCCGTGCCGCGCGACCTAAAGGACCTGCAGCGCCAGCTCAAGGAGACCGAGAGCGAGTGCGAGGGCCTGCGCGAGGCCGATCGCGCGCTGCGCCGCCAGCTCGCCGTCGGCCAGACGCGCGTCCGCGAGCTTGAGGCCGAGGTCGCCGAACTCGACGCCCTGCTGCCCAAGGGCAAGCGCCGGCGCAAGCCGCAGCCCGAGCCGATCGTGAAGGACGAGCGGCGCTTCCTGCTGCCGCGCTTCCTGCCGTCGTTCTACAAGTCGCTCGAACACAAGGAACGCAAGGCGGTCGAGCGCGCGATCCAGGCGGTGCTGCTGTTCTGCACCGAGGGCCACGGCTACCCCGGCCTCGAGGTCAAGCAGCTGGGCGGCCAGGACACCTGGAGCCTGCGCGCGTCGCTCGGCCTGCGCGTCTACTTCCGCCATCGCGACGACGGCGACGTCGAGGTGCTCGAGCTCGCCGACCGCGAGGACCAGCACACGGCGCTGCGGCGGCTCAAGGAACGCGGATGAGCAAGCACGCCGTCCCGCCGCTGCTGCTGTCGGCGCGGCCGCCGGGGCGCTTCCCCGATCCCGACGACTACGACGCCGAGGGCCTCGTCGCCTTCGGCGGCGACCTCGAGCCCGAGCGGCTGTTGCTGGCGTACCGCAGCGGCATCTTCCCGTGGTACTCCGAGGAGACAGTGCCGCTGTGGTGGAGCCCGGATCCGCGCGCGCTGCTCGACCCGGAGCGGCTGCGCGTCGCGCGCAGCCTACAGAAGACGATCCGCCGCGGCCGCTTCACGCTGACATGGAACAGCTGCTTCGAGCGCGTGATGACCGAGTGCGGACGCGGCCGCGACCGCCAGCACGGCACCTGGATCCTGCCGGAGATGCTGGCGGCGTACACGCGGCTGCACGAACTCGGCCACGCGCACAGCCTCGAGGTCTGGCAGGGCGAGCGGCTGGTCGGCGGCGTCTACGGCGTGCAGGTCGGCGGGCTGTTCGCGGCCGAGTCGATGTTCCACCGCGCCACCGACATGTCGAAGGTCGCGCTCATCGCGCTCGTGCGCTCGCTGTTCGCCGCGGGCGTCGAGTTGTTCGACGTGCAGTTCGTCACCGAACACCTCGCGTCGCTCGGCGCCTACACGATCCCGCGCCGGGAGTATTGCCGTCGCGTCGCCGTCGCCGCCGCCCGCCGCGTCGATCTCGCCGGCCTCGTGCCGACGCTCGCCGCCGGCTGACCGACTCGGGACGAGTCCGTCCTCGTCCTTTTGCGCCGCTCTGGTACTTTCGCCGCCTCGGAGACCCCTCCTGACATGCTGAACGCCCCGCGCCTGCCCCTCCCGGCCGCGATCGCCGCCGTCGCCGCGCTGCTTTCGTCCGTCTCGTCGACGACGGCGCAGACCCCCGTGACCGGTCAGCCGGTGATCCTGCAGCGCGCGCGGTTGATCCGCGGGACGACCGTCGTCGGCAAGCCGCTGGCCATGCCGGCCGTGCCGGCCGAGACGATCGAGTCGAACGGCGCGATGGCGACTACTGCGCCGCAGGATCCTGCGGCGGCTGCCGCCGCGGCGAGCGCCAACCAGCGCGTGCAGAAGTGGAAGCAGCTGCAGTGGGATCGCCGGCCCTCCAGCATCCTGCAGGCGTGGTCGCTGCCGGAGCTGAAGCCGTACGACCCGGCCGAGGAGAAGGACAAGCCGCAGCCGGCAGGCGCAGTCGCGCCGACGCCTCCACCCGCGGCGAACGAGCAGGCAGTCGAAGGCGAGCCGTCGGCCGAAGAGCTCGCGGCGCTGCTGGCGCAGCTCGGCGGGGACGCGCCGCCCGAAGTGCGCGCCGAACTCGAGCAGGCGATCGCCGCTGCGCGCGCGAAGGCGCCGGCCGCCGGCGCTGCCGAGCTCGCTGCCGCCGCGAACGAGCAGCAGCTCGTCGAGAAGCGGCTGCAGCGCGAGTGCGAGATGGTCCAGCGCGCGGTCACGCTCGGCCGCTGGGAAGCGGTCGGCGCGTTCCTCGCGACGCTGCCCGAGAAGGAGCGCGCCGGCTGCTACGAGCACTTCCTCAAGGCGCTGCTCACCCCGCCGCCGCGCCAGGAGGACCAGCGCGTGCCGCCGAACCTGCAGGAGAAGAACCGCTTCGGCTTCGACGACGCGCTGGCGCTCGCCGGCCTCGCGCCGGGCGGCTTCGACAAGAAGCAGGTCCCAGCGCTCGCGCCGATCGTGCAGCGCGCGCTCGAAGGCGGCAGCGTGCTCGAGGTGCTGCTGGCGCAGCTCGCCGCCGAGGTCGCCAAACCCGCGGCCGCGCAGCGGCTCGATCGCCGCGAGGCGGCGTTGCTGCTGTCGGCGATCGGCCAGGAGGTCGAGATGGGGCCGTTCCTGCCGACGCTCGCCGAGGCCGAGGCGCAGAACGACCGCGAGGCGCTCAACCTGATGGCGCGCCACGCGCTCGCGCGCTTCCAGAAGGAGAAGCGCAACGAGCACCTCGAGACCGCGTGGACGGTGACGCAGGCGGCGCTGGCCAAGGGCGACATCGGCGAGGCCGAGAAGGCCGAGGCGCTGCGGCGCGCGGTCGAGCTGGCGCCGAAGGTGCGCGACGACCTCGGCCCGGCGTGGCTCGCCGAGAGCTTCACCGCGCGGCCCGAGCGCGGCATGGAGATCGTCGCGACGATCGGCGGCCAGGTCGCCAAGGGCTTCAGCGAGCGGCCGGGCGACCTCGCCTACCGCGCCAATGGCCTCAAGCTGCAGAAGACCGCCGTCGAGGCGGTGCTCGCCAAGGCGCCGCAGCTCGCCGCGCAGTGGCAGCCGACGCTCGGCCTGCTGGCGTCGGGCTGGATCGTCGAGGCCTCGTACAGCCAAGCCAACTCGCAGTCCGACATGCTCGGCCCGGTGCTCGAGCGCGACGAGTTCGGCAACATGTTCTACACGCAGCGGCGGCGCGGCGGCGGTGGCCAGGTGCAGGCCATCGAGCCGGCCGACCTCGTCGAGGCGCAGCCGGGCGCCGAATGGGCGGCGCTGCTGCCCGAGGCGCTGCAGCCGCACTTCGCCACCGTCTCGGCGCAGCTGTTCCTCAAGGTCAACGAGCCGGAGAAGGCCTTCCCGTTCATCGCCAAGCTCGGCGCCAGCAATCCGCGCCTGTGCAAGGAGCTCGCCAACGAGTTCCTGCGCGTCTGGACGCGCACGCACAACCCGAACGCCGACGGCGGCTCGCGCACCAATCCGTACATGTTCATGTACGGCTTCGACGAGCGCTCCAACGGCATCCCGCTGACGCGCAGCAAGCAGCAGCGCAACCTCGCCGAGCTCGGCGAATGGGTCGAGCGGTTGCGCGGACTGCCGATCGACGGCGTCGACGAGCAACTGCTGACGCAGGCCTTCGTCGGCGCGCACAGCGTCGCCGAGGTCTACCGCCTGGAGACCATCCAGAAGGTCTTCGGCGACGTCGGCGCAATGGACCCGGTGCTGCTCGGCTACCTGCTCGGCACGATGCGCCGCAACCTCGCCACCGTCTGGCGCCTGCCGGCGGTGCAGGAGCAGCAGAAGACCAAGCGCTCGCAGAAGGAGACGCTCGCCGAGGTGCAGAAGGGCTACGCCACGGCGCTGACGATCGCGCAGCAGGCGCTGCAGGCGCGCGGTCGCCACTGGGCGCTGCTCGCGGTCGTCGCCTCGCTGCTGCACGACGGCAACAACTTCGCCAAGGAGACGAAGCGCGACAGCGGCTTCGCCGAGGCCCGCCGCAAGGCCTTCGACCTCTTCGCCGAGGGCGCGAAGCACTACGCCGAGGTCGCGGGCGCGCTGCGCGTCGATCAGGAGACGATCCGGCCCTTCGACACGTGGTTCTACGCCGCGCTCGGCGCGTCCGACCTCGGCGCCGTCGACGAGGAGACGGTGCTGGCCGCTTCGCAGCTGCCGCTGATCCGCGCGGCGATCGACGCATTGCCCGCCGGCGCGCGCGAACGCCACCTCGGCATGTTCGCCAACCAGCTGTTCACGCGCATGTCGGCGGTGAAGCCGCAGGTCAAGTTCCGCTACCTCGAGGCCGGCTTCGCGGTGTGCGGCGACCACCCGCAGGCCGTCGAGGCCAAGAAGGTCTGGGACTACTACCAGGACCTGCTCGGCGAGCTGAAGCTCGTCGCCAGCGTCGACGGCTCGACGCAGGTCGGCACGCAGCCGTTCGGCCTGCAGGTCGACATCGTGCACTCGCCCGAGATCGAGCGCGAGAGCGGCGGCTTCCAGAAGTACGCGACGAACCAGAACAATCAGCCGTACGCCTACAACTACGGTCGGCCGCTGGAGAACTACTGCGACAAGTTCCAGGAGGCCGCGAGCGCTGCGCTCGACGAGCACTTCGAGGTGCTGTCGGTGACCTTCAACAGCGAGGGCATGGACAGCGCGCCGACCGACGACCCGGCGTGGCGCCGCAGCCCGTACGCGTACCTGCTGCTGAAGGCGCGTGGCCCGCAGGTCGACCGCGTGCCGGAGATCAAGCTGGACTTCGACTTCCTCGACACGTCGGGCTTCACCATCCTGCCGGTCGGCAGCTCGCCCGTCGTGATCGACGCGGCGGCCGCCGCCGAACCGCGGCCGTTCGCGGACCTCGAGGTCACGCAGCTGCTCGACCAGCGCAAGGCCGACGAGGGCAAGATCACGCTCGAGATCAAAGCCAAGGCCAAGGGCCTCGTGCCGGCGCTCGACGCGATCCTGCAGCTCGACCTGCCGGGCTTTCGCGTCAAGAAGACCGACGACCAGGGCGCGTCGGTGTCGCGTCTCGCGGAGGACCGCGACGGCGTCGTCAGCGAGCGCGTGTGGCTGCTGTCGCTGGAGCCGGCCGACGGCGGCGCGCCGCCGTCGACGTTCACCTTCGGCAAGCCGAAGGTCGACGGCTGCAAAGCCGTCTACCAGCGCTACGACGACGCCGACCTCGCCACCGTCGACCCGCAGGTCGCGCTCGGCCAGGTCGCCGCCGAACCGCTGTGGGCGTACTTCGTGCTCGCCGCGACGTTCGCCGCCTACTTTGGCTGGTTCTTCCTCATCCGGGCAAAGGCGCCCGGCGGCGCCGCCGGCCCGGCGATCGCGATGCCCGAGACCGTCACGCCGTTCTCGACGCTCGCCGTGCTGGCGGCCGTCGCCGCGCGCGCGCGGCTCGACGCCGCTGGCCAGCGCGAACTGGCGGACGACCAAGCCCGCATCGAGGCGGCCTGCTTCGGCCGCGCCGACGATCCCGCGCTCGACCTGCGCGCGCTCGCCGCGAAGTGGATCCACCGCGTCGGCTGATCCGCACCCCGCACCTGCATCCAACCCCGTTGTCCGCCCGCCCCGTCATGATCTCCCCGCAAGCCGTCGCCGCCCCGCGCTTCCCCGAGACCCGGCAGTTCCTCGACCAGATCCGCACGCGCGTCGGCAAGGTCGTCGTCGGCCAGGACGTCGTCGTCGAGCGCGTGCTGATCGCGCTGCTGACGTCCGGCCACCTGCTGCTGCAGGGCGTGCCCGGCCTCGCCAAGACGCTGCTGGTCGCGGCCGTCAGCAAGACGGTCGATCTCGCGTTTGCGCGCATCCAGTTCACCATCGACCTGCTGCCGTCCGACATCGTCGGCAGCGAGATCCTCGACCAGAAGACGCACGAGTTCCGCACCCACAAGGGGCCGATCTTCACCAACCTGCTGCTCGCCGACGAGATCAACCGCGCCGCGCCCAAGGTGCAGAGCGCGTTGCTCGAGGCCATGCAGGAGCGGCGCGTGACGATCGGCAACACGACCTACCCGCTGCCGGCGCCATTCCTCGTGATCGCGACGCAGAACCCGGTCGAGCAGGCCGGCACGTTCGATCTGCCGGAGGCGCAGCTCGACCGCTTCATGCTGCTGCACCGGCTGGAGTACCTGACCGCCGAGCAGGAGAAGGAAGTGTTGCGGCGCAACGCCCAGCTCGGCGTGCGCCGCGACGGCAAGGGCGCGGTCGCGCGCACCGAGTTCGACGTGCTCGGCGAGCAGACGACGGGCAGCAGCGAGCAACTGGTGCGCGCGATGGAGGACGTCACGCAGGTGCACGTCAGCGACGCGTTCCTCGAACACTGCGTTGCCATCGTCAACCGCACGCGCAAGCACCCGAAGCTCGCGCTCGGCTGCAGTCCGCGCGCCGGCATCTCGCTGGTCAAGGCGTCGCGCGCCCGCGCGCTGATCCACGGCCGCGACTACGTGCTGCCCGAGGACCTCTACGCGCTGGCGGAGGACGTGATCCTGCACCGCATGCGGCTGACCTACGAGGCGGTGGCCGACGGCTTCACCGGCCCGCAGGTGCTGCAGGAGATACTCGGCGAGTCGGAGAAGTGAGCGCGCGCGTGGCCACGACCGGAACGACCGAAGGACGCGTGCCGGCTCGGGACCTGCCCGGACGGCTGCCGGCCGTCGAGCCGATGCAGGCGCGCAAGTTCGCGATCGCCGTGCGCCGCCTCGCCGACGACCTGACCTACGGCCTCGACGGCTCGCGCTTCCTCGGCTCGGGCATCGACTACGTGCAGTCGCGGCTCTACCAGGCCGGCGACCCCGTCAAGTCGATCGACTGGCGCGTCACCGCGCGCTCGGCCAAGGTGCACGTCAAGGAGTACGAGGCGCAGCGCCGCATCCCGGCGTGGCTCCTGATCGACACCTCGGCGTCGATGGTGGCTTCGTCGCTCGCGCGCAGCAAGTACGAGACGGCGCTGCACGTCGCCGGCGGTCTCGCGCTCGCGTGCCTCGATCGCACCAGCCCGGTCGGCGTGATGGGGCTCGGCTCGCGTGAGGTGCGCGTGGAGCCGAGCCTCGCCAAGGACCAGGTCATGCAGTGGCTGCTCGAGCTGCGCCGGCACGCGTTCGACGAGTCGACGCGCATCGTGCGCCGCCTGCAGCAGTTGCGCCCGACGCTCGGCAGCCGCTCGATCATCATCGTGCTCAGCGACCTGCACGAGCCCGGCGCCGCGCAGGCGCTGGCGCTGCTGGCGCAGCAGCACGAGGTCGCCGTCGTGCAGTTCGTCGATCCGGCCGAGGTCATGCTGCGCGGCGTGGGCTTCCTGCGCGCGCAGGAAGCCGAGACCGGCCGCGGCTTCGTCGCGCGCGGATCGTCCGTCGGCGTCGACCACCGGCGCATCGCCGACGACCTGCGCCGCGGCGGCGTCGACCACATGCTCCTGCGCACCGACCAGCCGTTCGTGCATCGCCTGCGCCAGTTCTTCCGCAACCGCGGCTTCGCCGGCAGGGGGGCGCGATGAGCCGCCTCGCCGTCGCGGCGGCCGCCGCCATCGCGCTGCTCGCCGCGCCGCTGTGCGCGCAGAAGCGCGACGAACGCGCCGCCACCGTCGGCATGCGCGCGGTCGTCGAGCAGGTTGTGCTGCCGGGCACGGAGCTCGTGCCGGCGCCGACGACGCTCAAGGCGCCGCTGGCGCTGCGCGTGCTGAGCACATGGCCGCACGGCGAGCTGCTGCGTTACGACTTCGAGTGGACCGCGCTCGAGCCGGGCCGCTACGATCTCGCCAAGGCGCTCGTGCGCAAGGATGGCAGCGCGCTCACCGGCCTGCCCGAGGTTTGGGTCGAGGCGAGCAGCGTGCTGGCGAAGGACGCGCGCGAGGTCAGCGAGCCGCCGCCGGTAGCGCCGCAGCGCCTGCACGGCTACACGCGCCTGCAGTGGACGCTCGGCGCGCTGTGGGGGATCGGCTTGCTGGCGATCCTGTTCGTCGGTCGCAGGCGCAAGGCCGCGGCCGCCGCCGCCATCGCGCCGCCGACGCTCGCCGATCGCCTGCGCCCTCTGTGCGAAGCGGTCGCGCGCGGCGACGCCAGCAGCGGCGCCAAGGCCGAGCTCGAGCGCTTGCTCGTCGCCTTCTGGCGGCAGCGGTTGGGCCTCGGCGAGCAGAAGGCCGACGCGGCGATCGCCGCGATCAAGGCGAATGCCGAGGCTGGCGCGCTGCTGCGCGCCGTTGAGTTGTGGCTGCACGCGCCAGCGCAGCAGGCGCCAGCCGACCTGCCGGCGCTGCTGACGCCATATCGCGGCGTCGTTCCGCCAGCGCCGACGGAGGCGACGCGCTGATGTTCGGTCGGCCCTGGATGCTGCTGTTGCTGGCGCTGCCGCTGCTGCAGCTGTGGTGGACCTGGACGCGCCAGGGCGGCCGCGTCGTGCTGCCGTACGACCGCGGCCCGCGCGGCAGCGGCCGGCTCGTGCGCGCCCTGCTCGGCGTCGCCGAGTCGCTGCCGGCGCTGCTGCTCGCGGTCGCCGCGGTGCTGCTGGCGCAGCCGCAGGAGCTGGCGGCGCCCAAGGAGAAACGGTCGCTGACCAACATCCAGTTCGTCGTCGACATCTCGGCCTCGATGACGGCCAAGTTCGGCGCCGGCACGCGCTACGACGCGTCGATGGCGGCGATCAACCAGTTCCTCGACTACCGCAAGGGCGACTCGTTCGGGTTGACGTTCTTCGGCAACAACTACCTGCACTACGTGCCGCTGACGTCGGACCCGAGCGCCTTCCGCTGCGCGATCCCGTTCATGCGCCCGGAGAACTACATCCCGGGCTTCGGCGGCACCGAGATCGGCAAGGCTGTGCTCGGCTGCCGCGAGGTGCTCACCTCGCGCGCCGAGGGCGACCGCATGATGGTGCTGGTCACCGACGGCTTCAGTTCCGACCTGATGAACGGCGCCGACGTCGAGATCGCCAAGCGCCTCAAGCGCGACGGCATCACGCTGTTCGCCGTCAACATCCAGGACAGCGACGCGCGCGGCGAGATCGTCAACCTCGCGCGCCTGACCGGCGGCGAGGTGTTCAACCCCGACGACACCAAGGCGCTCGCCGACGTCTTCGTGCGCATCGACGAGATGGCCAAGGCCAAGATCGAGCAGGGCACCGCCGAGCTGTGCGACTGGTTCCTGCCGTTCTGCGTCGCCGGCCTCGCGCTGCTGCTGCTGCACGTTCTGGCCCAGCTCGGCCTGCGGTGGACGCCATGGTGACCCTCGCCGCCGTCGCCCTCGCCGTCGTGCTGACGCTGGTCGGCGAGCTGCTGCACGCCCGCCGCGTCGCGCGCGTCGCCGCGCTGGTCTTCGGCCCGGGCGGCCGCCCGGCGCCGATCGCGCTCGCCGCGCCGCTGCTGCGGCCGCTCGCCGTCGGCCTGCTGGCCTGGGGCCTCGCCACGCTGCTGCAGCTGCCGCCCAAGATCCACCGCGGCGAGGAGGTGCCGCCCGAGGAGTGGCGCCACCTGATCCTCGTGTACGACGTCTCGCCGAGCATGCTGCTCAAGGACGCCGGCGTTGGCGGCGACCAGTCGCGCGCCGCGCGGGCCAAGGAGCTCGTCGAGTCGCTGTTCGAGCGCGTGCCGCTCGGCAAGTTCAAGGTCACCGTCATCGCGACCTACAACGGCGCCAAGCCGGTGGTGGAGGACACGACCGACCTCGAGGTCGTGCGCCACGTGCTCAGCGAGGTCGACCTGCGCTTCGCCTTCAAGGCCGGTTCGACCAAGCTGTTCGACGGCATCGCCGAGGCCGCGCGCATCGCCAAGCCGTGGCGCGCCGGCAGCACGCTGCTGGTCATCGTCAGCGACGGCGACACCGTGCCGGCGAGCGGCATGCCGGAGCTGCCGCCGTCGATCGGCGGCTCGATGGTGATCGGCGTCGGCGACCATCTCGCCGGCAAGTTCATCGCCGGCCACCAGTCGCGCCAGGACGAGAGCACGCTGCGTCAGGTGGCCAATCGCCTGGGCGGCGAGTTCCACAACGGCAACAAGCGGCACGTGCCGAGCGATGTGCTCTCCATCGCGGCCGCTGACTCGCGCAAGCCGCTGCTGCAGCGACTGACGCGGCGCGAGTACGCGCTGATCGCCATCGTCGCGGCGGCGACCTTGCTGGCGGCGCTGCCGCTGCTGCTGGCAGCCTTCGGCAGCCGGCTGCGCGCCGGTGTCCGGCTGCTGCCCGCGGCGGCGGCGTGAGCGCCGCCGCGCCGCCGCCGCCGCGCCGGCGCCCGGTCGTGGCGCTGGCCCTGGCCACGACGATCGCGCTCGGCCTGCTGTCGCGGCGCTTCCCGCTGCCCGGCGTGTTCGCCGAACACACCGGCGACGCGCTGTGGA
>VGZG01000021.1 GCA_016872675.1 Planctomycetota bacterium
GCGGCGGCTGGTGGCGCGGGACGCACGGCTCCAGCTGCGATGGGAACTCGCCGATGCGCTCGATGAGGCCGCCAATGCATCAGAAGCAGTTGGCGATCTCGAGGCTGCGGGCCAGCGCTTCGCCAAAGCACTCCAGGTGTTGGTTGTCCTGCGGCGGGACCGAGACCACGGGGGCGACCGCTGGGCGCACCGGGTCGTCGCCTTGGGCGCGGGCCGTATCGCGCACTCGCTCGGTCGACTTAACGACGCCGCGGCCCACTTCGCCTGCGCCCTCGACTTGGCGCTGGCTTCGGTTGCGACCGATGAAGCGCCGGAAGACGTCGCCGAGGCGGCGGAACGAGCCAACCGACCGGCCTGGCCCGCGGTCTGTCTCGCACAGGTGCACCTTGCGCAAGGCGACGCGGCGGCCTGCGCCGCCGCCTTGGCGCAGGCGCAGCCTTGGATCCCGGCGCTGGAGCACGAGGACCTGACGAACGACAATCTGCTCGACACCGCCGCCGCCTTCTACGAGACCCAGGCGCAAGCCGCCGAGGCGAGCGGCGATCGCAAGCTCGCCAAGTCCGCGACCAAGGCGGCCGCAGCCCTGCGCGCGCGGATCGAAGCCCTGACCGACGACCGCGAGGACTAGACGCACCAACCGCCGTCTCCGCCGCATCCCTCGCACACCACCGCACACCGCCTCGCCTCGCCCCTCCCCCGCACCCATCCCGCCATGCCCATCCCGTTCTTCGGCCGCGACCACGAACTCGCCACGCTGCAGCGCCTCTTCGCCGGCGTTCGCCCACGGACGGACGGTGTTCGGGCACAATGCGCGCCGGTGGCCATGCGCAAGCAAGCGACAACGGCTGGAGTCGTACCCGTGGCAGCGCCCTCGCCGCGGCGCGCGCGCAGCCGCCACTTCCTCGCCTTCGTCGTCCTCGCCAACCTGCTGGCGTTCACGGCGTGCGTCGCGGTCGGAGAACTCGCCGTGCGTTGGTGGCGCGAAGGCGGTCTGCGCGCCGCGTTCGCGTCGCTGGCGTCCGAACGGGCGGTGCCGCGCAGCCTCGGGACCGGCGATTGGCTCCAGGCGGACGCGACGCGCGGCTACGTGCTGCGCGCCGGCGTGCACGGCACGAACTCGCTGGGATTGCGCCATCCGGAGCTGATCACGCCCAAACCGGCGTCGGTGTTCCGGTTGCTGGTGCTCGGCGACTCGGTCGCCTTCCCGGCGGACGGCTTCGTCGCGCGCATCCGCGCCGCGTGTGAGCCGGCCGCGACGACGACCGAGGTGGTGAACGCCGCGACGCCGGGTTACACGACGCACCAGGAGCGACTGCACCTCGAGGCCCTGGTCGCCGAGGTCGCGCCGGACGCCGTGCTGTTGCAGTACTGCTGCAACGACAACCACCGCTTCCTGCATCAACTGACGGACGCTGGCGGCTGGCTGATCACGGCGGAGGCAAGGCGCGCGTTGCTGCCCGAGGACGGCGGCGTGATCGCCCGCATCGCGCGCTGGAGCTACCTCGCGCTCGAAGCGCGACGGCTCATGCTCGCGCACCGTCCGAAGGACGTGGTCTTCCCGTGGCGCGACGATCCCGCCTTCGCGGCGGCGTGGCGCGCGGACACGTGGCCATTCGTCGACGGCGAGATCCTGCGCATGCGCGACGTGGCGGCGGCACACGGCGCGCGCTTCGCCGTCGTCGCCGTGCCCTACGAACCACAGTTGTCCGACGGCGCGCTCGCGGCCGATCGCGCGCACGCCCTCGGGCCCCAGGCGCGGCTGGCGGCGCTCTGCGGTCGGGCGGGCATCGCCTTCCTCGACCTGCACGCCGCGTTCGCGTCAGCCAGGAGCCAGGGCCTCTACACGGACGGCATCCACCTGACCGCCCGTGGGCACGAGGTCGCGGCGACCAGCATCGTGCCGTTCCTGCGCGCGCACGGGCTGCTGCGCTGAACGGCGGGCGCGTCACAGCAATGCCGCCGCAGCCCGCCCCGCCGCCGACTACAGCAAGCCGCGGCGCTTGAGCAGCGCCTTGGTGTCGAGGTCGCGGCCGCGGAAGGCGGCGAACATCGACATCGGCTCGACGGTCATGCCGCGCGCCAGCACGAGGTCGCGGAAGCGCTTGCCGTTCTGCGCCGTCATGCCGCCGTTCTCGACGCACGCGGCGAAGGCGTCGGCCGCCAGCGCCTCGCTCCACATGTAGGCGTAGTAGCCCGCCGAGTAGCCGCCCGGCCAGACGTGCGCGAAGTACGTGCTGCGGTAGCGCGGCGGCACGAGGTCGAGGTCGACGCCGGCCTTGGCGAGCGCCTGCTTCTCGAACGCGAGCACGTCGTCGACCTTGGTCCCGGCCGGCAGCGTGTGCCACGCCATGTCGAGCAGCGCCGCGGCGACGTACTCCAGCGACGCGAAGCCCTGGCCGAAGGTGCGCGCCGCGCGGATCTTGCCGACCAATTCCTGCGGCATCGCCTCGCCAGTCTGCCAGTGCTTGGCGCAGCGCGCGAGCACCGCGGGATCGAAGGCGAAGTCCTCGTGGAACTGCGACGGGAACTCGACGAAGTCGCGCGGCACGCTGGTGCCTGACAGCAGCGGGTAGCGCACCTTGCTGAAGAGCCCGTGCACGCCGTGCCCGAACTCGTGGAACATCGTCGTGACCTCGTCGAAGCTCAGCAGCGTCGGCTGGCCGTCGCCGGCCTTCTGGATGTTCATCACGTTGACGACGACCGGCAGTTGGCCGAGCAGCTCGGTCTGGTCGACGAAGTTGTCCATCCACGCGCCGCCGCGCTTGCTCGGGCGGGCGAAGTAGTCGGCGTAGAACAGGCCGAGCTTGCTGCCGTCGCCGTCGAACACCTCGAACACGCGCACGTCGGGGTGGTAGACGGGCAGGTCCTTGCGCTCGCGGAGTTCGACGCCGTACAGCTGCTTGGCCATGTAGAACATGCCGTCCTGCAGCACGCGGTCGATCGGGAAGTACTGCTTCACCGCACCCTCGTCGAAGGCGTACTTCTCCGTGCGCACCTTCTCGGCGACCCAACTCCAGTCCCAGGCCGCGAGCTTCTGGCCCTTCTGGTTGCGGTCGAGCCAGTCCTGCAGTTCGGCGGCCTCGGCCTTGGCCTTGACGACGATCTGCGCCGCCATGCTCGCCAGCATCTTCTCGACCGCAGCACCCGAGCCCGCCATCTGGTCGGCGAGCACGTAGTCGGCGTGCGTCGCGTAGCCGAGCAGCTTGGCCTTCTCGGCGCGCAGCGCGGCGAGCTGCAGCACCAGCGCCTTGGTGTCGTTGCCGTTGCCGCGGGCGCAGCGGTTCATCGACGCCTCGAACACGCGCTGGCGCGTGCCGCGGTCGTCGAGCGACGACAGCGCGCCCTGCGAGGTCGGCAGCTGCAGCGTCAGCAGCCACTTGCCGTCCTTGCCGGCGGCCTTGGCGGCGTCGGCGGCGGCCGAGACGGCGCTGGCGTCGAAGCCGGCGAGCGCCTTCTGGTCGTCGACGACGACGGCGAGATCCTTGGTGTCGGCGAGCAGACGCTCCTGGAAGGTCGTCGTCAGCCTGCTCGACTCCTCGTTGATCGCGCGCAGCCGCTTCTGTGCGTCGAGCGACAGCCGCGCGCCGTTGCGCACGAACGACAGGTGCAGGCGATCGACGAGGCGCTTCGCCTCGCCTGCGAGCGACTCGCGGCCGGCGTGCACCGCTTCCAGGCGCGCGAACAGCCGCGCGTCGAGGTAGATCGAGTCCTGGTGCGCGGCGAGTTTCGGCGCGACCTCGGCCTGGACCTTCTGGATCGTCGGGTTGGTCGTCGATTCGGTGAGGTTGAAGAACACCTTGGCGACGCGCGTCAGCAAGGCGCCGCTGCGCTCCATCGCCTCGACCGTGTTGGCGAACGTCGGCGCCTCGGGGTTGGCGGCGATCGCCTTGATCTCGGCGGCGTGCTGCTTCATGCCTTCGAGCAGGGCCGGCAGGTAGTGCGCGTCCTGGATGCGGTCGAAGGCGGGGGTCGTGTACGGCAGCGCGCTCGGCTGCGCGAACGGGTTGCCGGCGAGGGGATCCTGGGCGGTGGCGGTGGTCATGGCGGCGCTGGCGGCGACGGCGGCCAGCAGGAATGCGGAGGCTTGGGTCGGTCGCATCGCCGCAGTCTACGGCGACGGCGCGCGATGGGCACGGCGGACCGCGGCGCGGCAGGCGGCGCCAGCCGGAACACGGCACGCGAGCGCGAACGACCATGGTTGCGCGGGGCGCCGCCGCCGCCGGCTAGACCGTCGGCGTGATCCAGTCGACGGACGGGCGCGCTGCGACGACCGTCCAGGACCTTGGCGCTGCGCTGCGGCTCGGCGCGCGTCTCGGCATCGAGCGCGCGCAACCCAACATGCGCGCGGGCGTCGGCTTCGCCGGCCTGCGCCGCTTCGAGCTGTTGGCGATGCTCGGCGCCGCGCGGCGCCATGAAACGCGCAGGGCCCGAGCGACCATCGTCGCCCGAGCCCTGTCTGGTCGCGACTGCGGCGCGTGCGAGCGCGCGCATCGCCGTCGCGCGGGATCAGCCCTTCATCGCCTTCTTGGCGGCCTTCGCGGCGCGCTTCTCCTTGAGCGTCAGCTTCGCTTCCTTCTTCGTCTCCTTCTTGCCTTGTTGACCCTTGGCCATGGCGTGCTCCGTGTGGGATGTCTTGGGATCGGGCGCGGCGCGGTCGCGAGGTGCGACCGCCCGGCGCACGCGCACAGAGTGCAGAACGAAGGCGCGCGAGTCAAAGGGGCCTTGGTACGGAGATCGTCGCTCGCGGCCGCGCCGCCGACTCACCGGCCGAGCAGCGTCGCCTCGTAGGCGTGCACCGCCGGCGCGCCGCCGGTGTGCAGGAACAGCACCTTCTCGCCCTTCTGGAACGTCCCGGCGCGGCTCATGCCGATCAGCCCGGCCATGATCTTGCCGGTGTAGACCGGGTCGAGCAGGATCGCCTCGGTGCGCGCGAGCAGTTGCACGGCCTCGACCATCGCTGCGTTGGGCAACGAGTACTTGGGCTGCCAATAGCCGCCGACGCAGCGCACGGCCTCGCGCGGCACCTGCAGGCCCAGCCCCAGCAGGTCGCAGACCGCCTGCGCCTCCTTGTGCACCAGCGGCGCTTGGTCGGCCGGGTCGCGGCTGACGCCGACGCCGTGGATCGGCACGTCGATGCGGTTGCCGAGGAAGCCGGCGAGCAGGCCGCCGTGCGTGCCCGAACTGCCCGAGCCGACGACGACGTGGTCGAAGCGCACGCCCTGCTCGAACGTCTGCTGCTGCAGTTCCTGCGCGCAGGCGACGTAGCCCAGCCCGCCGAGCGCGTTGCTGCCGCCGCCCGGGATGACGTAGCCCTTGCGGCCCTGGCGGGCGAGTTCGTCGGCCACCTGCTGCATCGCCGCCGCCATGTCCGTGCCGGCCGGCACGACGGTGATCGCCTCGACGCCGAACAAGCGGAACAGGAAGTGGTTGCCGCTGGCGTCGTCGCGGTAGCTGCCGGGGATGCGCTCCTCGATCACGAAGCGGCACCGGAGCCCTTCCTTGACCGCGGCGGACAGGGTGATGCGGCAGTGGTTGGACTGCGGCGCGCCGCAGGTGATCAGCGTGTCGCAGCCCTGCGCCAGGGCGTCGGCGACCAGGAACTCGAGCTTGCGCGTCTTGTTGCCGCCCGGCGACAAGCCCAGCAGGTCGTCGCGCTTGATCCAGACATCCGGGCCGCCCAGGGCCTTGGTGAAGTGGGACAGGAACTCGAGCGGGGTTGGACCGTGGCTGTACTGGCGGCGGGTAAAGCGGGCGAGATCCATCGCCGCACTCTATCCTTCCGCAATGCCCGGCAAGCCCGCCGACGACGTCGCTGCGTTCCTGGCGGCGTGCCGCCACCCGCTGCGCGCCGAGATCGATGCGCTGCGCGCGATCGTCGCCAAGGCCGAGCCCAAGCTGGTCGAGTCGATCCAGTCCAACGCGCCGAGCTGGGCGCTGCCCAAAGGCGACAACCACTACATGACGGTCAGCCTCGCCAACAAGGCGACGCTGCGTCTGGTGCTGCACCGCGGCGCGCAGGAGGGCGCGGGCACCGATGCGGCGCCGTTCGTCGACTTCGACGCGACGTGGCTGCACTGGCCGGCGGCCGACCGCGCGGTCGCGACCTTCGCCAGCATGGCCGAACTCGACGCCGCGCGGCCGGCGTTGGTGCAACTGCTCAAGCTGTGGACCGCGGCAATGCGGGCGGCGGCGGCGCCGTCCACAGCCAAGCCGCCGGCGCCGCGCACGGGAGCGCCAGCGGCGCCAGCCAGTCCGCCGGCGAGCGCTGCCACGCGCCGCAAGCGCTGAGCAACGCCACTGCGGCGGCGAGCGACCAGCAGCACGCCGCCGATCACGTCGCCAGCCGCGCCAGGTCCGCCGTGCGGTTCATCAGCGCGTGCAGCTGCCCCAGCAGCGCCTGGCGATTCTGCCGCAGCGCCGCGTCGTCGGTGTTGACCATCACCTTGTCGAAGAACGCGTCGACCGGCGCCCTCAGCGACGCGCAGGCGACCAGCCCGCCCTGCCAGTCGCCGGCGGCGTACTTGGGCTCGGCGGCGGCAGCGGCCTGCTGCAGCGCTTGGTGCAGCGCCCGCTCCTGCGGCTCGGCCAGCAGGTCGGCGCGCACGGTCGTCGGCAGCGCGCCTTCGACCTTCTTGAGGATGTTGCCGATGCGTTTGTTGGCGGCGGCGAGCGAGGCGGCTTCCGGCAGTGCTGCGAACGCGCGCACTGCCGCCAGCCGCTGGCCGACCTCGGCGAGCCGCTGCGGGCGCAGCGACACGACGGCGTCGATTTCTTGCGGCGTGTAACCCTGGTCCTTGAGCGTCGACGCGAGGCGGTCGAACACGAAGTCGGTCAGCGCCGCCGTCGGCTCCTGGATCAGCCCGCCGAACGGCGGCCGCGCCAGCGCGATCAGCTGGTCGAGCGCGAGCGGCAGCTTCTTCTCGGCGACCATGCGGATCGCGCCGAGCGCGTGGCGGCGCAGCGCGAACGGGTCCTTGTCGCCGGTCGGCGCCTGGCCGATGCCGAACAGGCCGACCAGCGTCTCCAGCTTGTCGGCCAGCGCGACGCAAACGCCGACCGGATTGCGCGGCAGCGCGTCGCCGGCGAAGCGCGGCTTGTAGTGGTCCTCGATCGCGTCGGCGACCGCCGGCGTCTCGCCGTCGTGGCGGGCGTAGTAGCCGCCCATGATCCCCTGCAGCTCGGGGAACTCGCCGACCATGTCGGTCAGCAGGTCGGCCTTGGCGAGTTGGGCGGCGCGCGTCGCCGCCGTCGCCAGCGCGTCGCCGCCGAGCAGGCGACCGATCGCGGCCGCGATCGCGACGACGCGTTCGACGCGCTCGCCCTGGGTGCCGAGCTTGTTGTGGTAGACGACCTTGGCGAGGCCCGGCAAGCGGGCGGCGAGCGTCTTCTTGCGGTCCTGGTCGAAGAAGAACTTGGCGTCGGCGAGGCGCGGGCGCACGACGCGCTCGTTGCCGCTGACCACGGCGCTCGCGTCGGCGGGCCGGATGTTGCTGACGACGAGGAACTTGTTGGTCAGCTTCCCCTTGCCGTCGAGCAGCGGGAAGTACTTCTGGTTGAGCTTCATCGTCAGGATGAGGCACTCCTGCGGCACGGCGAGGAACTCCTCTTCGAACCGGCAGAGCAGCACGTTGGGCCGCTCGACCAGCGCGGTGACCTCGTCGAGCAGCGCTGCGTCGTCGATCGGCGTCAGGCCCTCGGCTGTGGCCTTGGCGGCGAGCTGGCGCGCGATCTCGGCGCGGCGCTCGGCGAACGACGCGATCACGGCGCCGTCGGCGGCGAGCAGGCGGCTGTAGGCGTCGGCGTCGGCGACGGTGAGCGCTTCGGTCTTGGCCTCGAAGCGGTGACCGTGCGTCGTGCGGCCCGACTGCAGGCCGAGCGTCTGCACCGGCACGACGTCGGCGCCGTGCAGGGCGACGAGGCCGTGCGCCGGGCGGACGAACTGCACGTTGCTCCAGCCGTCGGCGAGTTGGTAGGTCATGCCCTTGGCGATCGGCAGCTTGGCGAGCGCGTCATCGAGCGCCTTCTGCAGACCGGCGGCGAGCGGCGTGCCGGACTCGACCTTGTCGAGGAACAGCGTCTCGGCCTTGCCGTCGACGGCGCGCTTGAGCCCGGGCACGGCGGCGGCGTTGGCGCCGACGGCGGCGAGCTTCTTGAGCAGCACTGGCGTGGCGTTGCCCTGCGCGTCGAGGCCGACGCTGACCGGCACCAGCTTGACCTGCACGGCCTTGTCAGCGGCCTTGGCGGCGACCTTGGTCAGGTGCAGCGCGAGCCGGCGCGGCGACGCGTAGGTGGTCGCGGCCGCGTCGGCGGCGGCGAGGCCCTGGGCCTTGAGGCCGTCGGTGAGCGCGGCGCCGAACGCCTCGCCGAACTTCTTCAGCGACTTCGGCGGCAGTTCCTCGACGAACAGTTCGACCAGCAGACTCTTCGTGCTCATGCGCGCGGCGGATCCTACGGGCCGGGCGGACGCAGGCCAACGTGCGGCGGGCCGACGGCACGATCAGGCGTTCACGACGAAGTGCCGGTGCTCGATCGGCATGTCGATCCGGCCTGCGCGCGCGTAGGGATCGAACAGCGCCAGCGCCGCGGCGGCCGGCAGGCGCGCTGCGCGCTCGGCCAGCAGGAAGCGCAAGATGCGCCAGCGGTCGCCAGGCGTGTCCGGGAAGCGAAGGCGGAATGGCGCGCGGCCGCCGCTCGCGACCCGGCCCATGCGCGCCAGCAGCGCGTCGAGCTCCTCGGCGGTGTGGTAGGGCATCGGCTCGCCGAGCAGCGCGAAGCACGCGTCCCACATGCGCAGCAGCGCGTTCTCGCGGCCGGCAAACGCGGCGAGCAGCGTGCCACCCGGCGCGATGGCCTGCAGCAGGCGCGGGACGACGTCGGCGAAGCTGGTGACGTAGTAGAGGCAGTGGTTGGCGACGATCAGGTCGAAGGCGCCGCGCGAGTCGTCGGGCAGCGCTGTGTGCGAGGCGATCGGTCGCGTCGTGAACGGCGCGAGCGCCGTCGCGGCGGCTTCGCGGTAGAGCCGTTGCGGTTCGACCAGCGTCAGGTGCAACTGCGCGGGCGAGCAGTCGAGCTGGCGCAGGAAGCGGACGCTGAAACCGCCGGGGCCGCAGCCGAAGTCGCACAGGCGCAGCGGTTGCGCGCCGCGCGCGCGCAGCACGACAGAGGCAGGCTCGCGATACTGCGCGAGGTCGCTTTCGGCTTCGTCGCTGTGCGACTCGAAGAACGCGTAGTCGTCGCGGATTGGACCGAAGTCCTTGGCGGGGGAGTCGCTCACACGGCGATGGTAGCCGGCTTCGCGTGAGCGCCGCATTGCCGCCGCGGCGGCCGTCGCCGACGATCGCGGCATGGCCGATCCTGCCCCGACGCCTTCGCTGCCGACGATGTTGCCCACCGACGCCGACGCCGCGACGCTCGTCGGCCGCGTCGACCGGCCGGGGCGCGGCCCGTGCGTTGTGGCCGTGCGCGACGGCGTCGTTTTCGACATCACGTCGTGCGCGTCGCCGACCATGCGCGACCTGTGCGCGATGCCGGATGCGGCGTGGCACGCGCGCCACGCCTACGGCGAACGGCTCGGGATCGTTGACGAACTGGCGGCCAACTCATGGGAGGGCCGCGTCGATCCGGCGCGACCGCGCTTGCTGGCGCCGGTCGACCTGCAGGCGGTCAAGGCCGCCGGCGTGACGTTCGCGATCAGTCTGCTGGAGCGCGTCATCGAGGAGCAGGCGCGCGGCGATGCGAGCAAGGCCGAGGCGCTGCGCGCGGAGATCCAGCGCACGCTCGGCGGCGAACTGCGCGGGCTGCGGCCGGGCTCGCCGCAGGCACAGGAGCTCAAGCGCGCGCTGATCGCGCGCGGGCTGTGGTCGCAGTACCTCGAGGTTGGCATCGGTCCCGACCCCGAGGTGTTCACCAAGGCGCAACCGCTCAGCGCCGTCGGCTACGGCGCGCACGTCGGCGTGCCGCCGTTCTCGCAGTGGAACAACCCGGAGCCCGAGGTCGTGCTCGTCGTCGACCCGCGCGGCCGCATCGTCGGCGCCACGCTCGGCAACGATGTCAACCTGCGCGATGTCGAGGGCCGTTCGGCGCTGCTGCTCGGCAAGGCGAAGGACAACAACGCCGCGGCGGCGATTGGTCCGTTCGTTCGGCTGTTCGACCGCGGCTTCACGCTCGATGACGTGCGCGCCACGGTGGTGACGCTGGCGGTCGACGGCGTCGACGGTTTCGCGCTGCGCGGCGAGAGCTCGCTGTCGCGCATCAGCCGCGATCCGGCCGAACTCGTCGCCGCGACGATCGGCGCGCATCACCAGTATCCGGACGGGTTGTGCCTCTACCTCGGCACGATGTTCGCGCCGACGCAGGATCGCGATGGCGTCGGCAAGGGCTTCACGCACAAGCCGGGCGACCGCGTGGTGATCGCGGCCGCGCGGCTGGGCGCGCTGGCCAACGTCGTGCAGCCGACGGCGGCGTGCGCGCCGTGGACGTTCGGCGCTGGCGAGTTGATGCGCAGCCTCGCACGGCGCGATCTGCTGGGGAGCCACCCGACACGCACCGGCCCGGATTGATCCGGGCCGACGGCCTCGTCGCTGCCGCAGCGGCGCGCAGGCGTAGCTGGCTCAGGCTTTGGCGCCGCCCGCGTCGCGGGCGGACAGGCTCACAGCCAGTTGAGGTTGTTGTTGGCCGCGTCCAGGGCGTTCTTCAGCATCTCCTGAGTGAGGCGGTTCGGATCGCCCACTGGCGTGAACGAGTCCAAGCCGAGCGCCTCGTTAGCCGTCGTGATCAGCGCCAGGATGTTCATTGGACCCGAGCCGGTCTGGATCCAGCAATTGCCGCTGACGCTGCCCGACAGGACGTTGAGCTGCATGGCCGCGAGGTGCGCCGACAGCTGGTAGGACATGTTGACGGCGTTGCGGTTCTTCAGCCAGTTGCGCCACTCGGGGATCGAGCCGGTCGGGTTGTAGGCCGAGCCGTTGGCGTTGGCGAGGTTGAGCGCGGCGAGCTCGTCCCAGAAGCCGTTGTTGACGATCAGCGCAGTGCCGTTGTTGTTCTGCCAGAAGCCCGGCGTGCGGCCGATGCATATGACGGTTGGCGGGGTGAGATCATGAGTGCCTTCCAGGCGAGGTGCGTTCCGAGGCGGGCTGCAAGTTACTGCGGAACGACGCCATTGGCGAACTGGCAAGCGGGGACCTCCGGATCTATGCGCCGCCGCCTGGGCACGGGTGCCAGGGCGCATTGCCGTGATGGTCCAGCGCAATCCAGCGCGTTTTGGGGCTACGCCGACTGCGTGCCAGCGGACGCGGCGAGCCTCGCCAGCGTCTCGTCGGCCCAGGATTTGGGCGCCAATGGGAAGCCCAACCGCGCGCGCGAGTCGACGTAGCTCTGTGCGACGGCGCGCGCGAGGTTGCGGATGCGGCCAATGTAGGCGGCGCGCTCCGTTACGCTTATGGCGCCGCGCGCGTCGAGCAGATTGAACGTGTGGCCGGCCTTGAGCAATTGCTCGTATGCGGGCAGCGCCAGCTGCTGCCGCATCAAGTGCTGCGACTGGCTCTCGTGCGCGGTGAACGCCGACAGCAGGAACGCCACGTCGCTGTGCTCGAAGTTGTAGGCGCTCTGCTCGACCTCGTTCTGGTGGAACACATCGCCGTACTTGATGCCGGCAGCGTAGACGAGGTCGAAGACGTTGGCGACGCCTTGCAGGTACATGCACAAGCGCTCGAGGCCGTAGGTGATCTCGCCGGTGATCGGCCGGCAGTCGATGCCGCCGACCTGCTGGAAGTAGGTGAACTGCGTCACCTCCATGCCGTTGAGCCAGACCTCCCAGCCGAGCCCCCAGCAGCCGAGCGTGGGGTTCTCCCAGTTGTCCTCGACGAAGCGCACGTCGTTCTTCTTGAGGTCGAAGCCGACGGCCGCGAGCGAGCCGAGGTAGAGGTCGAGGATGTCAGCCGGCGCCGGCTTCAGCACGACCTGGTACTGGTAGTAGTGCTGCAGACGGTTCGGATTCTGGCCGTAGCGGCCGTCCTTCGGCCGCCGGCTCGGCTGCACGTAGGCGGCCTTCCAAGGCTCTGGTCCAAGGGCGCGCAGAAACGTCGCGGTGTGGCTGGTGCCGGCGCCGACCTCCATGTCATACGGTTGCAGCAGCGCGCAGCCCTGCTCGTCCCAGTAGGCCTGCAGGCGGAGGATCAGTTGCTGGAAGGTCAGCATCGGCGGAGCCGGATCCTACGGACCGCCGGCCGGTCGATGCCATCGGCTTCCGCAGCGGACGGCCGGCGCCGTTGCTGACGGTCGGCGGACCCGCTGCGATGGGGACATCCTGAGCCGGGAATTCTGGCGTACCGCGCGTCCAGGTTGCCGTACCCCGTTGCCCGGATTCCACGGCAGGGGGTAGCCTCCCCTGACCTGCCACTCCCCGGTGCGGCCGCATCGGGGACTCTTCCCGCCACTCCTGCGACCGAAAGAGGTCTCCGTGCATCTCCTCATCCGTCCCGCGCTCGCTGCCGCCATCGCTGCCGCCGTTTGCGTCCCGTCGCTGCGCGCCCAGTGGGCGACCTTCGTCAACCAGACGTCGACGCGCCTCGTCGCCAACGCCGCCGTCGGCTCCGCGGATCCTGAAGAGAAGGACTACGCCTGGGCCGACTTCGACCAGGACGGCGACACCGATCTCGTATGCGTGCGCAAGTCGCCGGCGACGACGACCGGCCACTTCCCGAACGTGCTGTTCATGAACGAGAACGGCGTGCTCACCGACCGCACGGCGGCGTTGGCCAGCGCGTCGCTGATCGCCGGCAGCCAGGGCATGCTCGACGCCACCAACGACCGCGACGTGGTCGCCGTCGACGTCAACGGCGACGGCTGGGTCGACCTCGTCACCTGCACCACGCTGACGGCGGGCAACCCGCAGTACATCCGCGTGCCGCGCGTCTACGTCAATCGCGGCAGCAACCTCGGCGTCTGGCAGGGCTTCCTGTACGACGACGCGCTGCGCATCGACGACACGCCGTGGGGCGGCAACCACCGCTTCTGCTCGGTCGCCACCGGCGACGTCGACAACGACGGCGACATGGACCTGTACTTCGGCGACTACCAGCAAGGCGGCGCCCGCCCGACGGACATCGACGACCGGCTGCTGCTCAACAACGGCGCGGGCTACTTCACCGACGTGTCGTCGGCGCGCATGACCGCCGAGATGCTCGAGTCGTCCTTTGCGATGAAGGTCGCGATGGTCGACATGAACCTCGATGGCAAGCTCGACATCATCAAGGACGACGCGCTGAACGCGCCGCAGGGCATTTCGATCAGCTACAACAACGGCGCCGCCGGCCCGGGCCACTTCGGCACCTACCAGGTCGCGTACGGCAACGCGCCGTACCACTTCCACATCGGCGACCTCAACAACGACAACCTGCCGGACATGATCGTCAGCGACGACGGCCAGGACCGCTACATCCTGCACACCGGCGTCGTCAACGGCCAGGCGACCTTCAGCCCGACGATCGCGTTCAGCTACGTCGGCGGCGGCGGTGACGACGGCTTCGGCGGCAACAACATCATCGCCGACCTCAACAACGACGGCTGGAAGGACGTGATCATCGCCGACTTCGACGTCGACGTCGCCGGCTGCGGCCGCCGCTGCCACATTTTCCGCAACCTTGGCAACGCGCCGAACGTCGCGCTGCAGGAGGAGCAGATCGGCGGCAACATCGGCGGCATCCCGACGAGCATGCTGACCGGCACGTACGACGTCGCGGTGTTCGACATCAACGGCGATGGCTGGAAGGACATGGTCATCGGCCGCTGCGCGGGCACCCAGGTCTGGATCAACCAGCCGCCGAGCGGCATATCGTTCCAGATCGCGGGCGGGCCGCCGGTGATGATCGCGCCCGGTGTGTCGCACCCGGTCAACGTCACCGCGACGGGCATCGGCGCGGTCGTCCCGGTGGCTGGCAGCGGCCGGCTGTACTACTCGATCAACAACGCGCCGTTCGCGCAGGTCGTCATGACCAGCGGCGCGGCCGGCCAGTACAGCGCTTCGCTGCCGGCGATGCCCAACTGCGCCGACGGCATCCGCTGGTACGTCGCCGTCGACGGCACCAACGCCACGACCTACACCGACCCGCCGACGGCGCCCGCCGGCGTCTACGCGGCGCCGGCCGCCGTGGGCCTGACGACGATCTACAGCAACAACTGCGAAGCGGCCGTGACCGGCTGGACCGTCACCAACACCGCGCTCACCACGGGCGCGTGGCAGGTGGCGACGCCGATCGGCACATCGCTTGGCGCCCAGCCCGCGGCGCCCAACGAGGACGCCGAGGCCAGCGCCAGCGCGACGAAGTGCTGGGTGACGCAGAACGGCGTTGTCGGCGGCGCGGCCGGGGCGGCTGATGTCGATGGCGGTCCGACGGACCTCGTCTCGCCGCCGCTGAACTTCACCGGCAGCGACGGCTTCGTCAGCTACCGCCGCTGGTTCTTCAGCAGCACGTCGGAGGACACGCTGATCGTTTCGGTCAGCGGCGACAACGGCGTCAACTGGACGACGGTCGAGACCGTCGGCAACAGCGGCAACAACCAGTGGATCCAGCGGCAGTTCCGCGTCGGCCAGTACGTGGCGCCGTCGGCCAGCGTCCGCGTCCGCTTCCGCACGTCGGACAACCCGAACAACTCGACGACCGAAGCCGGCATGGACGTCTTCACCGCCGAGGCGTTCACCTGCGTGCCCTGCCAGCAGCAGATCGCGCTGGCCACCAACGGCAGCGCCTACCTGTCGATCTGCGGCGGCGACCTGTCGACCCCTGGCTCGTTCTCGACCCTCAAGGTCGTCAGTCTGCCGGCGGGCACGAGCGGCCTGCTGGTGTTCGACCTGCCGCTGCTGCCGACGCCGTGGCTCGGCGGCACGCTGATGTCGCCGGCGCCGTTGATCCTCGGCCCGCTGTTCGCCGATGCGACCGGCACCTACCAGATCCCGGTGCCGCTCGGCGGCCTGCTGCCGCCGGGTTGGTTCCTGCACACCCAGGCGCTGTACAGCGACGCCGCGCTGCCGTCGGCGACTGGCCAGACCAACGCCGTCAAGGTGCAGTGGTGACCGACAGCCGCGCTTGACGCGGCGCAACGGAAACCGTCCCGGGAGCGGCCCGGCAGTCGCACACGCGGTCATCGGGCCGCGTTGTTTCTGCTAGACTCTGGCGACTACCCTGCGGCGCCCTCCTCGCCGCGCCTACCCGCCGATGCACCCTATGCGCACGCTCGCACTCGCCGTCGTCGCTGCCGCGCAACTATGCGCGCAGACGCCGCAACCCAAGGCCGGCCGTCCGCTCAACGGTCTCACCGCCGCCGAGTCGGCGCGCTGGCAGGCCGGTCGCCAGGACTTCACGCGCGTCATGACGGTCCAGGACGGTCTCGGGCCGATCTTTAACCAGACCAGCTGCGCATCGTGCCACAACAACCCGGTCGGCGGCCCGGGCAGCATCACGGTCACGCGCTTTGGCTACACGGACGGCAAGGGCAACTTCGATCCGCTGACGGCGCTCGGCGGCTCGCTGCTGCAGCAGGCCGGCATCCATCCTCTGTGCGTCGAGACCGTGCCGGCCGCGGCCAACACCACGGCCACGCGCGTCACCACCTCGTCGCTCGGCATCGGCCTGATCGAGGCGATCCCCGACGTCGCGATCGCCGCGCGCGAACTGACGCCGCCGAGCGCCAACGTCAGCGGTCGCGTGCACTGGGTGCATCTGCTCGAGGCCCCGACAGCGCCGCTGCGCGCCGGGCGTTTTGGCTGGAAGTCGCAGCTCGCCACCGTGCTGTCGTTCTCTGGCGATGCCGCGCAGAACGAACTCGGCATCACCAACCGGCTGCTGCCGACGGAGAACGCGCCGAACGGCAACATGGCGCTGCTGCTGCAGTTCGACACGCGGCCCGATCCCGAGGATCAGCCCGATCCCGCGACCGGCCGCGACATGATCGACCGGTTGACCGACTACCAGCGCTTCTTGGCGGCGCCGCCGCAGACGCCGCGCAGCGGCATGACCGGCGAGGCGATCTTCGCCGCCGTCGGCTGCGCCGACTGCCACGTTGCGTCGTTCACGACCAGCAACAGCGCGACGCTCGAAACCGCGCTGCGCAACAAGGTCGTCAAGCCGTACACGGACTTCCTGCTGCACGACATGGGCATCGCCGCCGACTTCATTCCGATCGGCGACGCGTCAGGCCAGGAGATCCGCACACCACCGCTGTGGGGCGTGCGCAGCAAGGATCCGCTCTGGCACGACGGCCGCGTCGCCGGCGGCACGCTGCAGAGCCGCGTCCTCGGCCCGAGCGGCGTGATCTTCCAGCACGGCGTGTTCGGCAGCGAGGCGGTGGCTTCGGCCGTCGCGTTCAACAACCTGTCGGCCGCCGACAAGCAGAAGGTCGTCGCCTTCCTTGGCTCGCTCGGACGCCTCGAATTCGACGGCAACGCCGACGGCGTGTGCAACAGCCTCGACCTGCCCGGCTTCGTCGCCGCGAGCGCCGGCGCCGGCGGCCCGTACACGGCCGACGCCCCGCAGGCCGTGTTCGACTTCAATCAGGACGGCTACGTCAACCAGACCGACCTCGCGGCCTTCGCGCTGGTCTTCGAGGGCGACTGCAACGCCAACGGCAGCAACGACCTGCAGGACGTCGTCGCCGGCACGAGCGCGGATTCGAACGGCAACCTCGTCCCCGACGAGTGCGAGACCTGCCAGACCAACCTCGGCTTCGCCGGCAGCGGCACGCTGACGTTGACCGTCTGCGGCGACGCGCTGACGACCGCCGGCTCGCGCGCGACGTTCCAACTCGCCAACGGTCCGGCCAACGGCCTCGTGCTGGTCGCCATCGGCTTCACGTCCAACCCGACGCCGATCACCGCGACCGAGATCCTGGTCCCAGCACAGCCGCTCGCGGCGCTGGTGACGTTCCTCACGCTCGACGCCAACGGCCGCCTGCGCGTGCCGATGTTCGGCGGCAGCAACACGCCGACGCTGAGCTGGGTCTTCCAGGGCCTCGCCTTCGACGGCGCCAACTGGGACCTGTCGAACGGCGTGCAGGTGACGTTCGGGACGTTCTGAGGCGGCTCGCCCGCGAGGCGACCCGCGTCAGCGATTGCTGAGACGCCGCGAGGCGGGACCCGTCCACCGCGAGATCGACGCCGCCGGCCTGCGGCCGTTGCGGCCGACCGTGCGGTTCCAACGCGAGACGCGCGCGGGCGATCGTGCGATCGTCCATTGCCATAGCCACCGTTGCATGGGTGTCACGCGGTCATGCGACTGCGCCGTTGACGCCCCGCGGATTGTCGCCGGTTGACCATGCGCGTCTGGTGGGGGAGCCTTTGCGGATGCCTCGCGCCGCCGTCGCCCGCCTCGCTCCGTGGCTGCTTCCCGTCGCCGCCGCCGCGCAGACGCCGACGGTCACCGCCAACGGCGAAATGATGCGCCTGGGCACGCCGACCGTCGTCGCCGGCACGGGCGGCGCGTGGACCGTGACGCTGCCGATGGCGAACGACAACGGCAATGCCGCGCTGCCGACGTCGTTCCGCCGCTGGTGGCACTGCGAGATCGGCAACCTGCCGGCCGCCGGTGCGACGCTCAACATCTCGGTCACCAACGCCGGCTACACCGACATCATCCTGCCGACGTGGTCGCTGTCGACCGACGGCGTGACCTTTGGCGCGTACACGCGCGTGCCGACGAGCGCCGTGCCAACGCTCGTCGCCTCGACGACGCATCGCTTCACGCTGGTCACGCCGCCCGGCGTGCCGCGCCTGCGGCTCGCCAAGTACTTCCCGTACACGGTGACGCGCAAGAACGCGTGGCTGCAGTCGGTAGCCAACCATCCGCGCGTGCGCAGCGTGACGACGATCGGCAACTCCGTCCAGGGTCGCCCGATCGAGCTGCTGACGCTGACCGACGGCAGCGTGCCCGACGCCGGCAAGAAGCGCGTGTGGATCCACAGCGCCGTGCATCCGTCGGAAACGCCGGCGTACTTCTTCGTCGAAGGGCTGGTGGCGTGGCTGCAGGGCGGCAGCGCCGAGGCCGAGCGCCTGCTCGACGCGACGATCTTCGACATCGTGCCGATGGCGAACCCCGATGGCGTGGTCCTAGGCAACTACCGCACCAACGCCAACTCGGTCAATGTCGAGGACCAGTGGTCGGCCCCGTACACCAACGCCACCGCGGAGGTCGTCGCGCTGCGGACGGCGATCGAGACGCGCATGGGCACGGTCGCCGCGCCGGCGCCCAACCCGATCCGCGTGCTGCTCAACCTGCACGCCTCGCACGGCGTCGGCGCGCCGTTCCACTTCCAGCACGTCGCCAACCCTAACTGGAACCCGACGACGAACAACACCGGCGTCATCCCGCTGGTCAACGCCGACGAAGGCGCGTGGATCGCCGCTTTCAGGGCGCGCAGCCCGTTTATGAACATCGGAGCGACGCAAAGCAGCTCCCTGACGTCGCGGCCGTTCGTCGAGTCGATGTGCCACGACCGTTGGACGGCGGTGAACGGCTGGCTCAACGCGCCGGGCTTCCGCGATCCCGTCATGGCGATCACGTGGGAGGGCACGTACCGCCGCGGCCCGGACGGGGTGACATGGGACACCGAGGCCGACTACCGCGACGTCGGCATGCAGGCGGGCCTCGCCTTGTTCGACTTCCTCGGCCTGCAGCTGACCGCCAGCGCCACGCCGTATGGCGCGTCGTGCGCATCGCTGACCTTGGCGGCGCAACTGACGCCGCAGCTCGGCGGCGGTTACCTCGCCGCGCTGTCGATCGCGGGCGCTTTGCCGTCGTCGCTCGGCGTGCTGGCGCTCGGCGGCCAGCAACTTGCCGTGCCGTTGCCGACGCCGTGGCAGACCTGCACGCTGCTGTGCAGCCCCGACGCGACGGCGTCGTTCGTCGCCTCGCCGACCGGCACGGCGAGTTTCGGCGTGCAGATGCCGCCGCTGCCGGGCCTGCGCGCCTGGCTGCAGGCCTTCGCGATCGACTGGACGCAGACGACACTGTCGCTCGACGCCAGCGGCGGCCTGCGCCTGCAAAACGACTACTGACCGCGCCTTACCGAAGCCAAGCACCAAACATGACCATGCTGCTCGCCGCGGTCGTGGCCGCTGCCTTCCCGCAGGGGCCGGGCTCCTCGCCCGCGCCCGTCGTCATCAACGAATTCGTCCACGACGACGCCGGCTTGATCGACGATCGCGAGTTCGTCGAACTCTACAACCGCACAGGCCAGCCGGTGGCTTTGTCCGGCTGGCGCCTACAGGGTGAGGAAGGTTCGGCCGGCGGCTTGCTGAACGGAGCCTTCACGTTCCCCGCCGGCACGGTGATCCAGCCCGGCCAGTACCTCGTTGTCGGCAGCCCGCTGGTGCCCAACGTCGCGTTCACGACGACCAGCACGAGTCCGCCCGAATGGCTCGGCGAGAACGTCGCCGGCTCAGCCAACCTGCCCGACGGTCTGACGCTGCGCGACGCCACCGGCGCGGTGGTCGACGCGGTGTGCTGGAACTACGCGGTTTGGACCGCGACCGTGCCGCCGTGGGTCGAGGGCAGCGGCCTGTGGGGCGCGATGCAGCTCATTGACGGCAGCGCGCAGCCGATCGCTGGCCAGCTCAGCGCGCAGCGCTGGGTCGATGGCCACGACGACAACGACAACGGCAAGGACTTCCTGCACATGCAGTGGACGCCGGGCGCGCAAAACGGCTCGCTCAACGCTGTGCTGCCCAGTGTCCGCGAGGATTGCGACGGGCCGATCGGCTCGTCGCTCAATTCGCTGTTCGCGTTCTCGTTCGTGCCCGGCACGCTGCAGGACCCGGCCGCGGTCGCGGTGGCGACCGGCGCGGTGCGCGCCTATCCGCCATCGCCGCAGGGCGGCAACGTGCTGCGAACATGGGATCCGACCGGCGGCGGCAACATGCTGACGGCGCAGACGCTGACGGTGATCGGCAGCTTCCTGTTCGAGGCCTGGGTGCACATCGCGCCCGGTAATCCGGCGATCGTCGCCGGCGAAGGCGAGAGCTGGGCGATCGGCGTGCGCGGCACCACCGACACGTTTGGCCACCCGCACGACGCGTCGGGCGCCTACTACCAGCAGGCGTCGTTCTGCGCCAACCGCTCGCCCGGCGGCACCGGCCTCGCGTGGATGGCGTACGTCAATGCGACGCAGACGGACTTGTACCTCGTCGACGCCGGCAACGGCGGCCCCGGCCTCAACGTGATCGCTGGCCCGATCGTCTGCAATGCTGCGCAGAACTCCGGCTGGCGGCGGCTGCGGTTGCGCGTCGATGGCACGCAGGCGGTCGCCAACTTCGGCGGCACGTTCGGCGTTGACGACGGCCAGCGCTTCACTGCCACGGTTGCCGACGTCCCCGGCGCGCTGTGGATGCAGTTCCGCGAGTGCATCCTCGCCAACGCCAACATCACCGGGCTTCTGCTCGACCGCATCGAGCTGTACGCCGCGTCGCCGGCGCAGGTGACGTACGCGGGCCAGGGCTCGCCGACGAGCGTCGGCACGCCGGGCATCGGCGTCGTCGGCAGCCCGCAGGTCGGCAACGCCGGCTTCCAGATCGTCTCGACCGGTGTGATCCCGTTCGGCGTCAGCCTGCTGGCGCTCGATGTCGGCGCGCTGCTGCCCGGCGTGCCGGTGCCGGGCGCGCAGCCAGGGCTCGCGCTGTACGCCACTCCGACGTTCGTCGGCACGGCGTTCAACGCGCCAGCCGGCACGTCGTCGTTCGCCTTCCCATTGCCGCCCGAGAACGCGCTCGTTGGCGCGGTGCTGGCGGCGCAGTGGTTCGATCTCGACGTAACGCTGCCGTACCCGCTGCCGCTCGGCAGTTCGCGCGGCTGCCAGTTGGTCTTGGGCAACTGATTGGGGGTCGGCGGGCGCCGCGGCGGTCGCGAACCCGCCGCGCGCCGTTCCTCGGGCAGGAGGCTGTGCTGCGCGCGCAGCGCCGCTATCCTGCGCCGCCGTGAGCTATCGCGTCGAGCTCCCGGTCTTCTCGGGCCCCATGGACCTCCTGCTGCACCTCGTGCGGCAGTCGGAGGTCGACATCCACGAGATCAAGATCGCGCGCATCCTCGACGACTTCCTCAAGCACCTCGCGGTGCTACAGGAACTCGACCTGCAGGACATCGGCGACTTCATGGTGATGGCCAGCACGTTGATGGAGATCAAGTCGCGCGAGCTGCTGCCCAACGAGTCGGTCGAACTGGAGCAGGAGCTGGACCCGCGCGATGACCTGATTCGCCGCCTGCTCGAGTACAAGCGCTACCGCGACCTTGCCCGCGAGCTCGACTCGCGCGCCGACGTGCGCTCGCGCCAGGCGCCGTTGGTGCTATCGCAGCCGGCGCACTTCGCCGAACAAGGCGACGAGGACCACCTCGACCTCGGCGAGGTCGGCATCTGGGAGCTCACGACGGCGTTCGCCAAGTTGCTCGAGGAGATCGGGCAGCAGGCGACGATGCAGATCGAGAAGGAGAAGCGCGACGTCGGCTACTACACGCGCCGCCTGCTGACGCAGTTCAAGGGGCGTCGGGAGGTCCGCTTCACCGAGGTCTTCGACCGCACTGAGGGCCGTTACGGCCTGATCGGCACCCTGATCGCGCTGCTCGAGATGATGAAGCAGGGCTACCTGCGCGCGATCCAGGACCAGTGCTTCGGCGAGATCCACCTCGCCTTCAAGGGCGGCGACGAAGTCGATGCCGACCAGATCCTCGCCGGCATCGCCGCCGACGAACTCAAGCAGAAGGAGCGCGAGGCCGCGCTGGCAGCGGGGACCGACCCGGAGGACGGCTCGATCCCGGTCGAGCAGATGCGTGCCATCGTCGAGGCCGGCGGCGACGAGCCGGCGGGCGAGGACGAAGACGGCCTGGCCAGCGTGCCCGAGTTCGAGGACTTCGGCGAGGACGAGGTCGACGAGGTGCCATCCAAGGCGCCCGAGTCCGACCGCTCCGACGAAGCCGCGTGGTGACGGCGCGGCCGTCGCGGCTCGATCCGGCCGCCGTTCAGGCGTTGCTCGCGCGGCATCCCGACTGGCGGCGCGACGGCGAGACGTTGGTCGCGACGTTCCGCTGGCCGTCGTTTCGCGCGGCGGTCGCCTTCACGCAGCGACTGGCCGACGTCGCCGAGGCCCAGGACCATCACCCTGACTGGGCCGTGCGCTGGCGCGTCGTCGAGGTGCGCACGACGACGCACGACGCCGACGGCATCACCGCGCGCGACGCGGCGCTGGTGGCGGCAATCGACGCGCTGGTTCGCGACGCGGGGCGCTGACGCGGCGGGCGCCGTGGCGGCGTCTCCCCGCCTCGGTTGGCTATGGGTCGCGATTGCGCGCCCAGCCGGTCCCAGACCTTTGGCTCTCGACTGCCGGGGTTGGTTGCGCCAGTGCGCCCACAGCGCCTTGGGCCGCGTCCAAACCGCTCCTCCGCAGTTGCCCGTCGCCGCGATTGCGGCCGCATCCTGTCCCAGGCCTGCGCCGCCGCTTCGGCTGTGGCCGGTTGCTCCTGCGCGCCCCGTCACGCCTCCGCTGGGCCGCCCGCAACCAGGCCAGGCAGCGTCGCCGCCAATCGGCGCAGCGCCTTGCCGCGGTGGCTGAGCCGGTCCTTGGTCGCGGCGTCGAGCGCCGCGAACGTCTTCGTTGGGTCGCCGGCGAACTCCACCGGCACGAAGATCGGGTCGTAGCCGAAACCGCCTTCGCCCTGCGGCGCGCGCAGCAGCGTGCCCTCGCACACGTCCTCGATCGCCGCCAGCACGCGACCGTCCGCGCCGCACACGCACAGGCTGCAGACGAACCTCGCCGTGCGCCGGTGGTCAGGCGCTTCGGACAACTCGCCGAGCAGTCGCAGCAGCCGGCCGCGGTCGTCGAGTCCCGGACCGCCATAGCGCGCCGACAGCACGCCGGGCCGGCCACCGAGCGCGTCGACGCACAGGCCGCTGTCATCTGCCAGCGCGACGGCGCCGGCGAGCCGCGCCAACGCCGATGCCTTCGCGCGTGCGTTACCGGCGAAGTCCGGCTGGTCCTCGACCGGATCGAACGGCCGGCCGAGTTGGTCCGGCGTTCGCAGCGTGAAGCCGAGCGGCGCCAGCATGCGCTCGAGCTCAGCGCGCTTCTTCTTGTTGTTGGTCCCGATCCAGAGCGTCGGCATGGCGCGCCTCGCGGCCCAACTCAGATACCGAGCGACTTCTTCTGCAGGCCGTTGATCGCGGCGCAACCGGTCTGGCCGAGCGCGATCATCTGGTGGAACTGCTCCATCGCGAACGGCCGCTTCTCAGCGCCGCCCTGGACCTCGATCAGCCGGCCGTCTTCGGTGCTGACGATGCTGAGATCGACTTCGGCGCCGCTGTCCTCGGAGTAGTCGAGGTCAAGCATCGGCGTGCCGCCGACGACGCCGACCGACACCGCCGAGACGAGGCCGCGCAGCGGCCACTTCGGCAGCTGCTTCTGCTCCTCCATCCACAGCAGCGCGTCGTAGAGCGCCACGACCGCGCCGTTGACCGAGGTCGTGCGCGTGCCGCCGTCGGCGTTGATCACGTCGCAGTCGACCCACAGCGTCACCTCTGGTAGCTGCTGCAGGTCGATGGCGCAACGCAGCGCGCGACCGATCAGGCGCTGGATCTCGAAGCTGCGGCCGTCGAGCGGGCGGCCGGTGCGGCCGTCGCGCGGCTTCCGCGGCTGGCCGGCGCCCGGCAGCATCGAGTATTCGGCGGTCAGCCAGCCGCCCTGGTGGCGGTTGTACATCCACTGCGGCACCTGGTCCTGCACGGACACCGTGCACAGGACCTTGGTCTTCCCGCACTCGGCGAGCACCGAGCCGGGCAGGTCGGTGTAGCCGCGAGTGAATGTGATCGGACGCAGAGCGTCGGCGGAGCGATTGTTCTTGCGAGCCAGGGGCGTGTTCCTCGGTGAATCGGGCCGAGCAGGCTAACTGGCGGTCACTAGCGAGGCGAGGGCCCGGCGAAGTTCGTGCACGCCGAACGGCTTGCGCAGATGCCGCAGTCGCGGCCACGACGCGTTGGTGGCGATGTCCGGCTCGTCGAGCGCGAACACATCCAGTTCGGGCGCGATCGCGTGCAGTGTTGTCGCAAGCTCACGGTCGGCGAGGCGTTCGTTGCGATCGACGAGCAGCAGCTCGAAGCGGTCCGGCGTTGCGCGCAGGAACGCGGCGGCTGCCGTCGCGTCGGCGCAGACGAACACGGCGCGGCCCGTGGCCTTGAGCTCGCTTGCCAGCATCGCGCGGATCGCCGGGTCGGTCTCCAACACCAGTGCGCCGCCGTAGCGGTGCTCGCGCGGCCGGCTCGCGGCCGGCTGGGGCGGCGCGGCGGGTTCGGCCGCGGCCTCGTTGAGCCCGGGCCAGCGCGCGACGGCGCGGGCCGAGCGGCCGCGCAACTGCTGGAACGACATCGTGCCGCCGCACGCCGCCGCGAGCGCCACGGCGGCCTCGCGGTCGAGCGCGCAGCGCGGGTCCGTAAGCAGGTCGCTGGAACCGCCGCCGCCGTCGCTGTTCCACTCCAGCGCGCAGTCCAATTCCAGCTGCGGCTTGGAGTCGGCGTAGCAGGCCTCCGCGGCGATGGTCAGGCACGAGGCGCCGTGCTCGGCGTGCAGTAACGCGCGACAGGCGGCGACGAGTGCGTTGAACACGATGTCGTGCGGCGCATGCAGCAGCGGCAGGTGCTCGGGCGGATCCCAGTGTAGCTCCAGGCCGACGTGCATTGAGTGCAGTTCGGCCGACAGTCGTGCGACCAGCCGGCGCACGTCCGTCGCGCCGGACGTCGCAGCGATGGCCGGCTTGCCGCCGAGCGCGGCGAGCCGCGTGTGCAGTGCGCGCAGCCGCCGCACCGCCATCTGCAGGTCTTCCGCCGCGCGCGGCACGCCGGCGCGGCTGGCGGCCGCTTCGACGAGCGCGTGCATGCGGCCTTCGATGCCGGACGCCAGCGTGGCAACGTCATTGGCGACCGCCGTAGCGAACGGTTGCGTTCGATCCTCCGGCCGCGCCGCGGCGCTGTGCGCGCCGTCGGCCGTCGGCGGCGCGGACGGCGCGACGGACGGGCGGCGGGCGCGCAGCAGCGCGGCGGCGCAGGCGGCCGCGCAGGCGGCGCCGACGAGGAACGACGACAGGTCCACGGGCAGGCGGATGGCGACGGGGGACGAGGGAGAGCCGAGCCACGCTAGCCGGGTGGCTCGGACCTGTCGAGCCTTGGGGGGGGGCTGAGCCCCATGAGGCCACGCCGCCATGCCACGCGCGGTCGCGCCCGGCAGCTCGCCGTCGGTCGTCGCTGCCGCGCGCTCGCCGCGGCTCCCTCGGACGATCCGTGAGCGGGCAAGCAACCGCCGCAGAGGCGCTCAGCCGTGGCCGCCGAGGCGGAACGCGTGGACGATCCGGCCGCGGCATGCCCCGCCGGGCGTCGCGACCTCGCCGTTGCCCACGGTCAACCTGTCGACGGCGCGCACGAGCGTGAACGCGACGAAGCCGCCGTTGTCGTTGGTGACGGTCTCGCCGACCGGCGTGCACTCGTGCGTGATCGCCGCCGCAGGCAGGCCGAGGAAACGCGCGCGCAGCCGCCAACCGCACAGCCGATTGTCGATGGCGAGTTGCAGCCGCACCCACGGTTCGTCGGCGAAGCCGGTGAACGTCGCCTCGCAGTCCCAGCCGATCGGGCCGCGGCCGACGCGGCCCGCGATCGTCAGTTGCTGCGCGTCGCCAGCGTCGATGTAGCGCACCGCTGGCAGGAACTGCGCCGAGAACAGGCGTGGCCGTTCGTCGTCGGCGCCGGCGAAGCCGTCGAGCGTGCCGTGGTCGGCGCGCGCCTCGAAGCGCAGGCAGTTGGTCGAGTGCAGCGCGTCGCCGCGGTCGACGAACAGCACGCCTTCCTTGCGCGTGAAGCGCACGCGCGCGCTGCCGGACTTCACCAGCAGGTCCTTGCGTTTGCGCAGATCCTTGCCGGTGACCATCGGCGCGCCGGCCGGCAGCGTTCGCTCGGGCGTCGTTGGCGCGAGCGCGATCGCCTCCTCGAGACGGGCCGCGAGACCGCGTGCGACGCCGTCCTGCACCGTGCCGGCCCACAGGTCGGGGTGGCGCTCTGCCGGCCAGGCGGCGAGGTGCGCGCGGCTCGCCGGGCTAGCAGCCATTGCCTGCAGGGCCCGCCACTGCAACAGCTTGAGGTCGATGCGGCAGTCGGCCGCGCCAGCGCCCGGCCAAGCCGCCGCCGGACCGATGACGGCCGCGGCGGCGGGCAGGTTGGCGAGGGTCGCAGCGGCGCGGTCGCCGGGCGACGTCGACGGGGCGGGCATCCCCCGATCTTGGCCGAGGGTCGCGGGGCGCGCCACACGCCGTTCTTCGGTTTCAGGGGCGGCGCGGAACAGCCGATGAGACGGCCGCATGAACTACGTGCGGGCATACGGCGATCCCTTCGGCGACGACGCTCCGGCCAGCCAGCTGCGCAATTTCCTGCGGCTGCTGCCTGGCAACGGCATGCGCGGCGCCTGGTCGCTCGATTCCGTGCGCGCGCACGACGAGGACGCGACTGCGCCGATCGTCACCGTGCACGATTGCCAGCGCACGCTCGCGATCTCGACGCGCCTGCCGCCGGCCGAGGTCGAGTTGCTGCAGCGCGCCGCCGACGAGGCCGCGCCGTCGACAGCGCCGGTCGTCGTGTTCGCCGCCGAGTCGCGCCTTGCCGCCGCCGTCCGCGCCGCCGGCCTGCGCTTCCCGCAGGCCTGCGTCGTCGTCGCCGCGCGCGCCGCGTCGTCGGCGTCTGACCTGATCCAGCGCGTTCGCGCCGAGCTGCGCTGGGCGGGCATGGAGAATCCGACGTTCGCTCGCGATGAGCTCGAACTCGCGCCGTGGCGTGCGTTGCCACCCGTCGCGTCATCTGGCCCGCTGCTGTGCGTCGCCATCGACGGCCACGACGACGGCGTCGATCTCGCGATCGCCGCGTGGCGCCGCGCGCGCGCCGCCGATTCGCGGCCGCTGCGGATCGTGCTGACCCACGAGTCGCCGGCGCTGGCCAAGACCGTCTGCGCCGCGCTTGGCGACGACGTCGCCGAGGCCGAACTCGTCACCGCTCCGTTCACCGCCGAACTCGCGCGCGACGTCGCCGCGATCCTGCTGCCATGGCGCCGCGTGCGCGAGCTGCGCGTGCTCGTGCACGCGCTCGCGTCGGGCCGCCCCGTCTGCGCGTCGCGCTACGCCGCCACCGCCTCGTTGCTGTGCGCCGGCGCTTGCCTGCCGATCGGCGGTCGCGTCGTCGCCAGCGCCGCCGGCGAGACCGCGTTCGCGCCGGAGCCGCGTTCGCTCGACAAGGCGCTCGCCGTCGTGACCGTTGATCCGGTGCGCGCCGCGGCCATCGGTTGCCGTGCCCGCGCCTTCGTCGGCGCCGAGCTCACGCGCGGCCGTCCGATCGCGCCACCGCTGCCGGTCCGGCCGGCTGTCACCACGCCGCCCGTGATCGTCGTCGAAGCCGCCTGGAACGCCGGCGACGAAGCCGCCGAGCGCGCCAACGCGCTCGTGCGCGCGCTGTCGCTGCGCGCTGATGTCACCGTGCAGTGCGTTTATGCCTGTCGCGCTCGCCTCGACGCGGCCAGCCTCGCCGAGGCTGCGCCCGAGGTCGCCGCGCGGCTTGTGCGCGCGCCGGATCGCGCCGACGTCTGGGTCGCTGCCGGCAGCAGCCTGCGGGCCGTCCGGCCCGCGTGCCGCCATTTCGTCGTCGGCGTTGTCGGCCTCACGGACGCCGCGACGGCCGACTTCTCGCCGCTGCTCGCGCAGGAATGCGACGTGGCGCTGACGACCGACGCCGGCCTCGCCGCGGCGCTGCGTGCCGCTGGTCGCAAGGCCGATGGCGTTGTCGCGTGGGACGCGCCCGCGGCCGCCGCCGCGTTCGTCGCCGGTCGCGCGCTCGGCGCGCTGCGCGTCGCCGAGCCGGTCGCGATTCCCGCCGTCGCGCCGCGCGTGGTCATTGGCGTCCGTTCGCCAGCTGCCGTCTGAGTCGCGGCGGCGCGCTGGCGCCGCCATGCGGCCACGGCTACCTATAGCGCATGGAACTGCCGCCTGCCGACCAGTTGGACGCGCGCCTGCGCTTCGCCGCCGAGATCGCCGAGGCCGCCGGCCGCCGGCTCGTCGGCATCCGCGCCAGCGGCCGCTGGACCGAGCCCGGCCTCGTCGGCGAAGTCGGCGACCAGGCCGCCGACGCCTACCTGCAGGGCGCGATCCGCGCGCGCCACGCCGCCGACGGCCTGCTGTCGGAGGAGACCGCCGACGGGCCGGAGCGCCTGGCGCGACGGTGGGCCTGGATCGTCGATCCGCTCGACGGCACCAAAGAGTATTCGCAGGGCCGCCACGACTGGGCGGTGCACGTCGGCCTCGCCTGGGACGGCGTCGCCGTGGCGGGCGCGCTGGCGCTGCCGGCGATTGGCCGCGTCGTCGCTGGCCGCTGTGTCGTCGGCGACACGCGCGCGACGCTGACCGGCGGCGGCGGCGACTGGCCCCTGGCGCTGTCGCCCGCCAACCAGTCGGCCGCCGGCCGTCGACTGCGCATGGTGTGCAGCCGCAGCCACACGCCGTCGCTCGTGCAGCGCGTGGCCGATGGCCTCGACGCCGAGCTCGTGCCGTGCGGCAGCGTCGGCTTCAAGGTCGCGATGCTGCTGTTCGGCCGCGCCGATGTGTATGTGCACAAGAAGGGCCTGCGCGAATGGGACGTCTGCGCGCCCGACGCCGTGGCGCAGGCATGCGGCTTCGTCGTCTGCCGCTTCGACGGCGAGCGCCATTGCTACAACCGGCCCGATCCCCGCAGCGACGAGATCGTCGTCTGTCGGCCGTGGCTCAGGGAGCGCGTGCTGGCGCTCGTTGGCGCGTCGTGACGCGGGGCGTACGGCGCCACCGGGTCTTCCGCGCCGCGAAACGCGCGATGCCGCCACAGTCCACTACCCCCAGCGTTCGATGAGGGCGGGCGCGGCGACCCTGCCGGCGCGACGTTACATTCTGCCGACCCGATGAGCTTCGTCCGCAACTACGACGCCGCGACCGACAACCACGGAGTGCTCCGGCACGTCGCGACGATGTTCCGTTACCCGGCCGTTGTCTGGCAGCACCGCTACATGGTGCAGAACTTCCTGCGTCGGGATCTGCTGTCACGCGTCAACGGCTCGGCCCTCGGCATTGGCTGGCTGCTGCTGCAGCCGTTGTTCCTGTTCGCCGTCTACTACGCGGTCTTCGGCATGCTGTTTGGCGGCCGCAGCGGGACGGGCGAGGCGAGCGCGCAGTTCGCGCTCTACCTGTTCTCCGGCGTTCTCGTCTGGCAGGCGTTCGCCGAGGCGTCGACGGTGTCGTGCGCGATGATCGTCGACAACGGCAACCTCGTGAAGAAGGTCGCCTTCCCGTCCGAGGCGCTGTTCGTGCATGTCGGCGCCGTTGCGATGATCGTCTACCTGCTCGGCGCGGCCATCTGCGTGGCGACCGCGCTGATCATGGGCGTCGGCGCCGTAGGCTGGTCGCTGCTCGGCCTGCCGCTGGTGATGCTGATCCAATTCGTGTTCACGCTCGGGCTCGGCATGCTGCTGGCTAACGCCAACGTGTTCGTCCGCGACGTCGGCCAGTTGTGGCGGATCGTCGTTTCGGCCTGGATGTTCCTCTCGCCGGTGTTCTGGGAGCCAAAGCTGCTCCAACAGAACGATCAGGTGCCGCAAGGGTTCGTCGCGCTGGCCATGGACTGGAACCCGATGTATCCGCTGCTGATGGCGCACCGGCTCGCGCTCGGCGGCGACGCGCCGTTCCTCGGCGAGTTCTGGCCGCAGGTCGGTCGCTCGGCGGCGTGGGCCGTCGGCGTGTTCGTGCTCGGCTACGGCTTGTTCATGAGCCGCAAGCACAAGTACGCCGACTTGATCTGACCGCTGGCGGTGCGCCGGGGTCAGCGCGCCAGCGGCTCCACCTGCCAGCGGTGGCCCTGCAGGAACAGTCCCAGGTCCTTCGTGCGGTTCTGCACGATCAAGTTCTGTGTCGCCGGGCGCTCCTGGTACAGGTGCACGCCGTTGCCATCGAATAGCCAGATCGGCACGCCGAACTCACCCGACAGCAGGCACAGCGAGTCGATCATGAGCGTGACGTGGCCTTCGGCGAAGTCGATCTTCAGGCCGGCGAACTGCGTCGTGTGCGCGAAGCACAGCGTGCCGTCGGTCCGCTTGGCGCCGACCGCGACGACGATCGGCTCGCGCTTGGGGTTGCGCACGGTCACGCGCACCGCCGCCTGCTCGCCCGGCGCGAAGACGTTGCGCGGCTTGCCGGTCGCCGGGTCGAGGATCTCGGCGGTGAGGATCCGCGGCAGGTCGTCGGCGGCGGGGGCCTTGGGGTTGTCGGCGAACGGCGACGGGTCGCCGCCGGCGAGCAGGTTGTTCTCGTAGGTGGCGTACTCGTTGGTGACCGTCACCGCGTCCGCCAACATCTGCACTCGCCCCTGCTTGAGCCAGATCGCACGCTCGCAGATCTGGCGCACTTGGTAGAGGCCGTGCGAGCAGAAGAACATCGACTTGCCGCGCTGCTTGAAGCTCCACACGCGGTCGAAGCACTTCTTCTGGAAGTTCATGTCACCGACGCTCAGGATCTCGTCGATGATCAGCAGGTCTGGGTCGGTCGCCATCGCGACGCTGAACGCGAGCCGCGCGGCCATGCCGGAGCTGTAGGTTCGCACCGGCGCGTCGATGAACTCGCCGAGCTCGCTGAAGTCGACGATCTCGCCGAACTTGCGGTGCGCCTCCTTGCGCGAGAAGCCGAGCATCGCGGCGTTCATGAAGATGTTCTCGCGGCCGGTGAACGCCGTGTTGAAGCCGGCGCCGAGCTCGAGCAGGCTGGTGACGCGGCCGCGCACCGTGTAGCTGCCGGCGGTCGGGAAGGTCGTGCTGCTCAGCACCTTCAGCAGCGTCGACTTGCCGGCGCCGTTGGTGCCGATGAGGCCGACGCACTCGCCGGGCGCGACGGCAAAGCTGACGTCTCGCAGCGCGTGGACCTCGCGATAGCGCTTCTTGCGGTCCCACGGCAGGCGCTCGAGCAGCCGACCGTAGGGGCTGTCGTACAGGCGGTACGACTTGCCGAGTCCCTTGGCTTCAATGACGGGTTGCATCGCCGACTCACTCCAGCATGCCATGGGCGCGCAGCAAGGCGATGACCTTGTCGACGTTCGTCGGCAGGTCGATGCGCCAGGTGTCGAGGCGCAGGTCCGGCGCGGGCGGCGCCTCGTACGGGGCGTCGATGCCGGTGACGCCCACGGTCTCGCCGGCGCGGGCGCGGGCGTACAGGCCGTCCTGGTCGCGCGCTTCGCAGACCTCCAGCGGCGCGTCGCAGTGGATCTCGACGAAGCGCTCGGCGCCGACGATCGCGCGCGCCTGTTGCCGCTCGGCCGCCAGCGGCGACACGAGGGCGACGATCGTGATCAGGCCGGACTCGGCGTTGAGCCGGGCGACCTCGGCGGCCCGGCGCTGGTTCTCCCAGCGATCCGCGCCGCGGAAGCCCAGGTCGCGGCTCAGGCCGCGGCGCAGGACCTCGCCGTCGAGGACCTGCATTAGCCGGCCATCGCCGAACAGGCGTTCCTCGAGCGCGTAAGCCAGCGACGACTTGCCGCTGCGCGGCAGCCCGGTGATCCACAGCACGAACGGCCGCTGGCCCAGGCGCGCGGCGCGCGCATCGGCGGTGACGCGCCGCTTGTCGACGAGCTGCAGGTTGCGGCCGGCGTCGGCGGCGGCGGCGCGCGTGCGGCCGGTGCTCTCCTTGGCGGTCATGCGCTCGACGACCATGCCGGCGCCGACCGTCGCGTTGGTCATGCGGTCGATGAGGATGAACGAGCCGGTGGTGCGGTTCTGCGCGTAGGCGTCGGCCGCCAGCGGTCGCGCCGTCTCCAGGCGGATGCGGCCGATCTCGTTCATCTGCAGTTCGTCGGCCGGCTCGCTGCGCAGCGTGGCGACCTGGATGCGATAGCGCAGGTCGGTGACCTCGCCAGGGGTCTCCAGCGCGGTGTGCTTGACGAGGTACTGCCGGCCGGTCTGCATCGGCGTCTCGGCGAACCAGACGACCATCGCCTCGACCGAGTTGTCGAGGGCCGGCGCGTTGTTGGCGGCGACGATCATGTCGCCGCGGCTGATGTCGATCTCGTCGGCGAGCGTGACGGTCACCGCCATCGGGGCCCACGCCTCGCGGACCTCGACGCCGCCGACCAGCAGCGACTTGACGCGCGAGCGCTGCCCGGACGGCAGCGTCGCGATCTCGTCGCCGACCCGCAGGATGCCAGAGGCGAGCGTGCCGCAGAAGCCGCGGAAGTCGAGGTTGGGCCGCAGCACGAGCTGGACCGGCAGGCGCAGGTCGACGAGGTTGCGGTCGCCGGCGAGGTGCACCGACTCGAGGTGCGCCAGCAGCGGCGCGCCCTGGTACCACGGCATCTCCTCGCTGCGGCGCACGACGTTGTCGCCCTTGAGCGCCGATATCGGCAGGAAGTGGATGTCCTGCACCTGCAGGCGCGCGGCGAACTCGGCGTACGTGGCGCGGATCTCCTCGAAGCGCGCCTCGCTCCAGCCGACGAGGTCCATCTTGTTGATCGCGACGACGAAGTGCTGGATGCCGAGCAACGAGCACAGGAACGAGTGGCGGCGCGTCTGCTCGAGCACGCCGTGGCGGGCGTCGAGCAGGATGATCGCGAGGTCGCAGTTCGACGCGCCGGTGGCCATGTTGCGCGTGTACTGCACGTGCCCTGGCGTGTCGGCGATGATGAACTTGCGCTTGTCGGTGGCGAAGTACCGGTGGGCGACGTCGATGGTGATGCCCTGCTCGCGCTCGGCCTGCAGGCCGTCGACCAGCAGCGCGAGGTCGACCTCCTCGCCGGTCGTGCCGTAGCGGGTCGTCGCCTTCTTGGTCGCCGCCAGCACGTCGTCGTGGACCGCCTGCGAGTCGTACAGCAGGCGGCCGATGAGCGTCGACTTGCCGTCGTCGACGCTGCCGCAGGTCAGCAGGCGCAGCATCTCGCGCTGGCCGTAGCGGGCCAGCCAGCTTTCGATGCCCAACTGGTCGATCTGGTCGCCGTAGGCCATCAGAAGTAGCCTTCCCGCTTCTTCTGCTCCATCGAGCCGCCTTCGTCGTAGTCGATCACGCGGCCTTGTCGCTCGGAGTCGCGGCTGCGGAGCATCTCCTCGATGATCTTGGGCATGGTGTCGGCCTCGGATTCGATCGCGCCGGTGAGCGGGTAGCAGCCGAGCGTGCGGAAGCGCACCTTGCGCAGTTCCGGCTTCTCGCCGGGCTCGAGCGGCATGCGGTCGTCGTCGACCATGATCCACGCGGCGCCGCGGCGCACGACCGGGCGCTCCTTGGCAAAGTACAGCGGCACCATCGGCAGCTGCTCCTTGTGCGCGTAGAGCCAGACGTCGAGCTCGGTCCAGTTGCTCAGCGGGAACACGCGGATCGACTCGCCCTTGTTGACGCGGCAGTTGAACAGGTTCCAGAGCTCGGGCCGCTGGTTCTTCGGGTCCCACTGGTGGAAGCGGTCGCGGAAGCTGAACACGCGCTCCTTGGCGCGGCTCTTCTCCTCGTCGCGCCGCGCGCCGCCGAACGCCGCGTCGAAGCCGCCGGCGGTCAGCGCCTGCTTCAGCGCGAGCGTCTTCATGACGTGCGTGTGCTTCTGCGTGCCGTGCGTGAAGGGCCCGACCTCGTCGCGCACGCCGTCGGGATTGATCCACTCGACGAAGTCGAGCTCCATGTCGCGGACGATCCGATCGCGGAACTCGATCATCTCGCGGAACTTCCACCGCGTGTTGACGTGCAGGACCTTGAACGGGATGCGCGCCGGCGCGAAGGCCTTCTCGGCCAGGCGTAGCATCACGCCGCTGTCCTTGCCTATCGAGTACAGCATCACCGGCTTCTCGAACGAGGCGGCGACCTCGCGGATGATGTTGATGCTCTCGTGTTCGAGCTGTGCTAGGTGGTGGATCGTGTAGCCGGTCATCGCGCCTCCGTCGTCGGGACCGCGCCGCGGGCGCGTAGCAGCGCCAGCAGTTGCTCGACGCACTCGTCAACCGTGCGGTCGGCGCTGCGCAGGCGGATGTCCGGGTCGGCGGGCGGCTCGTACGGCGAATCGACGCCGGTGAAGTCGGCGAGCTGGCCGGCGCGGGCCTTCTTGTAGAGGCCCTTCGGGTCGCGCTGCTCGCAAGCGGCGAGCGGGGCGTCGACATGGACCTCGATCATGTCGGCGCCGAGCAGGTCGCGCGCGGCCTCGCGGTCGGCGCGGAACGGCGAGACGAAGGCGGTGACGACGATCGCGCCGAGGTCGACGAACAGCGCTGCGGTGTGCGCGGCGCGGCGGATGTTCTCGCTGCGCGCGGCGGCGTCGAAGCCGAGGTCGGCGCACAGCCCGTGCCTTAGGTTGTCGCCGTCGAGCACGCTGCACAGCCGGCCGAGCGCGAACAGCCGCGCCTCGAGCGCGCGCGCGATCGTCGATTTGCCGGCGCCCGACAGGCCCGTGAGCCAGACGACGCAGCCGCGCTGGCCGAGCAGCCGCTCCCGGTCAGCGCGGGCAACGACGCCGTGGTGCATGCGAAGGTTGCGGTCGGCGGCCATTGGGCGTGGAGCAGATGTAGCCTGCTTGGTCTTGAATCCTATGCCAATCCCAAGGCCCGTGCTGGCTTACGTCTTGCCTCGGTCTATTGCCGGGACGGCCGTAGAAGGCGAGAGGGCCTGCGCGCGATGGCGTCGTCGCCACCGCCGGGTGGCGACGCGCGCCGGCCGGGCTGCCGCCGTCGGCGGTCAGCGAACTGCCAGCAGCTCTTCGCCGCGGCGGACCGCGGTGTTGGGGTCGTTGGCGACGGCGTCGGCGCCGACGACACGGTGCAGGTCGTCGACGACCGCAAACGGGCCGCCGCCGACGAGGATCGGCGGGCAATGGCGTCCGAGCGCGTCGCGCAACTGCGCGATCGTGGCGCGCGCGCTGCCCACATGCAGGACCAGTGTCGCACCGAGCGCGATGAGGTCGACCTTGCGATCCTGCAACATCCACTCGAAGTCGTGCCCGGGCATGTCGGCGCCGAGGTTCCAGACGTCGTAGCCGTGCGCCTCGAAGCGGTCGGCGACCATGCGCAAACCGATGGCGTGCATGTCGCCACCGACGGCGAACATCAGCACCGTGCGATTGCGCCGTATCGGCGCCGTGGACATCGTCGACATCCGGTCGAGGCAACTCTCGACGATGCGCGAGGCGAAGTGCTCGTCGGCGATCGGGATTTCGCTCATCAGCCACATGCGGCCGACCTCGCGCTGCGCGGTCGACAGCAGGTGGTCGTGGATGTCGGCGACGCTTACGCCGGCAGTTCGCAGGCCCATGACCAGATCGATCGCGTCGGCGCGGCGGTTCTCGAGCACGGCCAGCAGGAAGCGCCGCGCCTCGACGCGCAGCGGTCCGTCACCCTCCAGGTAGCTGGGGATTTCAGTCGGCGCTTCGGCCGCAGCGCGCAGGGCGGCGTCGACGTGGCGGTCGATGGCTGGCTGGCACTCGGCGGGCAATTCGGCGCGCAGCGCCGAGCGGATCGCCTGCAGGTTCTCCGGCAAGTAGGCCGCGGCGACGTTGCGGTGGGCGAGCGCGACCTTGTACCAGGCGGATTGGTGGGCCAGTAGCTGCGGACGGTCGACGTCGAGGGACTCCGCCAGCGCGAGAATGCGCATGCGCGTGTCATCGACCGGATCGGCGAAGGTGCTTGGCAGGCCGCCGTCGACCAGTTCGGGCCGCGACTTGGTCAGCGCGTCGAGCGCGAGCAGCGCGACCGCGCGGGAACTCTGGCGCAGAACGCCGGCGGCGAAGCGTTCGGGGTGCTGCACAGCGTTGGTTCTATCGCTAACGCCGGTGACAAGCCAAGACACGATGCCGCATCCGCAGTCAGTGCATCCGCGGATGCAGTCCGCGGCGAAGTGTTCAATCCCGCGAGCCAGGCTCGCATCACCTCTGACCACGAGACACTTCGCATGCTCCGCTTCGTTCCGCTGTTCGCCGCCGGCCTGCTGGCCGCCGGTCTCGCCGCCCAGACCCCGGTTGACGCTTCGGCCAAGCCGACGAAGGACATCGTCGGCACCGCCATCGGTGCCGGCTCGTTCCAGACGCTCATCGCCGCAGTGAAGGCCGCCGGCCTCGTCGAGACGCTGCAGGGCGAAGGCCCGTTCACCGTCTTCGCGCCGACGGACGAGGCGTTCGCCAAGCTCGGCAAGGAGACGATCGCCGACCTGCTGAAGCCGGAGAACAAGGCCAAGCTGACGGCCGTGCTGACCTACCACGTCGTTCCCGGCAACATGCCGGCTGGCAAGGTCGTCACCCAGACGTCGCTCGCCACGGCTCAGGGCGCGTCGCTGCCGATCGTCGCCAACAAGGACGGCGTGACCGTCGCCGGCGCGAAGGTCGTCAAGACCGACGTCATGGCCACCAACGGCGTGATCCACGTCATCGACACGGTCGTGCTGCCGCCGGAGAACATCGTCGCCACGGCGGCGAAGGCCGGCAAGTTCCAGACGCTGCTGACCGCGGCCACGGCCGCCGGCCTCGCCGACACGCTCGCCAACGGCGGCCCGTTCACGGTATTCGCGCCGACGGACGAGGCGTTTGCCAAGCTGGGCAAGGAAACGATCGCCGAACTGCTGAAGCCGGCGAACAAGAACAGGCTCGCCAACGTCCTCAAGTACCACGTCGTCGCCGGCGTCGTGAAGGCCGCTGACGTCGTCAAGCTGACGGAGGCCAAGACGCTGCAGGGCGGCGCGGCCGCCATCAAGGTCGCCGACGGCAAGGTCATGGTCGACGGCGCGAACGTCGTCGCCACGGACGTCGCGGCCAGCAACGGCGTGATCCACGTCATCGACACCGTCATCCTCCCGCGCTGAGAGCCGGAAATCGTGCAGGCTACGCCGGAACTCCAATACGCAGTGCGGCGCGTTCACGTAGAACGTGCCGCCTCGAGTTCCGAGCGAATGAGTCCGTCCCTGCTTCCTCGCATCGCCGCCGGCGACATGGCTGCCGTCAGCGAGTTCCTCCGTCGCCACACCAACTTGGTGATGGGGCAAGCGCGACGCTTTTGCCGCAACGCCCAGGACGCCGAGGACGCGGTCCAGGACATCTTCCTGGAGATCTGGCGCAGCGCCGCGCGCTTTGATCCGAACATGGGCTCCGAGACGACGTTCGTCGCGACCATCGCGCGGCGTCGTCTCGTCGATCGCATCCGGCGGCTCACCAGCAAACCGGCGCCCGACCTGCTCGAGGACGCGACGACGATCGCCGCCAAGCCCGAGCGCGACGACGTCGACCTGCGCGACGAGGCTGCGCGCGCCAAGGCGGCCATGGAGAAGCTGCGGCCGGAGCAGCGCCAGGTGCTTGAACTCGCGCTCGGCCACGGCCGCTCGCACCAGGAGATCGCCGCCAGCTGCGGCATCCCGCTCGGCACGGTGAAGAGCCACGCCCGCCGCGGCCTGATCCGACTGCGCAAAATGCTCGGCGTGGACTCAGAGTCGCCGGAGGGCAAGCGATGACCGCCGAACTGGAGCCGTCGCGCTGCGAAGCGCTGCTCGCCGACGCCGCCCTGGGCTGGGTCGACGAGGCCGAACGCGACGAACTCGCGGCGCTGCTGCGAGATCCGCAGGCGCAACGGGAGTACGAACAACTCGAGCGCGCCGCCGCGGTCGCCGGCATCGTCGCCGCAGCGTCCGCCGCCGAGCGCGACGTCGACGCCATGCTGGCGCTCGCCGCCAAGTTGCACGCGGACGCCGCTGCGCACTTCGCCGCCGCCCGCGTCGAATCGGCGCGCGCGCGCCGCCACCCGCTGCGCGCGCTGCCGTGGCTGCTCGCCGCCGCGAGCGTCGTGTTGGCGCTGTGGCCGCACGGCGAGCCGACGCCGGTCGTGCCGAGCCTCGCGCGCGAGGCGTTGCTGCAGCAGCCGGCGTCGCAATGGGTGCAGTGGGACTGGCAGCCGGGCCCGAGCCCGCTCCGCGGCGACGTCCAGGGCGACGTGGTCTGGGCCGTCGGCCGGCACCATGGATTCTTGCGCCTGCGCGGCTTGCCCAAGCTCGACATGGACCACAGCTACCAACTCTGGATCCTCGACGGCAGCCGCCAAGGCGCGCCGGTCGACGGTGGCGTGCTGGAAAACATCAGCAGCGGGGTCGCCGAGAGCGAGGAGGTCGTCGTCCGCGTGTCGTCCCGCCTGCCCGTGCGCCGCGAAGCCGGCTTCGTGCTGACGGTGGAAGGGTACGATGGCGCCGTCGTGTCGGCCCAGGAGCACGTCGTCGCCGTCGCCAAGCCCTGACCCTGCCGACGGATCGCGCCCACAGCGATTCGATGGCAATGGCTTCCGCGGTCGGTGTGCCAGCGGCTGGCCGTCGTCTGCGTGCATCCACCGGTCGTCCGTCGGCGAACGGTGCGCCATGCGTTTCCTGCCAATCGCTCTCCTCGTCGCCGCCACCGCCGTCGCCCAGCAGCGCCTCTTCGACCCGACGGACGCGCCGGCGCGCGCTTCGGCCGCGGCGGTGCTGTCGTACGGCGTTGCCGCCAGCAAGACCGATGGCGAGGTCGGCGTCGAGCGACTGCACGCGGCGATCGCGACGGCCTGCCACTGCCTGCCGGCCGGTTCGGCCGCGCGCGCGGCGGCTGCGGAACTCCGCGCGGAAGCCGGCGGCGCCAAGGCGCTCGCCAAGCAGGTCGCGGCGCTGGCCGCCGACCTGAGCTTCCGTCCCGTCGCCGAGGCCGAACTGCCCGCCGGCGTGCCGGGGTTCGCCGTGCTCGACGAGATCGAGATCCGCACCTACCCGACCTACCGCATGGTCAAGACGGCGATGAAGGACGGCTCGATGGGCGCGTTCTGGCCGCTGTTCAACCACATCAAGGACAACGACATCGCGATGACGACGCCGGTGCAGGTCGACTACGCCGAGGACGGCGAGCGCCAGCGCGAGGCGTCGATGGCGTTCCTATATGGCTCGCCTGACCTCGGCCCGCTGCGCAAGGACGGCGCCGTCGAGGTCGTCGACGTGCCGGCGCTGACCGTGCTGACGCTCGGTTCGCGCGGCTACGACCGCAAGAGCCGCGTCGAGGAGCTGCGCGCGCGCATGGATGCCTGGCTCGCGGATCACCCCGAGTGGCAGGCTGTCGGGCCGATGCGAACGATGGGCTACAACAGCCCGTCGGTCGCCGGCAACCGACGCTACTTCGAGGTGCAGATCCCGATTGCGCCGAAGGCGGGCAAGGGGCAAGACGCGCAGTGAGCCGCTCTGACGCACCCGCCCAGGAGATCGTCGCGTGACTGCCGCCGCCGCCGCGACCGCCGCCCTGCCGCGCGGTGATGCCGTGTTGCGCTGTGAGTTCTGGACGCCGGCCCAGGTGACCGAAGTCTGGCCGTTCTTCGCTGATGCCGGCAACCTGCAGGAGTTGACGCCGCCTTGGCTCGACTGCCGCATCCTGACGCCGCGGCCGATCCCGATGCACGTCGACGCGCGCATCGAGTACCGCGTCCGCATCCGCGGCATCCCCGTGCGCTGGCGCTCGCGCATCGCCGAATGGCAACCGCTCGTCCGTTTCGTCGACGAGCAGGAGAAGGGCCCATACCGCGTCTGGCGCCATACGCACACGTTCGAACCGAAGGACGGCGGCACGCTGCTCGGCGACCACGTCGTCTTCGCGGTGCCCGGCGGCCCGCTGGCGCCGCTGCTGCGGCGGTGGTGGGTCGAGCCCGACGTGCTGCGCATCTTCCGGTTCCGGCTGGAACGCATGGCTGCCCGCTTCGGCGGATCCGGCGGCCGCGTCTGGATCGCAGACGCGACGGCCTGAGCCGCGCCGCCGGCCGTGTCGGCGGCCCCAGCCGCCGCTGTAAGTCCGGGCGCCGAGGCCTCCTGCGGTCGCTGATCGGGAAAGTTTCCTTGTCGTGCCGCGCGACACAGCTTAGCCGAGGCCGCCTCGCGCCATTCGCCAACTCCCGGTCTCAAGGCGGGAACGGGTTCCTGCCGATGCTTGAGGGCAAGGCAGGCGAATCATGATCGACTTCGATCGCGACATCTCATTCCAGCAGCGCATGCTCGACGTGCTCGACGCGCGGACGAAGGCGGGACTGCACAACGTCGCCAACCAGAACGTCGCTGGCTTCAAGCGCTACGTCGTCCGCTTCGAGGACCTGCTGAAGCAGGCCGAGTCCGACGGCCAGCCGACCGACAAGGTCGAGCCGGTGACCGAGCGCGACACCTCGGGCGCGCCGGGCCAGAACAACGTCGTGCTGATGGAGGAGTTGTCCATGTTGGGCAAGACCTCGCTGCTGCACGACCTGATGACCCGTCGTCTCGGCAGCTACTTCGGGACCCTCAACAAGGCCGTGGTCGGGAGGTAATGCGCATGTCCGATCCCATGAAGGGCGTCTTCCGCGGCTTCGACATCGCCGGCGCCGGCCTGCGGGCCGAGATGCAGCGGTCCGAGATCGTCGCGAGCAATCTCGTCAACATGCACCGGACGGGCAACGCCAAGAACGAGCCCTACCGGCGCAAGGTCGTCGTGTTCGAGGAGCTGCTGGAGCAGGCGACGCGCAGCGCCGCCGAGGGCGGCGGTCGCGACGCGCTCGCCGGCGGCGTCGCGGTCTCGCGCGTCGCCGAGGACACGTCGGCGTTCCCCGTCTTCTACCAACCCGGTCACCCGGACGCCGACGAGAACGGCCAGGTGATGGGCAGCAACGTCGACCTGTTCAAGGAACTGGTCGACATGCAGGTCATCGAGCGCAGCTTCGACGCCAACCTGACGGCGATGCGCAGCTACCGCACGATGCTGCAGAACACCATCAACAACCTGCGCGGCTGAGGGACTGACCCATGAGCGGAATGGACATCGGTGGCCTCGGCGCGCGCGGCATGAGCCCGTGGCGCTCGCCTTTGCGCCCGATCGGCAGCGAGATCGCGCCGCCGATCCAGGACCCACAGCGCATCGAGCGCAAGACGCCGGGAGCGCAGGAAGGCGCAGCCAAGGGCTTCGGCGACCTGCTGACCGGCGCGCTCGAGAACGTGCAGGCCCTGCAGGACGACACCAGCGCCAAGACGCGCGGTCTCGCACTCGGCGAGGACGTCGACGTGCACGACGTGATGATCGCGGCCGGCAAGAGCGAGGTTGCGTTCAACCTCGTGCTCGAGGTCCGCAACAAGATGGTCGAAGCGTGGGAGAAGCTCTCCCGCTCGGTGATGTGACATGCGCAATGCGTTCCAAGAAGTGATCACGCAGATCAATGGCATCTGGAGCCGTCTCGACAGCGGCCAGCGGCTCGTGGTCTCGGTGGTGCTGGCGGCGACGGTGGCCGGACTCTCGGCGATCGTCTGGTTCGCCGGACAGCCGAGCTACGAGACGGTCTACATTGCCCGCACCAACGAGGAGATCGAGCGCGTCGAGCGCGCCCTGCAGCAAGCCGGTGTGGCTTGGCAGGTCGGCGCCGGCCGTTCCTTCCTCGTCGAGCGCGGCAAGATCGACCTCGCCAACATGGCGATCGCCAAGGAGGGCCTGACCGGGGCCTCGACGACGGCGATCGGCGGTGGGCTCAGCCTCGTCGAGGACGCCGAGACCAAGGCCTGGAAGCTCGACGCCGCCACGCGCGCCAGCGCCGAGGCCGCGATCCAGCAGCTCGAGGGCGTCGTGCAAGCGATCGTCACCGCCAGCCGCCCGCGCAAGGTTGCGGCCTTCCGCGACCGCGACGCCGAGAACCGGCCGAGCGCGACCGTCATGCTGAAGCTGCGCCCCGGCGCCGGCTTCGACGCGGTCGCCCGCGCCGCCGCCTCGATCGCCGGCTCGCAGCTGATGGTGCCGCCGACCAACATCGAGGTCGTCAGCTCGACCGGCTCGCAGCGCTACCGCTACGACCCGGACCGCGACACCGGCAGCGGCACGTCGGAGTTCCTGACGCTGCAGCGCACGATGGGCGAGGACCGCACGCGGCTCGCGCAGGAGCGCCTCGACCAGCTGTGGCCGGGCAAGTCCTCGGTCGCCGTCAGCGTCGAGCTCGATCCGTCGTGGGAGATCCGCAGCGAGAAGATGGTGCCGACCGAGGCCATCGTGATGTCGGAGACGGTCAAGAAGGACGCGACCGAGTCGTCGATCGCCAAGGGCGACACCGACGGCAACAGGAACACCAGCAAGAACGAGGTCAAGGAACGCAAGTACGTCACCGACATCGGCGAGCGCCGCAGCGGCAAGCTGATGCCGGAGATCAAGCGCCTGACCGTCGCCGTGCTCTACGACCGCACGCTGCAGAACGCGCAGGGTTTCAACAAGACCGATCTCGAGAACGTCGTGAAGGCGATCGTCGGCTGGGATCCGTCGCGCGACAAGCCGGACGCATTCAGCACGCTGGTCGGCGACTTCGCGCCGGCTGAGCCTGCCGCTGAGCCGGCCGCCGGCCCGGGTATTGCCGAGACGGCGCTGCGCTGGGGTCCGACCGTCGGCCAGGCGCTCGGTGTGCTCGTCGTCGTGATGTTCCTGCGCGGGCTGTTCCGCCGCGCGGGCAAGGCGTCGATCGCGGTTTCAACCGACGCCGCCCAGGCGAAGGTCGAGGCTGCCGAGGAGAACGTCGATCCCGAGGAGCAGCAGAAGCGCATGCGCCGCGAGATCGAGCGTTCGATCGCCGAGGACCCGGCTGCGCTCGCCAAGCTGTTCGAGTCTTGGCTCGTCGAGCAGAAGAACTGATCCCCAGCAGGTAGACCATGCCCGTCACCCAGAAGCCGATGTCCGTCGACCGCACGATCGCGACCGTCCTGCTGTCGATCGACCAGGACCTCGCGGCCAAGGTGCTGCGTAGCCTGAGCGACGACACGCTCGACAAGGTCACGCGCGCCATGCAGGAGCTGCAGGAGATGGCCGTCGACCGCGACGCCGTGCACAGCTGCTATCTGACCGCCGTACAGCGCATGCGCCAGGGCGGCGTCGCTCTCGGCGACGTCGGCGGCATGATGAAGAACGTGCTGTCGCGCGCCTTCGGCGAGGAGCGCAGCGCCGACGTCGCGCGCCGCGCCAACAGCGACATCCTGGCCAAGCGTCCGTTCGCGGTGTTCGAGTCGCTCGGCGCCTCGGACCTCGCCAACCTGCTGACCGAGGAGCACCCGCAGATCGCGGCCGTTTTCCTCGCGCACCTCGACCGCAAGAAGGGTGGCGAGATCTTGCAGCACCTCGAGGAGGACATGCGCGCCGATCTGGTGCAGCGCGTCGCCACGCTCGATCGCACGCCGGCCGACGTCGTGCAGCGCGTGCTCGACGTCATGCGCAAGAAGATCAAGGACCTTGGCCTGACGACGCTGCGCAGCGAGCCGAAGGCGTGGATCAAGGCCGCCGCGTCGCTGCTCAACAACCTGGGCGGCGGCGACAAGGCCGTGCTCGAGAAGATCGAGTCGCTCGACGCCGACATCGCTGGCGCGATCCGCGAGGAGATGTTCACGTTCGACGACATCCAGAAGCTCGACAAGAAGTCGATCCAGAAGATCCTGGCGGCCGTCGACAGCCGGCAGCTGGCGGTCGCCCTCAAGGCGGCGATCTCGTCGGTCGAGCAGGCGATCCTCGGCAACCTCAGCAAGCGCGCGAGCGCCGTGGTGCGCGAGGAACGCGACAACCTCGGCCCGACGCCGCTCTCCGAGGTCCTCGCCGCGCAGACCGAGATCCTCAAGCTGATCCGCGACCTCATCGACAAGGGCGAGATCAAGGCCGGCGGCGCCGTCGAGCAGATGCTCTGACCACGGCCATGACTTCCGCCAACAAGTCCCCCGGCGTGCTCGTCGGCCTCCGTATGCACCCGCGCCGCCCGGCGCCGGGCACGCCCGACGTCGCCAGGCAGTTGCTCGACCTCAAGGTCCGCGAACAGGCGCGCCTCGCCGCCGAGGCGTCGCTGCGCGACCTGTGCGCGACGGCCGACGCGATGGTGCGCGAACTGCCGACCCAGGTCGAGGCGCGCCTCGAACAGGTCGCCCATATCTCGGTCGAACTCGGCCTGGCGATTGCGCGCGAGATCGTCGGCGCGGCGCTCGACAAAGGCTTCGTCGATCCGACCCCGACCGTCGTCCGCTGCCTGCGCGATTGCGTGCACGGCAGCAGCAACGCCGACCTCGTCGTGCGACTCAACCCGCATGACCTCGCGGGCGTGCAGGAGCGCCTCGCCGCCCATCCGGAGCTGCAGGCGGAGATCGCGCGAGCGCGCTTCGTCGCCGACGCGACCGTCGCCCGCGGCGGCGTCTGCGCCGAGACCGGCGCTGGCCGCCTGCTCTACGATCCGATGGATGCGCTCGCGCGCGTCTGCGAAGAGGTTCGCCGCGAGGCCACGCAATGACGCTGCCCGCCGGGCTCGAGCGGGCGCTCGCCGCCGCGCGCACGCTCAACCGGCCGCGCGCCGAGGGCCGCGTCCGCGCCATCAAGGGCATTGCCATCCAGGTCGCCGGCCTCGCGGCTGCGATCGGCGACACCTGCATCATCGCAGCCGAGGACGGGGCCTCGCCGATCCAGGCCGAGGTCGTCGGCTTTGACGGCGACGACACGGTGGTGATGGCGCTCGGCGACGCCAACCGCGTGGCGCCGTGGGATCGCGTGCAGAACGAACACCGCCCGCTGGCCGTGCCGATCGGCGCCGGCCTGCTCGGTCGCGTCATCGACGCGCTCGGTCGCCCGCTCGACGGCGGCCCGCCGATCGTCGGCGCGCTACGCCCGCTGACCGGCGACGCGCCGTCGCCGTTGCAGCGCGCGCCGATCAACGAGCCGATCGAGACTGGCGTGTCCGCCATCGACGGCGCGCTGACGCTCGGCAAGGGCCAGCGCATCGGCATCTTCTCCGGTTCGGGCGTCGGCAAGTCGACGCTGATGGGGCAGATCGCCCGCAGCAAGGCCGGCGAGGTCAACGTCATCGCGTTGATCGGCGAGCGCGGCCGCGAAGTCGGCGAGTTCGTCGCCGAGGTGCTCGGCCCCGAGGGCCTGCGCAAGAGTGTCGTCATCGCTTGCACGTCGGACGCCGCGCCGATGCTGCGGCTCAAGGCGCCGCTCACCGCCGTCGCGATCGCCGAGGCGTTCCGCGGCAAGGGCGCCGACGTGATGTTCATGATGGACTCGGTGACGCGCTACGCGATGGCTTGCCGCGAGGTCGGCCTCGCCGCCGGCGAGCCGCCGACGCTGCGCGGCTACCCGCCGTCGCTGTTCGCGGAGTTGCCGCGGCTCGTCGAGCGCCTCGGCTCCGACGGCAACGGCACGATCACCGGCCTGTTCACCGTGCTCGTCGACGGCGACGACATGAACGAGCCGGTCGCCGACGCGCTGCGCGGCTACCTCGACGGCCACATCGTGCTCAACCGCAAGATCGCCGAGCGCGGCCGCTTCCCGGCCATCGACGTGCTGGCGTCGATCAGCCGTCTGATGCCCAAGGTCGCCACGCCCGAACAGCAGAAGCGGGCGCGGCGGCTGCGCGAGCTGATGGCGCACTACGAGGAGAACCGCGACCTCGTCGCGGTGGGGGCGTACCGCAAGGGCTCCGATCCGCTGCTCGACCAGGCGATCGCCAAGATCACCGCGATCGAGGGGCTGCTGCACAACGGCTGCGAGTCGCGGCCGGCCGCCGAGACGCAGCGCCTGCTGCAGCAGATCGCCGGGGTGTGAGTCCGCGTCCGGCGCGGCCGTAGTTCGCTGGGGTTCCCTGACGTGCCGTCCGGCGCGGTCCCGTCCTGGCGCTCACTCCGGCCTGGTAACCCGCCGGGATACGCGACATTCGCTCAGCTTTTCCCCATGCCACGGTCGATACGCCGCCCATGCGTCGCTTCCGCTTCCGTCTCGCTCCGGTCCTGCGCCTGCGCGCGCAGCTGGAGCGCACCGCCCGCCGCGAACTCGCGGTGGCGATGACGGCGCTGTCGACCTTCGACCAGCAGTTGGCGGCTGCCGCCCAGGGCCTGCGCGACTGCGCCGAGCAGTCGGCGCTGCCGGGGGCGGTCGGCGCACTGTCGAAGGCGCTCGAGGATGGGTTGCGCCGCCACCAGTGGCGGCTGCAGAAGAAGCAGCAAGAGGCGCAGAAGCGGGTCGACGTCGCGCGCGGCGAATACGCGCAGCGCGCGCGCGATCTCAAGGCCCTGCAGCAGCTGCGCGAGCAGCAGCAGACGGCGTGGCGCTTCGAGGCGCTGCGGGTCGAGCAGGCCGAGCTGGACGAGATCGTTGCCCTGGCGCGCGGCGCCAAGGCGGCACAAGCAAACGAGGAAGGAGCGCTCCGATGATCGGAATCGTCGTCAAGGTCGCGGTGGGGACCATGCTGTTCGCCGGCACGCTCGCCGGCGGTCTCGCGGTCACCGGCCGCCTCAACCACGAAGGCACGGCCAACATCCCCGTGCTGAACCTATTGTTCCCAGCGCCGCCGGAGTCCGCCGAAGGCGCGACGACCAACGGCGCGCCCGTCGATGGCCTCGCCAGTCCGGCCGACGCGCACGCCGCGCCCGCCGACGACCAGGGCGGCCCCGCCGACGCGGACCACGGCGAGCAGGATCCCGTCGCTGGCGGCGAGCCGCGCAAGCAGAAGGTCGGCCGTTCGCTGAACGAGCCGGAGCCGAAAGCCGACGCGCACGGTGGCCACGGCGGCGGCAACGCCCACGCCGCGCCGTCGGCCGACGCGCACGGCAAGGCCGGCGCGGCCGCGTCGACCAAGGACAAGTCCGGCAAGGCGACGCCATCGGAGCGCGACTTCGATCGCCTCGCCGTGTCGCTCGAGGCCGCCAAGGCGCAGTACTCGCCCGGCAACCTCTATCGTTTCGACGGCTTGCCGGCCGGCGTCACGCCGGAGCAGATCAACGATGCGTGGCAGCGCGTGCAGGACCAGCTCGCCGATCTCGACCGCCGCAAGGTCGTGCTCGACCAGCAGGAGCAGCAGATGCGCGAACTAGGCGAGGACATCAGCCGCCGCCAGGTCGCGCTCGCAAAGGAGCGCGTCGAGGTCGAGCAGATGCAGCGTCAGCTCGACTCCAAGATCCAGAAGTTCCAGGAGACCGTCACGCTGGTGCGGTCCGACGAGGTCGCGGCGCTCAAGCGCAACGCGCAGACGTTGACGGCGTTCGAGCCGAGCAAGGCTGCGGAGCTCATCGAGGCGCAGTGGAAGACCGACAAGGGCCAGGACGAGGCGCTCAGGCTCATGGAGTTCATGGACAAGGACGCGCTCAACGAGATCCTCGCGGCGATACCAGGCCCGACCACGGCCGACATCCTGAAGAAGCGCCTGCGGGTCGCCAAGGAACTCGCCGCGCCGACCAAGTGACGCTGCCATTGGCGCGTGGGCGATATCGCAGACCGCCTTCAGAGCCGAACGTCTCGATCCGATAACAGCCAGCCAACCAACCGAACGGAGACGACCAAGTGGCCGATGACAAGAAGAAGGAGCCCGAGGCTAAGGCCGACGAGGGCAAGAAGAAGGGCATGACGGCCATCGCGCTCGTCATCGTGGGCGCGATCGTCGGCGGCGCCGGCGTCGTGTTCGCCGTGCCGCCCAAGGTCAAGGAAGTGCACGTCCCGGCGCCCGTCTACGAGGTTGTCGACGTCACGCACCCGGACGCGATCAAGAAGACGCTGAACCCGCGGTCGACGTCCGGCAAGGGCACCGCGCGCGTTGAGTTCAAGTTCGTCTACGCGGTCCGCGAGGACCGCGAGCCCGAGGCCTTCGACCGCATCAAGGCCAACTGGGAGACCGCCAACAGCAAGGCGCTGATGCTGCTGAAGAATCGGACCATGCGCGAGCTGCAGTCCGAGGCCGGCATCGTCGCGCTGGAAAAGGACCTGGTCGACGAGCTAGACCGCGTGCTGTTCCCCGGCAAGTCGGGCGAGAAGGTCGCGTGCGTCGAGCGCATCCTGTGGGTGGAACTGCTGTGCCAGTGACTCGCGAGATCCCCCCGTGACCCAGCTCACCAACGAGATTCTCAGCAACGATGAGATCGACGCGCTGCTGCGGATGTTCCGCAGCGACGGCGCGGCGTTGGAGACCCCCGGCACGCCCCGCCGCCCGGCCGCCGCGCCGGTAGCCGGCACCGACGGCGTCGTCGTCAGTCCGATCGACCTGCTGAAGCCCAATCGCCTCGGTCGCGAGCAACTGCGCGGCCTCGAGCGCTACTTCGAGAGCGCCGGCAAGATGCTCTCTGCCACGATCGGCGACAAGCTGCGCCTGGAGACGCGCTGCGACTGCGTCGCCGTCGAGCAGTTGCGCTTCGGCAACTGGCTCGAACAGCTGCCTGGTCCCGTCGCGATCTACGCGCTGCAACTCGAGCCCTTCAAACTGCCGGCGCTGCTGACCGTCAGCACCAGCCTGCTCTACGGCGCCGTCGACCGCATCCTCGGCGGCTCGGGCAAAGTGCAGAAGGTGCCCAAGGACTTCACGCTCGCCGAGCACACGGTCGCCGAGGCCCTAGTCGGCCCGTGCCTCGACCGCATCTGCGAGGCGCTGGCCGATGTCGTCAAGCTGAAGTGGACGATCGCCAACCGCTTCTGCAACCCGTCGATGGCGCAGATCCTGCCGTCGCAGGACGTCGTCGTTTCGGTCTACTTCCAGGTGTCGGGCGACTTCCTGCTCGGCGACCTGCGGCTCGTGCTGCCGTTTGCGTCGCTTGAGCCGCTGCTCGACAAGTTCGGCAAGGACACCGTCGCGCGCATGGAGCCCGGCGCGATGAAGCAGAAGCTCGGCCAGTCGGTGCGGCAGATGCCGATCGACGTCTCGGTCGAGCTCGGGGCCACGAGCATCCGCCTGCGCCAGCTGATGGAGCTGCAGCCAGGCGACGTCATCCCGCTCGGGGCCCATGTCGGCGAGCCGGCCGTTGTGCCGGTCATGGGCAAGCCGAAATTCACCGCGCACATCGGCAAGATCGGCAACAGGTTCGGGGTGCAGGTTGCCGATGTCATGGGGCAGTAGCCATGGTCGACGAAAAGAACAACGACGGGACGTGGGGCGCCGATCTGGTCGCGCAGGCGGGCGCTGAGCTCGCGGCTGCGGCCGTGCAACCGGTCGCCTTCGGTCAGTTGGGCGGCAACGCCAAGGGCGAAGCCAACCGCAACCTCGATCTGCTGCTCGACGTCGACATCCCGATCGCGGTCGAGGTTGGCTGCGCCAAGATGCCGCTCGAGGACGTGCTGAAGCTCGTGCCCGGCAGCGTCATCGCGCTCGACAAGAAGGCCGAGGAGCCAGTCGACCTGCGCGTCAACGGCAAGCTCGTCGCTCGCGGCGAGGTCGTCCTAGTCGACGACTGCTACGGCCTGCGCATCACGCAGATCGTCGACGCCCAGGGCCGCATCGAGAGCCTGCGCTGAGCGGACGCCCGGCGCCGGCCGGAACGCGATCGATTCGACCGAGCTGATGCCGCCGCTGCCAACTGCGGACAAGTTGGCGCCGTTCCAGCGGGCGATGGAGTTCACGACGGCCCCGCCGGCGGTGGCGAAGGCGCCGGCGACGAGGTCGCCGTTCGGCAAGAACGCCAGCGCCAACACCGTGCCGTGCCGCCGCTGCTGCGCCCTGGCCGGCGTTTGCCGTACGCTCGTCGCCGTGACCGCCCAACAGTTCGTGCTTGGCATCGGCCGGGCGCTGCACGCCCTCGGCAGCCCGTCGTACCGCATCGAGGACGCGATGGACGCGTGCTGTCGCACGCTCGGCCTCGAAGGCAGCTTCTTCTCGACGCCGACGGCGATCTTCGCCTCGCTCGGCGAGCGCGGCGGGCCGCAGGCGACGACGCTCATACGCGTGCAGCCGGGCGACATCGACCTCGGCCGCCTCGCCGAGCTGTACGCCGTGCGCGACGCGGTGCTGCGCGGCGGCACGTCGCCGGCCGACGGGCTGCGCGCCATCGAGGCGACGCTGGCGGCGGAGG
>VGZG01000022.1 GCA_016872675.1 Planctomycetota bacterium
GCCGCGGCCGCCGGCGGCCCGACCGAGGCCAGCCGCTGGGCCGTGGCCTTGCTGCTCGCCGCGGTCTTCGCCTACGGCGTGGCGGCCTTGCCGCGCGCCAGCGCTTCGTCGCCGACCAAGGCGTGACGGTGCGACCCGCGCCCCGGCGCGGCGATGCCGCGCGCGGGCCGTCGGCGGCCGCACGCGGTGTCGGAGGCGGAGCGACCATCCGTTGCGCGGGCTCTGCGCGGCCGCGAAGGCGGCCACGACGCGCATCCTGAACGCCCGCGGGACGACGTCGTCTCGGCTGTTCAGCGGCCGGTGATCGCCGGCAGCGACGCCTTCATCAGGAACAACAGGCCGAACGCGGTGTCGGCGAAGCTGCCCCAGGCGCCGTCGGGGTTCTGCGTGGCGACGAGGTGCATCGCGCCCTCGACGTACCAGTCGCGGCCGCCGAGCAACGCCACCTGGTTGAGTTCGCACGCGCGCTCGAGGCCGTAGAGGTAGTACAGGTGCCAGTCGGGGCGCACGGCGTCCGGAAACGGGTTGCCGCGCACGGTCATGTGCTTCTGCATCCACAACAGCCCCGCGCGCACCGACGCGTCGGCCTCGGACAGCAGCTTGGGATTGCCCTTCTTCTGCAGGCGCAACGCCGACGTGCACAACGTCAGGCCGGCGATGCCCGCGGTCGTCATCGAACCGGTGAGCGGACCATCGTCACGATACGACCAGCCGCGCGGCTGCACCTTGCCGCCGGCCCGGGTGCGCCCTGGCTTGTCGACATCCTTGCGCAGGGTGGCGTCCAACGACTCGGCCGCGCCGTCGAGCCGCGCCTGCAGCAGCCAGTGCTGCGTCGCCGCCGTCCAGACCTGCGACGGCACCTCGACGCCGCACAACTGCGTGCCGTAGAGACCGAGGCACGCGTACTGGCTGTTGCTGTTGTCCCAATCGACGCCGGGGCCGTAGTGCCAGCGGCGCACGTAGGCGCGGTCGACGGACGTGTCGATGTTGCCGAGCAGCGTGTCGGACCACTCCTTGACGACGGCCAGGTCGGCAGCCGGCAGCTGGCGCGTCATCGGGACCTTGAGGCGGCCGGCGCGCATCTCGGCCCACTCCCCGGCCGGCGTGTAGAGCGCCTCCATCGCGAGGATGGCGACCGCCAGCGAGTAGGTGCCGGAGATGACGCACTTGCGCAGGCGGTCGTAGCCGTGGACCAGCGCCGCGTCGCGCGCGTCCTCGCCGCTGCGCCGCAGCGCGAGCAGCATCATCGCCAACTCCCCCGGCGCGATCTCGTGGTGCGGATTGGCGCCGGGCGCCGGGATGTTGTCGGCGCGCTCGGCAAGCTTCTGCTTGAGGTGCGCGGCCGAGGCGCGGATCGCGGCGCGGATGCGTTCCTCGAACGCGGCGTCGTCGGGCCCAGCGATCGCCGCGTCCTGCCACGCGTCCGTGATCTTCAACGTGCGCTTGCGCAGCACGTGCTTGTGGTCGCCCTCGACCCAAGCCGGGTGCTCCAGTTGCAGTTCAACGACGCCGTCGAAGGCAGCGACGCGGCCCTGCTCGAGGGCGAGCGTGCGCTGGCCGCGGAAGGTCCCGTCGATGCGCGGCTCGTGCGGCGCGACGGCGCCGAGTCCGCGCGCCGCCTTCTGGTCGAACGCGATCGTGCCGCGGAAGGCCTGCGCGCCGGCCTGCGGCGCGTCGTACTCGACGTCGATGCGAACCGGCTGCCAGTTGCCGCGCGCCATCGCCAACTGCGCCTTGCCGCCGCGCGCCGTGCCGAGGTCCAAGGCCACGTGGGCGAGCAGTTCGCGCACGTCGACGACCTCGCCAGCGCGGCGCACGCGGGCGGCGTCGAGTTCGCCGGCGTAGAAGACGCCGGGCTGGGCCGCGCCGTGCCACGGATCGGGGCAGTGCTGTCCCTCGGGCACGACCTTCGAGTCTAAGGCGAGCGTGCGCGCGTAGACGAGCCCGCCGCGCTCGGGAACCTGCCAGCGCACGGCCTGGGCGGCGAGCGGCGCCGCGATGGCGAACAGGCACGCTGCGAGACGAGGGAGCATGGCGTCCCCGAATCTAGCGCGCGGCCGGGCAATGCGCGCGAAGCCATTGCCGGCGCGACTGCGGCGGCCACACTTGTCGCTCAAGAACCATGGCCGTCCGCTCCGCCCCGTCGTTCGTCGTCGTCCTGCTCCTCGCCGCCGCCGCCAGCGCCCAGTCCCCCGCCGGGCCGCGCGTCGTGCCGTATCCGATCGACCTGCCGCCCGGCTTCGAGGCGGCGATCGCCAAGGGCACGCGCACGCGCGACGGGCGGCCGGGGCCCAAGCACTGGACCAACCACGCGAAGTACACGCTGGCGGCCGAGCTCGACCCGCAGGCGGCGCGCCTCGTCGGCAAGGCGACGATGGTCTACGAGAACCGATCGCCCGACGCGCTCGATCGGCTGGTCGTGCACTGCTACCAGGATCTGATGAAGGCCGGCGCGCAGCGCACGCGCACGGTCACGGCGACCAACGGCTTCGAGCTCGTCGAGGCGCGCCTCGAGGGCAAGAAGATCCGCGCCACCGTGATGGACACGCGCCTGATGGTGCGCCTGCCGCAGCCGTTGCCGCCCGGCGCCTCGACGACGCTCGAGATCGACTACGCGTTCGACGTGCCCAAGGCCGGCACCGCGCCGCGCATGGGCCACGAGGCCGACAAGGTCTACTACCTCGGCTACTGGTACCCGCAGTTCGCGGTCTACGACGACGTCGAGGGCTGGGTCGCCGACCCGCACCGCGGCAACGGCGAGTTCTACATGGGCTACGCCGACTACGAGCTGCGGATCACCGCGCCGGTCGGTTACCTCGTGCGCGCCACCGGCGAGTTGCAGAATCCCGAGGCGACGCTGACCGCCGCGGCGCGGCAACGGCTGGCGCAGGCGGCGACGAGCCGCGAGATCGTGCGCGTGGTCACCAAGGAGGACCACGACAAGGGCGAGGTCACCGCGACCTCGGCCGACGGCAAGCTGACATGGCGCTTCCTCGCCAGCAACGTGCGTGACGCCGCCGTCAGCGTCGCGCGCAGCTACCTGTGGGACGCGACGCACGCCGTCGTGAAGGACAAGGACGGCCCCGGCAAGGACGGCACGTGCATGATCCACGCCGTCTACGAGCCGAACTCGGGCGACTGGGTGCGCGCCGCCGAATACGCGCGCCACACCATCGAGTTCATGTCGGCCAACGCGTACCCCTACCCGTGGCCGCACATGACCGCCTGCGAGGGCATCATCGGCGGCGGCATGGAGTACCCGATGATGACGATCTGCGGCGGCCGCCAGCCGGCCGGCGTCATCGCCCACGAGCTGTGCCACATGTGGTTCCCGATGCTGGTCGGCAACAACGAGAAGCGCTTCGCATGGCAGGACGAGGGCTTCACCACCTTCTGGACGACGCTCTGCCGCGACGACTTCACGCAGCGCAGCAACGGCCCGCGCCGCGAGGTGATGGCCTACGGCAACCAGGTCGCCGTCGGCGAAGACGTCGTCTGCATGCGCCACGCCGACGCCTACGGCCAGGACAACTTCGGCTTCGCCGCCTACGGCAAGCCGGCCGCAGTCCTGCACCAGCTACGCGGCCTGCTCGGCGACGAGACGTTCTTCGCGGCGTTCCGGCGCTACACGGCGGACTGGGCGTACAAGCACCCCTACCCGCACGACTTCTTCCACGCCTTCGCCGACGCCAGCAAGCAGGACCTGTCGCCGTACTTCCGCACGTGGTTCTTCGAGGCCTGGCCGCTCGACCACGCGATCGCCGAGGTCGCGCGCAAGGACGGCCGGACGACCGTGCGCCTGCTCGACAAGGGCCGCGCCGTGCACCCGTGCGTCGTCGAGGCGAAGTTCGCCGACGGCACGACGCAGCGGCAGACCGTGCCGGCGACGACGTGGTGGCAGGGCACGAGCGCGACGGTCGAGTTCGCCGGCGCCGCGGTCGAGGTGCGCCTCGACCCGGACGTGACCTGCCTCGACTGCGCGCGCGGCAACGACGTGTGGAAGGCCGCGCCCGAGAAGCCGGCCGACGTCGACGCGAAGGCCGGCCAGGACAAGAAGACCGGTCCCGACAAGCAGGACTGACGCGCCGCGGCCCTCAGGCCGCCGGCGGATGCGGGCAGGCGCACGGCGTCGCGGCGCACCGCGGGCAGCCGGCGCCGTACTTCTTGCGGCCGATGGCTTCGAGATCGAGGCCGTGCAGCGAAGCGAGCGTCGCGAGCCAGGCGTAGACGTCGCCGAACTCCTCCTCAAGGTTGCGCTGGTCCTTGCGGCGGATGGCGCGCACCAGTTCGCCGACCTCCTCGACGAACCACAGCAGCGTGCCGGGCACGCCGCGGCCAGAGTCACGTTTGAAGTAGACGTCCTCGATCAGGCGCTGGAACGACCCTGGCGGGCCGACGCGATCGGGCGCGCTCATGCGCCGCCCGCTCCGTCGACCGACTTCTTGACCGTCAGCAGCAGCACGTCCTCCCGCAAGCCGTCGGCGCCGGCGTCCTGCTCGATGCCGCCGAGCACGACATCCATGAACATGCGCGTGTTGCGCGGCGAACTCTGCCGCAGCATGTCGAGCAGGCCGGCCGTGCGCAGCAGCGCGTCGTTGCCGAGCACCAGGCGCGTGCCAGGGCTCATGGCGATCTCCTGCGGCCGCAGCGACTTCTCGAACACCGGGCCGTCGTCGAGGCCGAGCGCGATACCCTCGGCGTTGAGCTCCATCACCTCGTTGCGCTGGCAGATGAGCAGCGGCGTGTGCGCGCCGGCCTGGTAGAGCTTGCAGCCGTCGGGCCCGACCTGCAGCAACGTCGCTTTGGCGCAAACACCCTGCGGCAGCGCGTTCTTGCACACTCTGTTGGCGTGCGCCAGCGCCTTGCGCGGCGTCGCCGCCTGCTGCAGCGCCCGATGGATCTCGTCGCGCGCCAGCTTGCACGCCAGCACTGCGAGCGGGCCTTGGCCTTCGGCGCTGACGACGTAGGCGATGTGGCTCGGCGCCTCGCCCGGCGCGGCGACGAGGTCGAAGTAGTCGAGGCCGCCGCGGGATCCCGCGGCGAGCTGGCCGTCGACCTCGTGTCCCGGCACGCCTGGCAGCGTGGTCGGCAACGTCTTGTCGCGCATCTGGCGCACCAGCGGATCCATGGCGACGTTGGCGGCGCCGCCGGACTGTTCTTGCGCCGCTAGCAAGGCCTGTAGGTCGGTGGCGAGGTACTGCACCGACCGACCGAGCGCGCCGACCTCGTCGTCGCCGCCGACGCGCACCTTCACCTCGCTGCTGCCGCGACCGATCTTGCCGACCGCGAGGCCGATGTCGGTGACGCGCGAGCCGACCTTGCCGCCGAGCGCGTAGCCGACCGCGCCGATGGCGACGCCAAACAAGCCGCCGAGCAGCAAGCCGACCGTCCAGCCGCGCGAGACGACCGCCGGGTCGGCGATGCCGTCGGCGATCTGGGCGATCAGCAGGACAACCAGCAACACGCAGGCGACGAGACCGGCGCCGGCGAGGACGAGACCGTGATGGCGGGCGAGCGCGCCCGACGACTTGCTGCCTTTGCGGGCCATGGCGGGGAGCCGGCGACGGGGCGCCGGCGCGGCGCATCATGGCGACGGGGCTGGGCGCCGTCACGCTGGAGCCGGCGGCCGGCCGCGATCAGCCGCGGACGAACGGCAGCGCCAGCCAGAGCACGAGGCCGGCCTGGACGCCGGCGGCGACGTCGTCGGCCATGATCCCCCACGCGCCCGGCAGGCCTTCGAGCCGGCGGGCCGGCGGCAGCTTGAGCACGTCGAAGACGCGGAAGGCGAAGAACGCGGCGGCGTGGTCGACGCCATCGGGCAGGCGGCCGGCGAGGCCGGCCAGCAGGACGACGGTCACGACGTAGCCGACGACCTCGTCGAGCACGAACAGGCCCGGGTCCACGCCGCCGATGACGCGCGCGACGAACTTCGACTGTAGCGAGCCCCACAGCCACAGCACGGCGGCCGCGGCCGACCACGTCCACAGCGCGGCGGTCAGCGTCGGCGACGCCGCCTGTAGGCCGACGGCCAGCGCCACGCCGCCAAGCGTGCCGACGGTGCCCGGCGCCCACGGCGAGCAACCGAGTCCGAAGCTGCTGACCACCAGCCAGCGACAACGGTCGAGCGGGCTCACTTCGCGCCTCCGAACAACACGTCGCGCGCCTTCCACACGTAGTTGGCGCCCGACACGACGGTCAGCGCGAGGCTGACCCAGAAACCGCCGACGGCGGCCCAGACCCAGACGTCCGTGCCGGCGCACATCGTCAAGAGCGCGCCGATGGTCCAGCACTGCGCGACCATCTTCCACTTGCCGAGCCGGTCGGCGGGGAACGGCTTGCCGCTCGCCTCGACGACGCCGCGCACGGCGGTGACCAGGAACTCGCGCGCGATCACGACGACGACGTACCACGTCGTCAGCACGGCGGTCGCGGCCGGAAACTTCAGCAGGATCACGAAGGAGCCCGACGTCAGCACCTTGTCGACGAATGGGTCGGCGACGCGCCCGAAGGCGGTGACCATGCCCCAGCGGCGCGCCAGCCAGCCGTCGACGAAGTCGCTGAAGGCGGCGACGAGGAACACGACGAACGCCGCCCACACCAGCGCCGGCGGCGGGGCGGCCGGATCGGCCACGGCCTCGAGGCAGCCGAACACCGCCGCCGTCAGCACGAGCCGCGACAGCGTGATGAGGTTCGGCAGGTTCATGCCTTCTGCTTGGGCTTCGCCTTGGCCGCGGCGACCTCGCCCTCGAACTCGTAGTCGCGGGCCTTGGTGATCGTGACGTCGACCATCTGGCCGGGCTCGGCGCAGCCCTTGGGCAGCAGCACGCGGCCGTCGACCTCGGGCGCGTCGGCCCACGTGCGCGCGACGACGCGCTTGGCGTCGGCGTCGTAGCCGTCGACGACCGCCGGCAGCGTGCGGCCGACCAGCGACTCGTGGAACGAGCGCATGACGCCGCGCTGCAGTTCCATCAACTCGGCGACGCGCGCCTCGGCGACCTTCTGCGGCACCTGGCCGGGCATGTCGAACGCCGGCGTGCCCTCCTCCTGGGAGTACGGAAACACGCCCAGGCGCTCGAAGCGGTAGCTGGTGACGAGGTCCCTGGCGGCCTGGAAGTCGGCTTCGGTCTCGCCCGGGAAGCCGGCGATCAGCGTGCTGCGCACGGCGATGCCGGGCACCTCGCTGCGCAGCCGGTCGAGGATGCCGCGCACCTGCTCGCCCGAGACGCCGCGCTTCATGGCCTTCAGCATCGGGCCGCTGATGTGCTGGATCGGGATGTCGAGGTACTTCACCGCCTTGGGGTGCTCGCGCAGGAACGTCGTCAGCTCCGGCGCGACGGTGTGCGGGTAGGCGTACATCAGCCGGATCCAGCGGATGCCCTCGACCTCGCCGAGCTTCTCCATCAGCACGTGGATCTGGCGCTTGCGCGTCGTGTCGAGGCCGTAGGCGGTGCTGTCCTCGGCGACGACGACGAGCTCCTGCACGCCGGCGGCGGCGAGGTTCCTCGCCTCGTCGACCAGCACGTCGATCGGCTTGCTGCGGTTTCTGCCGCGCATCTTTGGGATCGCGCAGAAGGTGCAGGTGTGGTCGCAGCCCTCGCTGATGCGCAGGTAGGCGAAGCTCTTCGGCGTCAGTAGGAAGCGCTTGGTGTCACTGCGCGGCCCCTTGGGCTTGCCGCCGTCGACCGTCGCGACCCAGCGGCGCTCGCTGCCGTTGACGATCTTGCGCACGACGGCCGGCACGCCCGAGTAGTCGGACAGGCCGAACACCGCGTCGAGCTCCGGGACCTGCTGGCGCAGTTCGTCGCCGTAGCGCTGCGCGAGGCAGCCGACGGCGATCACGCCCTTGAGGTCACCGTCGTCCTTCAGCTTCGCGACCGACAGGATGGTGTCGATCGACTCCTGCTTGGCGGTGTCGATGAAGCCGCAGGTATTGACGACGACGACGTCGGCGTCGCCGGGCTCTTTGACCACCTGCAGCCCTTCCTCGACGACGTGGCCCAGCAGCACCTCGGAATCGACGAGGTTGCGGGCGCAGCCGAGGCTGATCAGGGAGACGCGGATCGCTTCGTTCACGGCGGAGGTGGGGTCGTGGCCGTCACGGGGCGGCGCGCGATCGGATCATGCTACCGGCTGCGGCGGCGATCCGCTGCGCGCCAACGCGGGGACGCGCGCCGCCGGCACGAGGCCGCCGGCGGAGCGGGGCAGCGACGCGGCGCGCCAGGCGCGCCGCTGTCGCCGGTCCGCGTCACTGCACCTTTTGCTGGACGACCCAGACCTTGACCTTCGCCTCGACGTCCGCGTGCAGGTGCACGAGCACGTCGTAGACGCCGATCTCCTTCAGCGGGTTCTCCAGGCGAACCTGCTTGTCCTCGACGGCGAAGCCCTTGTCGCGCAATGCGGCGGCGACATTCGAGTTCGTGACCGAGCCGAACAGGTGGCCTTCCGCGTTGGCGCGGCCCTCGATCGTGACCGAGGCCTCGGCCAGTTTCGTGGCGAGGTCCTGCAAGCTGGCGACGCGCTTCTGCTCCTCGGCCAGGGCCAAGGCGCGAGCACGCTCGATCTCGGCCACGTTGGATTTCGTGACCATGACGGCGAGGCCGCGCGGCAGCAGGTAGTTGCGCGCGTAGCCGGGCTTGACCTTCACCACGTCGCCGATGCGGCCGAGGTGCTCGATGTTCTGCTTCAGCAGGAGTTCCATGTCACATCCTCCCCACGAACGGCATGAGGCAGATCAGACGCGCGTACTTGATCGCTTCCGACAGCTTGCGCTGGTTCTGGCCCGAGAAGCCCGTGCGCTTGCGCGACTGGATGCGGCCGTTGGCTGACACGAACTTCGACAGATAGGCGATGTTCTTGTACTCGAGGGGTTCCTCGGGGAGCACCTCGCGGCGACGGGCGCCAAAGCGCCCGAACTTGCTGCGGCGCTGGCCGCCGCCGCCCATGCCACCGTCCTGGGAGTTGGTCGTCATGTTGCTCATGGATCAGGCCTCCGTGGGGGTCTCGGCGACGGGTTCCGCTTCGGCCGAGGCCGCAGCGACCGGCGCCGGCGGGGCGTCGTCGGCCGGGATGGCGTTGATGTCGAAGGCGGCCTCCGGCTCGTACGCGCCCTGGGGGACCTCCGCACAATCGACCAGCAGGTTGCGCATCACGGCCTCGTTGAACTGCAGGTCGCGGCGGATGGCCGCGACGGCCTGCGTGTCGCAGGCGAAGTACACGAGGAGGTAGGTGCCGCGGTGCTGGCCTTTGACCGTGTAGGCGAGCCGGCGCTCGTCCCAGCGGCGGCTGCTGAGGATCTTGGCGCCGTGCTTGGTGAAGATGCCGGCGACCACGTCCTTCAGCGGCTGCCAGCCCTTGCGCACTTCCCGGTTGTCGAGAAGGCACATGCATTCATAGGTGCGAGTGCGTTGCAACGTCATGCTCCCGGGCGGATGCCCGAATCCGAGTTGTAGGTTCCCATCAAGGTTTGTAGGTCCGCGCCGTCGAGCCATTCCTGCACGCAGTCGGCAGCTCGGACCAGTACACGACCGAGAACCTCACGTTCCTCCGGGAGGAATGGCGCCAGGACGTAGTCCGGCCAGTTGCGAGCGTGCAACTGGCTTGAATGCGGCCCGTTGGACCCACCGCCCGGCGACGACGTTTCGTCGCCGGAGACGGCCGGCCCGATACCGAGACGGAGACGGGGAAACGCATCCGTGCCCAGCGTTTGCTGGATGGACGTGAGGCCGTTGTGGCCCCCTGCGCTCCCCGACGGCCGGATGCGCATCCGGCCCAGCGGTAGGTTCAGGTCATCGACAATCACAAAGAGCGAGTCCGGCTTGCGCCCCGCGGCCCGCAGCAGCGGGCCGGCGACGTCGCCGGAGCAGTTCACATACGTCTGCGGCTTCACCAGCAGGAACTCGCGTCCCTTCCGGCGACCCTCGCAGACTTGCGCCTTCACCTTGCCGCCGAACATCTTCGAACCATCGTCCGAATGCCGTTCGAGGCGGGTGAAGCCGAGCCCGAACCGCTGGGCCAGGGAGTCCAGCACCATGAACCCAGCGTTGTGCCGGGTTTGTTCGTACTCGGCGCCGGGGTTGCCGATGCCGAGTGCGATGCGGTGCCAGCCCATGGCTGCGTACGGGGGGCGAGGAGGCTAGGGGCCGAGCCCGTCGCGGGCAAGCCCCCGGCCACCCCTGCTGGTCACTTCTTGGCCGCCGGCTTCTCGGCCGCCTTCTCGCCGGCCTTTTCGCCGGCCTTCTCGCCGGCCTTCTCGGCCGCCTTGTCGCCAGCCTTCTCGCCAGCCTTGTCCGCCGCCGGCGCCGCCTCGGCCGCAGCCGGGGCCGCGACCTCCTGGACGACGAGCTTGGCAACGTGGCAGACCGGCATCGTCGCCGCCGAGACGAGCGTGACACCCGTCGGCATGACCAGTTGGCCCGCCGTCAGGTAGTCGTCGATCTCGAGCTTGCTGATGTCGTGGGCGATCGCGTCCGGGATCGCGGTCGGCAAGCAGCGGATCATGACCTTGATGTGGTCCTTGACCAGCGTGCCGCCCTTGCCGAGACCAACCGGGTGGCCGGCGAACGCGACCTCGACCTCAGCGTCGATCGGCTTGTTCAAGTCGATGCGCTTGAAGTCCGCGTGCAGCGCCCGATCGGTCGTGGCCTTGTACGCGACCTCCTGCAGGAACGCCGATTCGGCGACGCCATCGACGTCGATGTGGAATACGCGGTGGTGCGCCCTGATGTGCTGCTCCAGCTCCCACTCGGAGATGGCGATCGAGAGCGGCTCCTTGCCATCGCCGTAGACCACGGCGGGCATCCAACCCTGGGCGCGCAGGGTTTCGTTGCGGTTGCGGCCGGTGGCGGTACGGCGTTCGGCCTTCATACGGGCGACTTGCATTGGACTACCTCGTTGGATCGATGCGTTCGAAGAAGACTGGGTTGGGTGGTCAGCGCTCGCTCTCGAAGAGCTTGCTGACGCTCTCGCTGCGGTGGATGCGGTCGATAGCCCGCGCCAGCAGTTGCGCCATCGAGCACACCTCGAGGCGCTGGATGTTCTTGTCGTGCACCGGCACGGTGTCGGCGAAGAGGATCTTCTCGACATCGGCGCCGTTGAGGCGCTGCACGGCGTTGCCGCACAACACGGCGTGCGTCGCGACGATGAAGACCTTGCGCGCGCCCTTTTCCTTGACGATGCGCGCGGCGTCGACGATCGAGCCACCGGTCGAAACCATGTCGTCGACCAGCACGACGTCGCGATTGCGGACCTCGCCGATCACGTGCTCGATCACTGTCTGCTCGCCGCTGATGCGGCGCTTGTCGATGATCGCGAGGTCGCAGCCGAGGTCCTTGGCGTAGGCGCGCGCGAGCTTGGTGCCGCCGATGTCCGGCGACACGATCATCACGTCCTCGGTGTCGAGTTGGCGGACGCGCTCGATCATCACCGGACGCGCGTACAGGTGATCGACCGGAATGTCGAAGAAGCCCTGGATCTGCGCCGCGTGCAGGTCGACCGCGACAACGCGGTCGTAACCGGCGGTGACCAGCAGGTTGGCGACGAGCTTCGCGTTGATCGGCACGCGGCCCTCATCCTTGCGGTCCTTGCGGGCGTAGCCGAAGTATGGGATCACGGCGGTGATTCGGTCGGCCGAGGCGCGGCGCAGGCAATCGGCGAACGACAGCAGTTCGAAGAGGTTCTCGTGGACGTTCGGCGACGTCGGCTGCACGACGAACACGTCGGCGCCGCGCACGTCGCACTCGACCTTGAGGTTGATCTCGCCGTCGGGGAAGCGCGCGAGCGACGCGGCGCCCAGCGGCACGCCCATGTACGAACAGATGTCCTGCGCCAGCCGTGGGTGGGCGGTGCCGGTGAAGACGCGCAAACGTTCGCCGCGGATGCTCATGCCTTCTCCTTCGTCGGTGGCAGCTCGCGCTGCTTGAGCTTGCGCGCCGGCACGCCGACCCAGACCTCGCGCGGGCCGATGACGCTGCCGCGCGTGACGATCGCGCCAGCCCCGGTGAGCGCCTCGTCCCCCACCGTGCTCGGCGCGACGATCACCGAGCCGCTGCCGATGAAGGCGCCGGCGCCGATCTTCGTCTCGTGCTTGTGCACGCCGTCGTAGTTGGCCGTGATCGTGCCGGCGCCGATGTTGGCGCGGGCGCCGACCGTGGCGTCGCCGAGGTACGTCAGGTGCTTGGCCTTGGCGCCAGCGCCCATGCGCGTCTTCTTCGCCTCGACGAAGTTGCCGATCTCGGCGCCGTCCTCAAGCACGGTGCCCGCGCGCAGGTGCGCAAACGGCCCGACCTCGCAGTTGCGGCCGATGACGCAGCCGGTCCCGATGACCGTGGCCGGCAGGATGCGCGTGTCGGCGCCGATGGTGACGCCGTGGTCGATCCACGTTGTCGTCGGGTCGACGACGATCACGCCGTTGTCGAGGTGCTCGAGCAGGATTCGCTCCTGCATGCGCGCGCGCGCCGCAGTCAGGTCGGCGAGCGTGTTGACGCCGGTGATCTCGGCCGGGTCCTCGGCCTCGAGCGTCGGCGCTTCGCGCTTCTTCGCCAGCGTGGCGACGGCGTCGGTAAGGTACAGCTCGCCCTGGGCGTTGTTCGGCTTCAAGTTGGCGAGCGCTGGGCGCAGCGCGTCGGCGTCGAAGCAGTAGAAACCGGCGTTGATCTCGTCGATCGCCAGTTCTTCCTCCGAGCAGTCCTTGTGCTCGCGAATGCCAGTGAAGCGGCCGTCGTCGTCGCGCAGGATGCGGCCGAGGCCCGTCGGATCCTCGGGCACCGCCGTCAGCACGCTGCACGGCGCGTCGCCGCGGAGTTCGCGCAGCTCGCGCAGCGTCGCGGTCGTGATCAGCGGACAGTCGCCGTAGGTGATCAGCACGTCGCCGTGGAAGTCGGCGAGCGCCTGCATGGCGGCCTGCACGGCATGGCCAGTCCCCTTCGGCGCGCCCTGGTCGACGAAGTCGAGCCGGGCGAACAAGCCGCGACACGACTCCTGCACGGCGGCCTGGACCTTGTCCTTCTGGTGGCTGAGGACCACCACCGTGCGCTGCGGCTGCAGCGGCGCGGCAGCCGCCAGCGCCGAGACCACCAGCGTCCGGCCGCACAACGGCAGCAAGACCTTGGGCAAACTAGCCTTCGTGCGCTTGCCCAAGCCAGCAGCCAGGCAGATCACGGCCAATGGACGGGACACGGGGACGGTCTTGGGGCGGGAAGGGTAGGGAACGGGGGGCGAGGATTGTGCGGATCCCCCCGGCGAGGGTCAAGGGCCACGGTGGCCGGAACTCCACCACCCGCGGCGCTCCCCCGCGTAGCGACGGCGCGCAGGGGCAACGGAGCCGCGCCGCCCGCTGCACGGGCGGCTCAGGCTCAGAACTGGCGGACTTCGCAGTTCGTGCGGAACCAGCCGGTGACCGGGTCGAGGCCCACCGCCTGGAACTTGATCTGCTGGCCAGTCAGGATGCCGGCGGGCACCGTGTACAGCCACGTCTTGCTCGGGTTGCCGATCGCGCCGCTGCCGGAGAGCGACACGCCGCCGAAGGCGCCGATGCCGTCTTCGAGCACGACCGTCAGCGCGTAGCTGGGGTCGGTGCAGATCGGGCCGATGCTCGTCTGGAGCGTCGGCGAGCCCGGGAACGACAACAGCAGGATGTACGGCACGTTGGCCGGCACCGCCGTCGTCGTGTTGGTCGCCGAGAGGATCAGCAGCGAGCCCGACGGCGTCGCCGTCAGCCGGCGCGCGAACAGGCTCGCGACGCCGTTGGTCTGCGAACCCGGCGTGCTGCCGGTGACCGTGATCGCGCCGCCGGTCAGCGTCGCGGTGACGTTGGTCTGTGCGAAGCCGTTGCCGTCGGCGATCACCGGGTTGGTCGTCGACAACGTGGCGGCGCCGGTGACCGCGAAGTTGACCGTGCCGCCGGGCAGCGGGTTGCCATTGGTGTTGCGCACCTGGACGCGCACCGGGTTGGCGAACGGCTCGCTGGCGACGCCGACCTGGCCGCTACCGCTGACGAGGACGACGCTGTTGGTCGGGCCGAGCGGCCGGATGCGCTTCAGGGTGCCGCCGGACGTCGGGTAGGTGCCGGGGTGCTGCAAGAACCAGAGGCCGCCGTCCGGACCCTGGCGCATGCTCACCGTGCCAACGAAGTTCTGGCCCCAGTTCGTCGCCGAGGGCTGGCCGGGCACCGCCGGCAGCGCCGACCAGCCGGAGCCGGTGTTCTGCACGCAGCGGACCTGGCCGGCGAAGTAGTCGAGGTAGAAGCCGACGCCTTCGTAGGCCGCGCCGAAGTTGTAGGCGCCGCCGGTCTGGTTGCGGTAGCGCGGGCCGCCCATCACCGACAGCCAGCCCGAGCCCGACTGCGGGACCGCGGCGATCGGCGCGGTCAGCGCCGGCTGCGTGCCCGTGCACGTGCTGTAGGTGTTGTTGCCTTCGCGCCACGGCCAGCCGAAGTTGACCAGCGGCAGCGTGCTCGCCGCGCCGCGGATGTACTCCGAGTATTCCTCGACCGCGTTCTGGCCGACGTCGCCGATGTAGAGGTTGCCGGTCGCCTGGTCGATCTCCATGCGCACCGGGTTGCGCAAACCGTTGGCGATGACCAGCTGGCTGATGCTGCCGGCGTTGGCCGACAGCGGGTTGTCGCCCGGATCGAGCGCGTCGAACGTCGGCGCCGTCGTGCTGCCGCCAGCGGCGATGCCGCCGACGTTCATGCGCAGCACGCAGCCGAGCGACGACGTGGTGCTCTGCGCGGTGCACGCGCTCGCGTCGTCGCCGATGCTCTGGTAGAGCATGCCATCGGGGCCAAAGCGCGGCGATCCGCCGTTGTGGTTGAACGCGTTGTCCGGGATCGCGGCGAGGATCACGCGACGGCTCGTCGACGCGAACGACAGCAGCGTGCTCGACGCATTGGCGAGGTCGCCCGTGCAGGTGAAGCGATCGAGGTGCAGGAACGCGTCGGCAGTGCTCGCGTACCAGACATAGATGTGGCCGTTGCTGGCGAACGCCGGATCGGCGGTGATGCCAAGCAGGCCGCGCTCGCTGCCGGTCTCGACGCTCGGCACGGTGCCGACGGTCACCGGCGCGCCGCCGGCGTAGACCATGACCGCGCCGCCGCGGTTGGCGATCAGCACGCGGCCGTCCGGGAGGAAGCAGAAGTCGTGGCCAGCCTGCAGGCCGCTGCCGACGAGGGTGTCGACCGTGAAGCCGGTCGGAACGGTCTGGGCGACGGCCGTGGTGGCCGCGGCGAGAAGGATGGTGGTGGCGAGTAGGAGACGCATGCGAGGGCTCTCGGTGGCGGTCGGCGCGGGCAGTTGCGCTGGACCCTGGGGCGCCGAAGTCTACCGCAGGGCGGCCGGACGAACAGCCGCCCAGGCTCGGCTCGATACGGACCGCGGCGCCGGCGAGGATCGTCAAGGCCGCCGCCCCCGACTGCCGATGCCAAGGCCGCCATGGGCCACGTCGTCCTCGGGGCGCCGCCGGTGGCGCGCTACCACCTGCACGAGCGGCTGCTGCGCGTGCTGCGCCACCGCGGCCACCGGGTCTCGGTGCTGGCCACCGCCCCGGCGACGCGGACCTTCTGGGCCCGCCAGGGCGAAGCCGTGGTCCGCCTCGGCGCCGCGCCGCCGAGCCCGCCGACGACCTGGCCGCTGGGGGACCTCGCCCCAGGCCGCCGCCAGCGCTTCGCCGGCTTGGCGGCGGCGCTCGAGGCCTGGTTCGCCCAGGAACAGCCGGACCTGCTGCTGCTCGACCAGGACCGCGGCGACGCCAGCCGGCTGCTGCAATTCGTCGCGCGCCGCCACGGCTGCCGCGTGCTGTGGCTCGGCGACGGCCTGCTGCCGCACACGCTGCAGGTCGACGAGCGCGGCATCGACGGCGACGCGGCGCTCGCCGGCCGCGCGCCGCGCGCCCTGCGCGCCGTCGCGCGCAATGACGAACTGCTCGCCGCCAGCCTGGCGCACGCGCTGGCGCAGGTGACGCCGTTCGCGCTGCCGCGCGCGCCCGTGCGTCCCCCGACCTCAGGCCAGCGCGTCGCCGACGCGCTCGCGACCTGGCGCAACGCCGGCGCGCTCGCCGCGCTGCGCAGCCTGTCCGTCTGGCGCGAAGCGCTGCCGCAGTCGCCGGCGCCGCAGGCGGCGTGGCGCCCGCCGACAACCCCCTACCTCGCCGTGCTGCTACAGGACGCCGCCGACCCGCGCCTCGTCCACGACGCGCCGGACGCGCCGTCGGCCGCACAACTGCTCCGCGCCGCCGCCGCAGCGAGCCGTGAACTCGGCTGCGACGGCCGCCTCGCCGTCGTCGCGCCAGCGACGTGGCGCCGCCAGCGTCTCGCCGGCCACGACCTGCTGCCTGCCGCCGCTGCGCCCGCAGTCGCTGCCACCGCGCTGGCGGCGGTCACCGTCAACCATCCGGCCGCGGCGATCGCGCTGCTGGCCGGCACGCCGGTCGCATGCCTCGGCCGCGCCGCCTACGGCGTCCGCGGCGTCGCCCATCTGACGTCGCTCGCCGACCTGACGACGACGCTGCGCACGGCACTGCGCCGCGACCGCCCGGCGCTGCGGGCGCGCGCGCTGAGCTGGCTGTTCGGCTACGGCCACGTGTGGTGCTCGCCGACGCACCCCGACCACAACGGCGTGCTCGGCCTCGCGCAAGCGATCGAAACGCGACTCGGCGCGCGCGTCGACGCCAACGCCCTGCGCCACCGCCGCGGGCCGTCGTGGCCGCTGGCGCAGCAACCGCGCCGCCAGACCTGAACGCGCCGATTCCACCGCGCCGACGCGCACTGCCGCGGGACGGCGCCAGGCGTCGCCCTTCGCCCCGGCCCTGACCGCGCGCGGCCGCCGAGGCGGCCGCGGGACAGGCAGTGCGGCCCGTGCAGCACGGGCCGGCGGCTGCTCAGCCGTGCGCGATCGGCATGACGCCCTTCAGCACGCTCTTGGCGACGGGCTTGCTGCGCGGCTTGCGCTGCCCCATCAACTCCTGGGCCAGCAGGTCTTCGAGTTCGCGGTCGCGCTGGGCAGCCGCCTGCTTGATGCCGCTTTCCAGGTCCTTCGCCGACGCCACCGTCGGGCAGGTCATGCGCTGGGCCTGGGCCACCGCGTCGAAGAAGCGCGCGCCGGGTTGCACCGCCGCGAGGCGGACGCCGTCGTGCGTCGTGACCATCGAGCCCTCGGGGACTTCGATCCAGTGGCCGCGGGCGATCAGGCTATCGCGCTCCGACCAGCGGTCGCGCGGCGCTGGCTCGATCGGTCGCTCGTCGTCGAGCAGGTAGGTCGGCGACACGTCGTAGTGCTGGCACAGGGCGAGCAGAATCGGCAGGGTAGGCAGCGAGCGCCCCTGTTCGAGGTGCGACATCGTGGCCGGCCGGACGCCGAGCGCCTTGGCGGTGACGCCTTGCGCCTCGCGCTTGATCCGGGAGCGAAGGAAGAACAACTTGAGGTGCAGACGCCGCATGGATGTAGGAAGGGTTGCTTTTGACTTAGATCGCCGCATACCGTCCACTGGCACTGCGATGACGATCTGCGAAACTGTAGCACCGGTCGTCAGGGTAGGCGGAGATCTGGGCCTTTTTTCGGTCTCCAGGCAGTCAGGCAGGCGCCGGAGCGCCCGTAGCATTGGACGAACGCAAAGGCGATCTGGTTCGCAGTTTGTAAACTGCGGCGCAGCGAATCGACGCGCATGCGACCTAGCAGCCTTAGGCCGACGGTAACACTAGCGCCGAGTTCCGTTGCCTCGGATTCCACACGCGCCGCGGCGTACGGGGTGCCGGCGGCCCCCGTGCGCGACCCGGGCGCATGGCAGTTGGTGCGCGACGGCTGCCGCATGACGCTCTGCGGCCCGGTCGCCGACGGTGCCCTGGCGATCGATCTCGACCTCGCGCAAGGCCCCCTGTCCCGCAGACTACGGCAGGCGCGGGGCGACGACCCGCTGGCCCGCGCCGTTGGCCTCGGCAAGGCGGCGACGCCGCCGCGGTTGGTCGACGCCACCGCCGGGCTCGGCCGCGACGCCATGACGCTCGCTCACCTCGGCTGCCCGGTGCTCGCCATCGAGCGCGTGCCCGCGCTCGCCTACCTCGTCGCCGCCGCGATCGAAGGCACGTGGCTCGCGCGCAACCTGACCGTACGCCTCGGCGACGCGGTGGCGATGTTGGCCGGACTCGCCGACGCCAACCGGCCGGACGTCGTCCTGCTCGACCCGATGTTCGAAGAGCAGGGCAACGCGCAGGTGAAGAAGGCCATGCAGGCCTGCCGCGCGCTCGCCGGCCCGCCGGACGACCCGGCGCCATTGTTCGCCGCCGCGCGCCGCGCGGCCCGCGAACGCGTGGTGGTCAAGCGCGAGGCCTCGGCGCCGCCGCTCGCGGGCGAGCCGTCGTTCGCCGTCGCCGGCGAACGCGTGCGCTTCGACGTCTACCTGGCGCCGCCGCGGTAGCCGACGCTGGTGAAGTCGCCGACCGTCACCCGGTAGGCGACCGGCGCCCCCACCATCGCGCCAACCGCGTCGACCTCGTGCGCGCGCAAACCGCTGAGCACGAGCGCGTGGCGGCGCTGCCAGCGCGCGAGCATCGCCGGCATCGCCGCGCGCAGTTCGCTGCCGGTCATGTTCGCCACCATGCCGTGCACGGCCGGCAATGTCTCGGCGCCGCCGAGGAACACATCGGCCTGCGGCAGCAGTTCGCGCGTCGCCATGACCGCCGATTCCTCGATGTCGCACGCGGCGATGCGCGGGCAGCCGCGCGCGTGCGCGTACAGGGCGAGGATGCCCGAGCCCGCGCCGACGTCGGCGAACGTCGGCGGCGCGTCCCACAGCGCGTGCAGGCAGCGCAGCGCCGCCTGCGTGCTACCGTGCTCGCCGCTGCCAAAGGCGCCGCCGCGCGGCACCACCAACTCGACGCCCGCGAAGCCCGCTGGGCGCGCGACCCACGGCGGCCGCACCAGCAGGTCGGCGGCGACGAGGATCGGCCGGTCGGCCTCGAGTCCGGTGATCGTCGCAGCCTGCGGATCGACGGCGATCTCGCGCACGACGACGGCAGGAAACGGCAATGGTGGCAACTGCGTGGCCAGCCAGACGGTCAGCGCGTCGTCGCCTTCGAGCGCGCCATGGACATCGGCGTGCACGTGCAGCCAGTCGAGCGCCGCAGCGGCGTCGGCGCCGCGCAGTTCGTAGACGCGCGGCGCGGCCGGCGTCACGCCGGCATCCCGAGAAGCTGCAGCGCGCGCGCGAGGATCGCTTCGGGTTCCACCATGCGGCCGATCGCGTCGTAGCCTTCCGCCAGATGCCCCTCGACCGGGCCGAGCACGTGCACGCCGCGGGCCCTGAGCCGCGCGACGTTCTCCTGTGTCGCCGCCGCCAGCCACATGGCGTCGTTCATCGCCGGACAGACCAGCAGCGGGCAGCGCGAAGTCAGCGCCAGCAGCGACACCGGGTCGTCGGCGGCGCCGGCCGCGAGGCGCGACAGCACGCCCGCGGTCGCCGGCGCGATCACATACAGGTCGGCGGCCTTGCCGGCGGCGATGTGCGGCGCGCTGCCGTCAGCGTCGATCTGCGTCGTCGACAGGATCGCCTTCTTGCCGGTCAGGCCCTCGAACGTCAGCGCGACGACGTACTCCTGCGCGCCCGCAGTCATCGCGACGCGCACGCCGACGCCCTTCTGCACGAGGCGGCTGGCGAGGAAACAGGCCTTGTAGGCGGCGATGCCGCCGCCGACGCCGAGCAGGACGTTCTTGGTCATGGCCATAGCATCTCCTTGACGGCCCGGATGGTCTGGTCGAGGTCGATGTTCTCGATCGTCACATCGTACAGCCGCCGGCCGGCGACGGTCTCGCGCGCCGCGGCGAGCTCTTCCTCGGCGATGCGCACGCGCTGGTCGATCTCGACCAGGTCGTTGCTGCCGCGATTGACGAGCCGGCGGCGCAGTTCGGCGATGCTCGGCGGCGCGATGAACACATAGAGCCCCTCGATGCCGCGCTCGCGCAGTTGGCGGGTGCCCTTGACCTCGATCTCAACGAGGAACGTCTTGCCGCGCGCGAGCGCTGCGTCCATCGGCCAGCGCGGCGTGCCATACAGGTTGCCATTGTACGTCGCCCACTCGAGGAACTGGTTCTCCGACAGGCGGCGCTGGAAGTCGTCGCGCGAGAGGAAGTGGTAGTCGACGCCGTCGCGCTCGTCGTCGCGCCTGCAGCGAGTCGTCGCGCTGACCGAGAACTCGACTTCGGGGTGCTGCTTCAGCGCCCGGCAGACCGAGGTCTTGCCGGCCCCTGAGGGCCCCGAGATCACCACCAGCTTGCCGCGCGCGCCGCTCATTGCAGATTGGCCGCCTGTTCCTTCATGCGTTCGATGTGGGCCTTCATCGCCACGGTTGCGTGCGCGATCGCGGCGTCGGGCGACTTGGCGCCCAGCGTGTTGGTCTCGCGGTGCAGTTCCTGCAGCAAGAACTCGAGGCGCTTGCCGACCTCGCCGCCGCCCTGCAGCAGCGCCCGCAGCGCCGCCGTGTGGGCGCGCAGGCGCTGCAACTCCTCGGCGACGTCGATGCGGTCGGCGTACAGAGCGACCTCGCGCACCAGCTCGGCGGCCGGCGCGACCGACGCCGACGAAGGCGCCTGCGCGGCGAACTCCTGCACGCGCTGCAGCAGGCGCTGGCGGTACGCGTCGAGCAGTTGCGGCGCGCGCGCGGCGACCTCGTCGGCGCGCGCTTCGTGCGCGTTGAGCTCGTCGAGCACCGCGGCGGCGGTGCGCTGGCCTTCGGCGGCGCGACGCGCGAGCAGTTCGCCGATCGCCTGCTCGAACAGCGCCAGCAAGCGCGGCGGCAGCGGCCGCGACGTCAGCGGCTCGCCCTGCCGCGCCGCCTGCGCGGCGCCGAGCACATCGGACAGGCGCGGCGCATCGAGCTTCAGGTCAGCGGCGAGCGCGCGCAGGCCGGCCGCGACTTCGCGCATGGTCACGGCGTCGGGCAGCGCGCCGCTCTGCTGGGCGCGCTCGAGCACGACGGTCAGGCTGCCGCGGCCGACGCGGGCGCGCAGCAGTTCGTCGATCGCCGCCTCGTAGGCGCTGCAGGCGTTGGGCAGGCGCAACTTGGCGGCGAAGCCGCGGCCATTGACCGAGCGGACCTCGACGCGGACCTCGCCCGCCTCGCTGGCGCCGGCGGCGAGGCCGACGCCCGTCATGCTCTGGACCGGCTGCCCCATGCGCGGGTGCGGCGCGCAGCGCGCGCCAGGCGGCTCAGCCGGCGTTCCAGGTCGAGCTGATCAGGATCGCCGAGCCACAGAAGGCCGTGGCGAGCGTGAAGGTGAAGCGGTTGATGCCGCCCGACTTCACGCCGAAGGTCTCGGCGCCCATGCCGCCGAAGGCCTCGGCGAGCCCGCCGCCCTTGGGCTCCTGCAGCAGAATCACCACCGACAAAAGCAGCGCGGAAGCGAAGAACAGGAACCAGCCGACGTAGTGGAGGATGAGCATGGCGGGGCGGGGGTTGTTTTCGGGGGTGAAGGAGGGCGCGCCGGCGCGGGCGGTTCAGCGCTTGTCGTACTCGATGATGGGCAGGAACGTCTCGGCTTGCAGGCTGGCGCCGCCGACCAGCAGGCCGTCGACGTTCTCGATCGCCATCAGTTCCTTGGCGTTGTCGGGCTTGACGCTGCCGCCGTAGAGGATGCGCATGAGGTTAGTGGCCTCGTCGCCGAGGCGCTGCACCAGCCACTTGCGGATCGTGCGGTGCGCCAGGTCGACCTGCTCGGTGGTCGCGGTCTCGCCAGTGCCGATCGCCCAGACCGGCTCGTAGGCGATCGTGACTCGGTGCGCGTCGGCGGCGACGATCTTCTCGAAGCCGGACTCGAGCTGGCGCTTGAGCACGCGGTCGGTCTTGGAGCCCTTGCGCTCGTCGAGCGTCTCACCAACGCAGTAGATCGGCAGCAGGTCGGTGTCGAGCGCGACGCGGACCTTGCGGCCCATCCACTCGTCCGGCTCGTGGAAAACATGGCGACGCTCGCTGTGGCCGATCAGCACGCGATCGGCGCCGACCTCGCGCAGCATGCGCGGGGCCAGTTCGCCGGTGAACGCGCCATTCTGCTCGAACCAGATGTTCTGGCCGCCGCAGCCGAGCGGCGAGCCCTGCGCGACCGCGGTCGCGTCGGCGAGGTAGATCGCCGGCACGAACACGGCGACCTCGCGGTCGTTGCCGTCGCCGAGCCGCGCCTTGATCGTCTTGATCAGGTCGAGCGACTTCAGCCGGTCGAGGTTCATCTTCCAGTTGCCGGCGATGTACGGCTTGCGGGCACGGTTAGTCACGGAGCGATGGCCTGGTCGTCAAAGGTGTCGATGGTCGGCAGGTCGGCGCCGACGGCGGCACCTCGCGCCCAACGCTTGCCCACCAGGGGAACGAGACGCCGCAATTCCGCCGCCAACTGCGCGAACTCCGCCGGCCGCAGCGCCTGCTTGCCGTCGCTGAGCGCGATCTCCGGCTGCGCGTGCACCTCGATGAGCAGGCCGTCGGCCCCGGCGGCCGCGGCCGCGCGCGCCATCGCCGGCACCAGGCTGGCTTCGCCGGTGCCGTGGCTCGGATCGACGATCACCGGCAGCGGCGACCGCTGCTTGATCACCGGCACGGCGGCGAGGTCGAGCACGTAGCGCGTCGCCGGGTCGAAGCCGCGGACGCCGCGCTCGCACAGCACGACGTTGTCGTTGCCTTCCTGCAGGATGTACTCGGCGGCGTGCAGCAGTTCGTCGATCGTCGCCGCCGCGCCGCGCTTGAGCAGCACCGGCCGGCGCTGGCGACCGACCTCGCGCAACAGCGGAAAGTTCTGCATGTTGCGGCTGCCGACCTGGAGGATCGCGGCGTGCTCGGCGACGAGGTTGACGTCGCGCGGGTCCATCACCTCGGTGACGACCGGCAGGCCGGTGCGGCGGCTGGCCTCGGCCAGCAGCAGCAGGCCGCTCTCGCCCAGGCCCTGGAACGACTTGGGCGACGTCCGCGGCTTGAAGACGCCGCCGCGCAGCACAGCCGCGCCGGCAGCGGCAACTGTGTCGGCCACCGTGAACAGCAATTCGCGGGTCTCGACCGCGCATGGGCCAGCCATGACGACGAAGTAGTCGCCGCCGATGGCCAGGCCGGGAGCTAGGGAAACGGACTTGCGCAAGCGTGCCGGATTGCCGGGGGAAAGCCGGAAGACAGTAGGACAGAATGAGTAAGGGGTCAAATGCCAGGGGCCCTCAAGGCTGCCGCGGCGTCAACGACCGTCATAGTCGAGTCAGCCTTCCGGCGCGTTCAGGATCGTCTCGCTGCGCACCGCCTTGAGCGGCGTCTGCGCCACCGGCAGGTCCATCGGCAACTCCGGCCGGCCGCAAGCGAGGGCCTGCAGCGACGGGCCACAGATGCGCGCCTGGCACGGGCCCATGCCGGCGCGACAGCCGATCTTGATCGCGCGGTGCGAGCCGCCGTGCAACGCCGCCGCTGCCTTGGCGCGCGCCAACGTCACGTCCTCGCAGCGGCAAACGATCGTTTCCGGCTGCGCCAGTTCGTGCAGGCCAGGCAGGGGCGCGAACGCGCGCAGCAGCGCATCGGCGGCCTTGCGTTCGCGCGCGGCCTTGCGCGCGATCCCGGCGGCGATCGGCGCGCCGCGCGCCAGCCGCACGATCGCGGCGGCGGCGAGTTCGCCCTCGGCCATCGCCACCTCGGCGCCACCGATGCCGCATGCTTCGCCGACCGCGTACACGCCGGCGACCGAAGTGCGCTGCTCGGCGTCGACGACGAGGCAGTGGCCGCCGCGCGCCGGCAGCAGGCGCGACGCGCAGCCGAGCAACAGGCCGGCCTCGATCGATGGCACGAGGCCGAAGCCGGCGCCGACGACGTCGACCTCGATGGTGCGCGCGGTCTCGCGCCGCGGCCGGCCGTCGGCGTCGACCTTGCCGATGGTCGCGCGCTGCACGCGGCCGTCGCCCTCGACGCCGAACACCGTCCACCCCCACTGCAGCTTCACGCCGGCGGTGAGCAGCTTGCGGCCGTACCACAGCGCCTCGCGCAACCGCGCGCCGTTGCCGAGCACGCCGGGGAGCGCGCGCAGCGCCCGCCAGCGCGAACTCGCTTCGAGCGCGGCCACGACCTCGACGCCGGCGGACGCGAGCGCGGTGACCGTCGGCAGCAGCAGCGGCCCCGAGCCAACGACGAGCGCGCGCTTGCCCGGCACGACGCCAAAGCCCCGCACCATCACCTGCAGCGCGCCGGCGGTGAGCACGCCAGGCAGCGTCCAACCGGGGAACGGGATGCAGCGGTCGTAGGCGCCGGGTGCGAGCACGATGTGCTTGCAGCGCAGCAGCCACGACGCGCCATCCTGCTCGAACCACAGCCGGCCAGGCTTGGCGTCCCACACCGAAGCGCCGCTGCGCAGTTCGACCTTGCTCGCGCCGAAGCCGTCGATCAGCGCATGGCCGTGCGCGTGGCTCGGCGGCTCGGCGATCGCCGCGTGCGGCGCCCCCGGCGGCAGCTGGCGGAAGATCTGGCCGCCGGCGCGGTGGCCTTCGTCGAGCACGACGACGCAGAGGCCGGCGGCCGCCAGCGCCTTGGCCGCAGCCATGCCGCCGGGGCCGGCGCCGAGCACGCCGACGTCGGCGTCGACGATGCGTTCGCCGCTCACGGCTTGCCTCCGCGGCGCACGTCCATGCCCTCGCGCACGACCTGCATGCAGCCGCGCACGGTGTCGCCGTCGACGACGACGAGGCACTCGTAGCAGATGCCCATGTTGCAGAGCACGCCGCGCGGCGCGCCGTCGCGGCTGCTGGCGCGCAACGCCGGTTGGCCGGCGGCCCACAGCGCCATCGCGACGGTGTCGCCGGCGCGCGCTTCGACGCGCTGGCCTTCGAACGAGAACGCGACGACCGGGCGGGCGTCGGCGCCGGGCAGACGGGAAGCGCTCATCGCAGGAACCTCGCCGGCAGGTACGGCGTCGCGTCGATCGTCGTCGGCCGGCCGGTGATCTGCTCGGCGAGCAGCCGGCCGGTGATCGGCGACAGCGTGATGCCGAGGCCCTCGTGGCCGGCGGCGATCCACAGGCCGCGCAGCGGCGGCCACGGCCCGATCAGCGGGCGCTTGTCGAGCGAATACGGTCGCAGGCCGACCCAGGTGCGGACGATCGGCGCGTGCGCGAGGCCCGGCGCGTAGCGCTGCGCGCGCAGCAGCGAGCGGTGCAGCAGCGCCTTGTTGAGCGTGCGGTCCATGCCGCGGAACTGGCGCGTGCTGCCGATCAGGCAGCCGCCGTTGCTCTGCGGCTGCATGTTCATCGCGTGCCCGCCCGGATCGTCGGTGCGCGTCGGATCGACCTTGGCCGCGCCATGCGCGAAGCGGATGTAGCTGATCTCGAGCAACTGCGTCTGGATCGGCGTGACGTGGTGACCAGTGATCGCGAGGTTGCCGGCGCGCGGCACGATCGGCAGCCGCGGCTGGCCCGCCATCTCGGCGAGTTCGGGCGCCCACACGCCGCAGCAGTTGACGACGTGCTCGGCGTGGATCGCGCCGTTCGCGGTCTGGACCCCCAGCATGCGATCGCCCTGGCGCAGCATGCCGGTCACCGGCGTGTGCGGGCGGACGTCGACGTTGGGGTTGTGCTTCTGCGCCTGCCGCAGCATCGCGCCGCACGCCATCATCGGCAGCACCACGCCATCGCCACGGTAGAAGAGCGCGCCGGGCAGGTCGTGCGCGAGGCCGGGCTCGCGGTCGCGCAGCTGCCGCGGGTCGAGGATCTCGGCGCGATCCCCGTGGTCGGCGAACTGCTGCTGCAGCACCGCGAACAACTCGACGTCGGCCGGGTCGTCGGCGAGGTAGAGCGCGCCGGTCGGGTTGTAGTCGAAGCCGCCCTCGCGCTCCTCGAGTTCGGCCCACAGCTTCACGCTGGTGGCGCTGAAGGCGTACTCCTGCGCGTCGTCCGGGGTCACCATCAGGTGGCCCATGCACGAGGCTGAGGCTGCGCCGGCCACGGGGCCGCGGTCGAGCAGCACGATGCGCGCGCCCTTGGGCAGCAGCTCGGCGCAGTGCTGCACGACGGCGCAGCCGACGATGCCGCCGCCGACGACGATCAGATCCGCAGTCTCTGCCATTCGGGGGCGACGATGATGCCGCCGGCGACGGTTGGCGCAATCCCGGGCGCTGGGGCAGCGGGATTTCGCGCCGCGACAGTGACGACGACCGCACGGCAACTGCGTCAGCAGCAAGGCCACGGATCCGGGCTATGGTGCGCGCACCATGCGCCAGCTGCTCGCCGCCGCCCTCGTCCTACCCCTCGTCGCCCAGGCCCCGGTCGCCGTGCCCGACGGCGCCACCGTCGACGCGATCGCCGCGCTCGCCGCCGACGTGCGACCGAGCGCCCGGCAGCTCGCGTGGCAGGCGACTGGCTGCAACGCCTTCGTCCACTTCGGCATGAACACGTTCACCGGCCGCGAGTGGGGCGACGGCAAGGAATCGCCCGCGCGGTTCGCGCCGACCGACTTCGACGCCAACCAATGGGTCGCCGCCTTCGCCGCCGCCGGGATGCGCGGCGTCGTGCTGACGTGCAAGCACCTTGACGGCTTCTGCCTTTGGCCGTCGGCGACGACGACGCACGACGTCGCGAGTTCGCCGTTCCGCGGCGGCAAGGGCGACGTCGTCGCCGAGGTCGCGGCGGCCTGCCGCGCGCAGGGCCTGCGCTTCGGCGTCTACCTGTCGCCGTGGGACCGCCACGCGCCGACGTTCGGCACGCCCGCGTACCAGGCGACGTTCCAAGCGCAGCTACGCGAACTGTGCGTCGGCTACGGCCCGCTGTTCGAGGTGTGGTTCGACGGCGCGAACTGCCCGCCCGACGACCCGACGCTGTTCGACTGGCTGGCGGTGTTCGCCGTGGTGCGCGAACTGCAACCCGACGCCGCGATCGCCATCACCGGCCCCGACGTGCGCTGGGTCGGCAACGAAGCCGGCACGACGCGCGCGCAGGAGTGGAGCGTGCTGCCGCTGCCGCAGAGCGCGCCCGGCGACCTCGCCAGCGATCGGCAATCGTGGCGCGCGCTGTGGGCGCTGCGCGCGCGCAACCAGGAGCCGGAGCTCGGCGGCCGCGCGGCGCTCGCTGACGCCAAGGCGCTGTGCTGGTGGCCGGCCGAGACCGACGTCTCGATCCGTCCCGGTTGGTTCTGGCGCGCCGACGAGGACGCGCAGGTCAAGCCGCTCGAGCGGCTGCTCGACTTCTGGTACGGCGCGGTCGGCGGCAACGCGGTGCTGCTGCTCAACGTGCCGGCCGACACCCGCGGGCGCATCGCCGATCCCGACGTGCGCGCGCTGCGCGAGCTCGGCGACCACCTGAGCGCGACCTTCGGCAGCGACCTCGCCGACCGCGGCGCGCGCAAGCAGTACCCCAAGGTCGGCGAAGTCGTGTTCGACGCGCCGACAACGGTCGACACCTTCGAGCTGCGCGAGGACGTGGCGGCGAGCGGCCAGCGCGTCGAGGCGTTCCGCGTCGAAGCGCTGCAGAACGGCGGCTGGCGCGAGTGCGCGCGCGGCGGCACGGTCGGCTTCCGCCGCATCCTGCGCACCGAGCCGATCACCGCCGACGGCTTCCGCTATTGGATCGAACAGAGCCGCGGCAAGCCGCAGATCGCGCGCTTTTCGCTGCATCGTCGCCCGCCGCTGCTGCCAGCGCCGCGCATCGCCCGCGATCCGGCCGGCGTGGTGACGCTGCGCGGCGCCGGCGTCGTGCGCTACACGCTCGACGGCAGCGCGGTGACGGCGGGCTCGCCGCGCTATGCTGCGCCGCTGCCGCTGCCCGACGGCGGCGTGGTGCGCGCCGCGACGTTCGCCAGTGACGCGCCGGCCGAGCCGGCCGGACGCGAGGCGGCGGCGACGTTCGGCGTCGCCAGCGCCGGCTTCACGGTCGTCGCCTGCAGCAGCGAGGAAGGCGGCGGCGAAGCGGCGGCGAAGGCGATCGACGGCGACCCGCGCACGCATTGGCACACGCGCTGGTCGGGAGCCGTGCCGCGGCCGCCGCACCATCTGACGATCGGCCTCGGTCGCGCGCTCGACCTGCACGGCTTCGTCTATCAGCCGCGCGCCGAGGGCGACAACGGCACGGTCGCCGCGTACGAGCTGCATGCGAGCGGCGATGGCGCGGCATGGACGCAGGTGGCCGCCGGCGAATTCGGCAACATCGCGACGAACCAGACGGCGCAGGTCGTGCGCTTGCCGCAAGCGTTTCCCAGCGCTCGCTTCGTGCGCTTCGTCGCCGTGCGCGAGGTGCAGGGCCGCGCCTGGGCGTCGTGCGCCGAGCTGTCGGTGCTGGCGAAGTAGCGGTTACCCGCCCGCCGGCTCGTCGTGCGTCTCGTCGATCACCGGCGCCTTGCCGGCCAGCTCGACGAACTCGGCCCGCGTCTCGCTGCACACCACGCCGCACATGTCGACCCATAGCTCGTCGACGGCGACGCATTCGCCAGCGCGCCACTGCGTACGGATGAAGTGCGATTCCTCGCCGCCCTTGGTCGGCCGCACGCGCGGCACGTAGGCGGCGTTGACGAACAACGTGCCACCCCGGCTGACGAAGCGCGTGCGCTCGCCGCCGCGCGGTTGCACGAGCTTGTGGTGCATGTGGCCGGCGATCACCATGCGGACGCGCAGGCCCATGCCTTCGATGCGCTGGATGGCGAGCGCGAGATCGCGGTCGCCCCAGTCGCCGCCCGGTTTGCCGAAGTCCTTGCCGCAGATGTCGGCCGGCTGGTCGCCGAGCCCGAGCGGCATGTTGTGCGCCAGGATCACGAGATCGCGATGCTGCGCGTGACGCGCGGCGTCGACGATCGCCGCCGCCGACTGCTTGCCGGTGCGGATGCCGTAGATCTCGTCGTACAACTCGGGGCTGCGCAGGCTCGGACCGCCCCACGAGAACGGCCGCGCGCCGACCACCGACACGCCGGCCGCCGGCGCTTCGCGCACGGCGTAGGCAAGGTGGTTGTCGCCGAGCGCGTTGAGGATGGCGGTCAGCTTCGCGGTCGCGCTGCGCCGACCGAAGCTCTGCCACGCGTCGTGATTGCCGAGCAGCACGGCCTTCTTGACCTGCACGGCAAGCACGCGCTCGACGATCTCCAGGTCTTCGTCGCCGAGGTCGCCGACGAACAGCGCGAGATCAGGCTGCGTGCGCTCGAGGAAGGCCGCGTCGGCGGCGCCCCACCAAGAGTGGACGTCGCCGATGACGGTGAGCGTGGCGGCGGCTGCGTGACGATGGGGCAAGGCGCGGGAGGCTAGCGGCAGCATCGCCGCGCCGCCGCACATTCGCAGCAATCGCAGCTCAGGCTTCGAGCAGGCCGTGGCGAACGAGCTTCTCGCGGTAGGTCGTGCGCGGCACGCCGAAGAGCTCGGCGCCGCGCGTGAGGTTGCCGTTGGCCTCGGCGAGCGTGCGCTGCAACGCCTCCTTCTCCTGCGCTTCGAGGCGCACGCGCCAAGTCGCCACCGCAGCCGGCACGGCGTCGCTCGCTGGTGGCGCTCCGCCCGCCGTCGCCGCGACGGCCCCGCCCAAAGTTGCGGTCAGCCAGCGATCGAGGTCGAGGTGCGACACGCCGATCGCGCCGCCGGTCGCGCGCAGCGCCGCGCCCTTCACGACGTGGCGCAGCTCGCGGATGTTGCCGCGCCATGCGTCGCGCAGCAGCCGCTGCTCGGCTTCGGGCGTGAACGCCGGCGTCGCCGGCAGCTGCAGCTCCATGGCCGCTTCGCGGGCGAACGCGCGCGCGAGGTCGAGCACGTCCTCGCGGCGCTCGCGCAGCGGCGGCAGCGCGATCTCCAACTCGCGCAGCCGGTAGTACAGGTCCTCGCGGAAGCGACCCTCGCGCACCATGCGTTCGAGGTCCTGGTGCGTCGCGGCGACGATGCGCACGTCGACGCGCGCCTGCCGGTGGCCGCCGACCGGCGTGACGACGCGGTCGTGCAAAACGCGCAGGATCTTGGCCTGCAACTCGAGCGCCATGTCGCCGATCTCGTCGAGGAGCAGCGTGCCGCCGTGCGCCTCCTCGAAGTGGCCGCGCCGCGCCTGCAGTGCGCCGGTGAAGGCGCCCTTCTCGTGGCCGAACAGCACGCTCTCCATCAGTTCGCTGGGGATCGCGGCGCAGTTGACCGGCACGAACGGGCCCTTGCGGCGGCGCGACAGGTCGTGCAGCGCGCGCGCGACGACCTCCTTGCCGGTGCCGGTCTCGCCGCGCACCAGCACGGTGTAGTCGGCCGGCGCGAACAACTTGACGCGCTGGATGAACTCGGCGCACGCCGGGCTCTTCGACTGCAGCGCGAAGTGCTCGCCGCCGGCAGGCGTCGGCTCGAGCAGGTGCTTGACCAGCACACGGTTGCCGAGCGCGGTCGCCAGCATGCGCGCCACGAAGACGATGCGCTGCAGGTCCTCGACCGACAGCACGCCGCCGTCGCGCGTGCAGTCGGCGTACAGCACGCCGAGCGTCTTGCCGAGCGCCTGCACCGGCAGCGCGACGGCGGCCGAGATGCCCTCGCTGCGGATGCTGTGGATCGCGCGCGCCACCGGGTCTGTGGCGGCGACGGGCACGTGCACGACGCGGCCGCCGGCGCGCACCTGCTCGACCAGCGACCGCGAGACGCGGAACGGGCGGCGGTCGTCGGGCCGCGCCAGATGGAACGCGCGCGCGTCGTCGTCGTCGTCGATCTCCACGAGCACGCGGTCGGCGCCGGAGGCCTTCAGAATCGCCGCCATGGCCGCGTACAGCATCTGCTCGGTCGTCTTGACGCCCTCGAGCTGGTCGGACATCGCCATGAACGTCCGGTACCACGCGCCGACCGGCGCCCCGGGCGCTGGCGCCAGCGCGCCGGGGTCGAGCGTTTCGATGCCTTGCGCCACCGGGGCGGCGCGCACGCGCAGCCGCACCATCGCCGGGCCGACGTTCAGCGTGTCGCCGTCGAGGAACGGCTCGAAGCGGGCGCCGATCGAACCGGTCGCGCAGCGGATCGGGAACGGCAGCCCCGGCTCGGCGCGCACGCGCAACCGGCCGCTCTCGTCGCGGGCGACCTCCAGCACGCGCCCGACGACAGCGGGCAAGTCGAGTTCGACCTCGCACTGCGACCGGCTGGCGCCGATCCAGAAGCGGGCGGCGTCGATTTCGAGTTCGCGTTGGCCGGAACGGTCGGTCAGATCGAGTTGGACGGTCATCGTCGGTTTTCCGTCGCCGCCGCAGCGCGCGCCCCGCACCATCGTCGGCGATCCGACAAAGGCTAACCGCTGTGCCTCGTCTGGTAACGTCCTCCATCCCGAGCACCGCAAGGGCGGCTCCGCCCGCCTCCCCGCCCCACCGATGGCCGCTGCCGACCAACCCCGCCTGCTGCACGCTTCTCCCGGCCGCATGGTCTGGTTGCGCCCCGGCCGCGACGGCGAGGCCGCAGTGGTCGCCAAGGTGTTCGTCCAGGGCACGCGCGCCGACGCCGAGCGCGAACACGCGCTCGGCGACCTCTGCCGCGGCCCGGGCGTGGTGCGCAGCCTCGGCGTCGTCGACGACCCGGCGAGCGGCCGACCGTGCCTGCAGTCGGTCGCCGAAGATGGCCGCGACCTCGCGCAGGTCGTCGCCGCCGAAGGCGCGCTGCCAGCGGCGACCGCCTGCGCCCTGCTGGCGCCGATCGCCGAGGCGCTGGCGCGTCTGCACGCGCTCGCCGACCCGCGCGCGAAGCACGGCGTCTGCCACGGCGACGTCAAACCGCGCAACCTGCTGCGCACGGCCGCGACCACGCTGCTGCTCGACTTCGAACACACCGCGCCGATCGGCGGCGGCGACCACGCGGTGCGCGGCACGCTCGGCTTCGCCGCGCCCGAAGCGCTGGCCGGCGGCGCGCCGGCCGCCGCGCTCGATGTCTTCGGTCTCGGCGCGACGCTCGACTGGCTGCTGCGCGGCGGCGACGCTGAGGCCGACGTGCCGCAGGCGCCGGCGGTGCGAACGCTGGTGCGCGCCTGCACCGACCCTCGACCGGAAGCGCGGCCCGGCGCGGCCGCCGTCGCCGTCGAGTTGCGGCGACTCGCCGAGGAACTGCCGCGTGAGTCCGCCGAGGCCGCGCTCGCCGATTGGGCGACGGCCAGCTGCGCGCAAGAACCCAACGCAGCGCTGCGCGCCGACGCGCGCGTGGCGCCGTGGTCGCGACGCCGCAGGCTGTCACAACGCTTGCCCGAAATGCTGCGCGCCGACCTCACCGCGCCGACGACGCCGGGTGAACTCGTCGACGCGCTCGACCTCGTCGCCCGCGCGCTGCGACGCTTCCCGCGTGCGCCGACGCTGCTCGCCCGCCGCGCCGCGCTGCACAACGCCGCCGGCCGCCTCGTCGTCGTCGCCGCCGCCACGACGACCGCGCTGCGCAAGCGCGACGAACACGCCGCCGCCGCGACCTGGCTCACCGACCTAGAACGCGCCGTGCGCGCTGTCGCCGGCTCGCCCGCCGGCTTCGCGCTGCCCGCCGACGCCGAGCTGCCCGACGCAGCCCGACGCGATCCGTTCGGCTGGCTGCGGTTGCTGCGCGAGCAGGCCAACGCCGACGCCGACGCCGCTGCGGCCGCCAGCACGCGGGTCGCCGCCGACGAGGCGCGACTCGATCTGCGCGCCGCCGAGACCGCCGTGGCCGCAGTCGCCGCCGAACGCGGCGGCGCCTCGCCGCTGGTGACGCAGTTGCGCGACCGGCTGCACCGCTTCGGCTTCTTCCTCGAACGGGCGGCCCGCGGCGGCGCCAACGTCGCACGCATCGCGACGCTGCGGCCCGCTGGCGAACTCGAGCCCGTCGCGGCGTTCGTCGCGGCGGCCGCGGCTGGCCTCGGCGCGGCACGCGATGACAGCGGGGCAGCGCTCGGCCTGCGCAGCCTGCAGGCGACGCTCGACAGCATCGCCGCCGAGTTCCCGCACGCGGTGAGCGCGGGGCCGGCGCGCGCGGCGCTGCACCATGCGTTGGCGGCGCTGAGCGACGACGCTTGGAAGCTCGTCGCCGAAGCGCGGCGGCTGCTGCAGAGCGTGCCGGTGCCGGTGCGCCCGCTACAACTGACCATCGGCCGTCTCGACACGCTGCGCATCCTCGAAGCGCTCATCGACCGGCCCGAGCGGCCGCGCAGCCACCTGTTGGACCAGATCGAGGCCCTGCGCATGGCGATGGAACAGGCGCGGGCGACGCGCGACCGCCTCGCCGCCAGCGCCGAGCACGCGCTCGCGCGCGGCCACTGGACCACCGGCCTGTTCGAGATGGAGCGCGCGGCGGCGCGCCTCGCCGCCGACGACTCCGACCACGAGGCCGCCAACCGCCTGCAGGAGCGCCTGCAGGAAGCACGGCGCAAGAAGCACGACGTCGACGCGGCGATCAAGCGCAACGCCGACCTCGCCGCGCGCTTCGCCGCCCTCGAGGACGATCCGGCCAGCGCCGCGACCGCGCGCCAGCAGGCGCTGGCCGAGCGGCGCGACTGCCTGACGTTCCTGGCCATGAACGTGTCCGAGGATCGCGGCGCGCTGTACCGCCGCGACCTGCGCGACATCGACGTGCAGCTGGCGCTCGAACGCGCCGGCGACGCCGAGGCGCAGCTCGCGCGCGTCGATGGCGCCGTCGACCGCGCCCGCCGCGCCCGCGCCGCCGTCGAAGAGCTCGCTGCGGCGATCACCGCGCTGGCCGCTGACGGCGAGCCGCCCGGCCGACTGACGCGCGCGCTCGAGCAATGGCGCGGCGTCGCGTCGCGGTGCCAGCACGCCGTCGACGCTGAACGCGCGCAGGTGACGCAGCGCCGCCGGTGGCGGTTGCTCAGCGCGGCGATCGTGGCACTGGCGACGGTGGCGGCGCTGGTCGCGTTCGCGCGCGATTGAGCGATTCCGAACGCGCGAACTCGTCGCTGGCGCCGTGCGCTCAGCCCAGCAAGCCGTGGTCGTCGCCCCGCACCGGCCCGCGCGGCAGCAGGCCGAGGTCGAAGCCCGCCAGCAACTCGCGCGGCGTGCACGACGCGCCGCGCGGCCGCAGGCCGCACAGGTGCGCGAGGTGGCCGACCAGCCGCTCGCTGGCGACGCCGGCGTGCCGGAACGCGCGCAGCGACGTGTCGCCGTGGCGCTTGGCGAGCCGCAGGCCGTCGACGCCGACGACCAGAGGCACGTGCACGAAGCGCGGCGGCGGCAGACCGAGCGCGTCGTACAGCAACAATTGCCGCGGCGTGCTCGGCAGCAGGTCGTCGGCGCGCAGCGCTTCGGTCACGCCCTGGGCCGCGTCGTCAACGGCGACCGCCAACTGGTAGGCCGGCCCGCCATCGCGCTTCTGCACGACGAAGTCGCCGCGCACGCGGCCTTGCTGCGCGCCGGCGAAGCCGTCGTCGAACGGCACAGCGGCGACGTCGACGCGAAAGCGCAGCGCTGGCTCGCGGCCGGTCGCCGCGCGCGCGGTCGCGAGGTCGGTGAAGCGCCCGCGGCACGTGCCCGGATAGACCGGGCCGTCGTCGCCCGCTTCGTGCGGCGCCGAGGCGGCCTCCTCAATCTCGCTGCGCGTGCACACACACGGATACGCGCGGCCCTCTGCGACCAGCCGCTCGGCGGCGGCGCGGTAGCGGTCGAGCCGCGCGCTCTGCACGACGACCTCGCCGTCCCAGTCGAGGCCGAGCCAGCGCAGATCCTCGATCGCCTGCGCCGTCGACTCCGGCTTCACGCGCGGGCCGTCGATGTCCTCGCTCCGGAGCAGTACAGTGCCGCCGCGCGAGCGGGCCGACAGCCAAGCCAGCAGGAACGTCCGGGCGTTGCCAAGGTGCAACGCCCCTGTCGGGCTCGGCGCGAGTCTGCCCACCACAGGCCTTCTGAGTGCAACCGTCATCGCCGCAAGGCCTCGTTCTACGCATCGACGCCAAGGTCTGCCACGTCGAGGTCGACGGCGAACGCCGGCAGTTGCCACTCGCCGGCAAACTGTTCGAGGACAAGGGCCACGAACGCCGACCGCTGGCCGTCGGCGACCGCGTCGTGCTCGACGCCACCGGCAAGGCGATCGACGCCGTGCTGCCGCGCAGCTCCCAGCTGCACCGCCGCGCCGCCGCCGAGGGCGAAGAACAGGCGCAGGTGCTCGCCGCCAACATCACCCACGTGCTCGCGGTCGCCAGCGTCCGGGAGCCGGCCTTCCAGCCGGAGCTCGTCGACGGCGTGCTGGCGACCGCGGCGCGCGAGCGCATCCCGGCGACGCTGGTGCTCAGCAAGATCGACCTCGACGAAGCGCTCGCCGCGACGTGGACGCGCGCCTACGCCGACGCCGGCGTGCGCGTGCTCGGGACCTGCACCGTCCCCGACCGCTCGACCGAGGCGACGCTGCGCGAACTCGGCACCCTGCTGCGCCAGAACCGTTCGGTCGTCGTCGGCCTGTCAGGCACGGGCAAGTCGTCGCTGCTCAACGCCGTCCTGCCCGGCGTGCAGTTGCGCACCGGCGACCTCAACCACATCCGCCAGGGTCGCCACACCACGACGCACACCGAGCTGATCCCGCTGCCCGGCGGCGGCCACGTGCTCGACACGCCTGGCGTGCGCAACTTCCACCTGTTCTGCGTCGGCAGCCAGGAGCTGCAGTTCCTGTTCCCCGAGATCGCGCAGCGGCTGCCGCACTGCGAGTACCGCAGCTGCCTGCACGACGGCGAGGCGCGGTGCGCGGTGAAGGACGCGGTCGAGCGCGGCGAGATCGCCGCGAGCCGCTACCGCAGCTACCACACCATGCTGCAGGACGCGCTGGCGGCGGAACGACCGGGCTCGAAGGCGAGCCGGCAACCGGCGCGCGGTGGCGGCCGGCGGCGGCCGCGCGGCTAGCGCGCGGTGATCCGCTGCGGGCGCAGATGGCGACGCCGATCAGCCGCGCGGCGTGAACGCCGCGACCAGCACGACGCTCGCCGCTTCCGCCGCGAACGCCGCCGGACCACGACCGTCGATGCGCACCGCGTCGCGGGACGCCAGCGGCACGCCGGCGGCGCGACCGCGGCCCGACCACAGCAGCACGAGTCGCTGCGGCGCGTCGGGCAGCGTCCGGCCCTGGCCGGCGGCGACCTCCACCACCTCGGCGACGGCGGTGACGCGGTCGCGCGCGGTCATCACGTTGCAGTCCTCGCACGGACCGCCGAGCAGTTCGCAGTGCACCGGCGGCTCGCCGGGGAAGTCGAGCCGCTGCCGCGACTCTGCCAGCACGACCTCGCGGCCGTCGACCTCGAGCCGCACGCCGTCGCCGCTGACGAGCCACATCGAGCGGTCGACGCCCGGCAGGCGCGAGAACGGCCCGTCGCTGCCGATCTGCGCGATGCTGACCCGCCAGCGGAACGCATCGGCGAGCGTGGCGCCGGGCGGATCGATCGCCACTTGGCGCGTGCTGCCGCCGCCGTTCGCCCACGGCATCGCCGGCTGCGCCGCGAATGGGATCGCCGTCACTTGGAGGTTCATGGCTGCCACCTCGCCCATGTATACGCCCACGCCGCGAACATTAGCGCGAGACCGTAGCCGGCGACGCGCCAGATCGGCCAGCGCACGACCAGATCGGCAAACGAACGGCCGCGCAGCAGGCACAGCGCTGCGTGCGCCCCGACCAGCAGCCCGACCGCGGCGACCGCGGCGCCGAACGGTTGCGTCGCGAAGGCCGCGGCGATGCGGCCGTGCACCAGCAGGCAGGCGGCGGTCGTGCAACCGCACGTCGGGCACGGGATGCCGTACGCGAGCGGCCAGCCGCAGGCGTCCATGCCCAGTTGTTCATGCGTGCCGTGGCCGCGCGGATCGGGCTGCACGCGCGCGAGCGCGCCGAACGCCGTCGACGCGGCGGCGACGGTGGCGATGGCCCAGGCGCGGTCGGCCCACGGCGCGATCGGCCCGTCGGCGACGGGGATCGTGCGCGGCGCGGCAACGAACGAATCGGCCATGGCGCGGAGCGTACGGGCTGCGCTCGCGGCGCAGCAACCGCAGTTTGCCAGCGCGACCAACCAGCTCAGCCGAAGTCGTACACGTACGCCATCTGGTCGCGGCGCAGGATCGCGTAGTCGAGCTTGCCGAGGATCGCGAGCTCGGGATTAGTCAGATCGAGTCCGCGAATCGACGGCTCCTGCATGACGAACCACTTGCGGCCCTTGTCGCCTCGCGACTCGTAGGCGCCCGACTCGATGCGGCCGGCAACCTCGAACTGCGTCGGGCCAGAGTAGAAGGCGCGGATGCGGCAGATCTTCTCGCTCGGCCCGGCGAGCCATCGCTGCGGCTCGTCGCCGGCGACGTCGACGAGTTCGTGCGCCAGCAGCACCTCGCGCACGTTGACCATGACCGTCGGCGTGCGGATCACCTCGCGGCTGCGCAGCGAGACCAGCGTCGCGTCCTGCACCGGCAGGAACGTGCGCGCGTAGTCCTCGAGCAGGTTGGACAGGCGCTTCGTCTTGTTCGGCAGCCGGCCCTTGATCAGGAACACGCCGGTCAAGAACAGGTCTTCGACGAAGGCCGTGGTCTCGCCGTCTTGGCGCGGCTGTGGTTGTGGAGGCATTGGCTGGTCAGGCGCTGGCGTCGAGCAGGCGGCGTGCTTCGCCGGCGAGGTAGAACGAGCCGGTGACAACGCGGGGCCCCGGCCGCCGGCGCAGTTCGCGCAGGCCGGCCGCGGCGTCCGCCGCCACCGAGCACGGCACGCCGCGCGCGGAGAAGTAGGTCGCGATCACCGCCGCGTCCTCGCTCGTGGTGCCCGAGACCGCAGTGGCGACGACGCTATCGGCGGCGTCGGCGACGGCGCTGAAGGCCTCGCGCCAGCGCTTGCCCGCCGCGGAACCGACGAGGAACGTCGCCTTGCGGCCGGGCCATCGGCGCCGCAGTTCCGCGGCGACCGCCAACAGCGACTGCTCGGTGTGGGCGCCATCGAGCACCAACGCTTCGCCGTCGGGCTCGGCGCGCAACTCGAAGCGGCACGGCAGCTCGGGCCGCAGCACCGGGTCGAGCCGCAGCGGCCGCTCGGGCAACACGCGCGCGAACGCCGCCGCCGCCAGCGCCAGCGCCGGCAGTTCGAACGCCGCCGCGTCCGGCAGGAAGAACGGCCGCGCGGCGCCGCCGGGCAGCCACAGCACGCCGCGGGCGCCATCGGCGTCGAAGCGGACGTCGCGCAGGCCGAAGTGCTCACCGAGCACGAACAACTCGGCAGCGACCGCGGCGCAATGTGCGCGGATGACCGCCAGCGCCGCGCCGCCGCAGCCGGTGAAGCCGACGCCGCCTGGGCGCACCACCGGCGCCTTCTCGCCGGCGATCGCCGCGATCGTGGCGCCGAGCACGTCGGTGTGCTCGAGTTCGATCGTCGTCACGATGCTGGCGTCGACCGGCAGGGCGCTGGTGGCGTCGTGCCGGCCGCCGAGGCCGACCTCCCAGATGGCGAGGTCGACGGCCTGCTCGCGGAAGCTCTGCGCCGCCGCCAGCGTCATCGCCTCGAAGAACGTCGGAGCGCGCTCGGTCGGCGCCGCCAGCACGTCGCGCAGGATGCGCTCGAGGTCGCCGACGGCGATGTCGCGGCCGTCGACGCGGATGCGCTCGAGCAACGTGGTGACGTGCGGCGAGCTGTAGAAACCGGGCCGGATGCCGGCCGCCTGCACGAGCCGCGCCAGCAGCGCGCAGGTCGTGCCCTTGCCCTTGCTGCCGCCAACCTGCACGGCCGGCCGCGGGCACGGCAAAGCGCCGGGGCGCTGCAAGCACGCCCGCATCGTCGCGAGGTCCCACAGCCGCGCGTCGGGGCGCGCGCGTTCGTAGTTGACCAGCTGGCTGAGCAGCGGCGCGAGTCGTTCGGCGGCGGGATCCACGCGGGCTTTTTCGCTGCCCCTCTGGCGGGGCGGCGGTGGCGCGCAACACTAGCGGCCAGCTCCCCACCAAGGTACCCGATGCTCGCCCGCTCGCCGCTGCTGCTCGCCCTGCTGATCGCCGCGCCGTCGTTCGAAGCGCCGCTGCTCGCCCAAGGCAACGATCGCCCGCGCCGCGAACGCCGCGAAGCGCCCGCCGTCGAACTCAAGCACCTCGACTTCGCCACCACCAAGCTCAAGAGCGAGGCGGTCCAGGCTGAACTCGACATCGGCGTCTACCTGCCCAAGGGCTACGACGACGAAAAGAACAAGGACGTGAAGTGGCCGGTGGCGATCTGGCTGCACGGCATGTGGGAGGACCCGCTGCGCTTTCACACGCGCGGCGGTGCTACCGTGCTCGACCGCTGCATCGGCGACGGCACCATGCCGCCGTGCGTGTTCGTCGCCGCCAACGGCGGCCGCACGTCGATGTACGTCAACCGCAAGGACCAGCGCTGGGAGGACCTGATCACGGTCGACCTGCTGACGTTCCTCGCCAAGAACTACCGCGTCAGCGAGCAGCGCGAACAGCGCGCGATCCTCGGCGTCAGCATGGGCGGCATGGCCGCGCTGCGCATCGCCTTCAGCAAGCCGGAACTGTTCGGCGCCGTCGGCGCGCACAGTTCGGCGGTGTTCGAGGAGGATCCCGAGAAGCTGCCCGAGCGCATCCGCAGCGTCGCCTCGCGCATCGGCCTCGACGAGGTGTTCGGCAATCCGATCCAGAAGGAGCCGTGGCAGAAGGCCAACCCGCTGTGCCTCGTCCAGGCGCTGGACACGAAGGCGCTCGCCGGACTGCGCATCTACTTCGACGCCGGCAGCGACGACCGCTACGGCTTCGCCGACGGCAATGCGCTGCTGCACGCAGCGCTCGACGCCAAGAAGATCCCGCACACGTGGCGCCTGATCGAGGGCGGCGGCCACTCGTGGGGCGCAGGCTTCCAGGACCAGACGCTGCCGTACTCGTTCGCCGTCGTCGGCGCGATGTTCGCCGGCAAGGCGGACCCGGCTGGGACCAAAGCGCCGGCGGCCGATGGCAAGCCTCCGGCCAATGCCAAGGGCGCGCCGGCGAAGGGCAAGTAGCGCGCGACCGGCTACCGCGCAGCGACAGGCTGGCGGCGGCACGGGAAATCCGCACTGCCACCGCAGGTTGGGTCGCAGCCGTGCCGATCCAAGGAGCTAGAGGAGGTGCGACGGTCGCCCCAGCCCGCCTGGACGACCGTCGGCGATGCCTATGTTCCAGCTCGAACACCGGGTGCGCGTCTTCGTCTTCCAGGTGCTCGACCGCCGCGTCGAGTACCTGCTGGTCCGGCACAAGCCGCTGCACGAGTGGCCGCTCGGCCCCGTCGTCGGGCCAGTGACGCCGGGCGAGCAGTTGGAGCAGGCGATCCGCCGCGAGGTGCTGGCCGAGACCGGCCTGCGGCGGCCGATCCACCTGCTGGAGTTGCAGGCGCCGCAGAAGGACCTGTTCGGCGACATGGGCGTCGTCGACTGGCCGTACGCGTGGCAGGCCGGCACGCCGGACGACCCGGTCGCCAGGCTCAAGCCTGGACCGATGGTCGGCGAGCTGCACTGGCTGCCGTTCGAGACGGCGTTCCGCGAGCTGGAGCTGGCGACCGACCGCGACGCGCTGGTGCGGCTGCAGCTGACGCTGCAATAATCCGCATCCGATCCGCGGGGCGTCGCGTATATCCGTCGTTCCCCATCCCACCATGAGCGACGCCCCCACCAACAAAGCCGGCGAGCCGCTGGCCGACGGCCGACTGCCCAGCTCGGCGATGCGCAGCTACGCGCTGCTGACTCCTCAACTGAAGGAGCTCTACATGGGCTTCTACAAAGCAACCTACGGCAAGTCGAAGATCGAGCTGAAGGTCAAGGAGTTCATCGCCATCGCGGCGGCGCTCACTTCCGGCTGCAAGGGCTGCCTCGAAGGCCACCTGAAGAAAGCCAAGAAGGAAGGCGCGACCAGCGACGAGATCGCCGAGGTCATCGCGATCACGCTCGGCGTCAACGCCGCGACGATCGTCGACCGCTCGGACATCGCCAACTTCCACCTCGGCGGCCTGTTCGACAAGCCGGAAGGCGCGTAGCCCGCCGCGCGCCGGCGCGCCCGCCGAAATCGCGCGCGCCGGCAAACCGACCGCACCGCCGGTCCGTTGATCGGCTCGCACGCCATGAAACTCTCCGGCCCCGTCCGCCTGCTGCCGCCGCTGCCGCCCGCGCTGCGCTTCGCGCTGGGCGGCGCGGTCGTCGCCGCGCTCGCGTACGCGATATGGGCGATCGAACACCCAGCGGCCGCGCCGACGCCTGAGGCGCCCGCCGCGCAGGTGCCGTTGCCCACGCTCGACGATGCGACGCTTGCGCGCGCGCGCGACGACAGCCGCGAACAACGGCTGGTGCTCGAGCCCGAGCCGCTCCGCCACCTGCTCGCCAAGGCGATCGACGTCGGCCCGACGGTGGCGCAGGCGCTCGGCCGCCCGGACCGCATGACGCCGGTCGCCACGGTGCGCGCCGTGCCAGCGACGTTCCGCAAGCGCTGGCTGTGGTACGAGGGCCAGCTCGAGCAGTTGTCGGGTCCGCAGGACGGCCATCCGCTGCCCGGTTACGCGATCTACGAAGCGACGCTGCGCCTCGCCGACGGCGAGGCCGTGCTCGCCGCGTTCTCACTGCCGCCCGAAGCCGGCCTCGCCGTCGGTTCGTGGGTCCGCGTCGAAGGCTTCTTCCTCAAGCTGCGCGACCTCACCTACCCGACGGCCATCGACCGCGCGCCGTTGCTGATCGGGCGCAGCCTGCAGCGCGACTTCGCCGACTGGCCGGCGGTCACGCAACTCGATCCGGCTGTGCTCGCCAAGGTCGACGACTCGAGCTACTGGCCCGGCGACCTGGCGTGGCACACGCTCGAAGAGGACCAGACCGAGGCGCTGTGGCACCTCGCCGCGTACGCGCGCGATACCGCGGCCACGCGCACGCTGGCGGACTGGCGCCGCATCGGCACGCTCAATACCCACGAGGTGCACGAGAAGCTGATCGCCGGCCAGATCGCGCGCGGCACGCCGCTGCGCGTCATCGGCACGCTGATCAAGAAGTCGGTGGTCGCCGCGCCGCCCAATCCCGCGGGCATCGAGGCCTGGACCGTCGGCTGGGTGCAGGTGCGTGAGTACGGCGGCGGCGTGCTGGTGCCGGTGTGGGCGCCCAAGCGCGTGGAGTGGGAGACGCGCGCGCAACTGGAAGTGCGCGGCTTCTACTACCGCTGGCAGGCCTACGAGACGCTGCGGAACGAACGTCGCCGCGCGCCGCTGTTCGTCGCCGCCGACCTCGACCTTTACGATCTCGTGGCCGACCGCACGATGCAGACGATCGGCACATGGCTGCTGGTGACGTTCAGCGCGTTCGTGGCGCTGGTCTTTTGGTCACAACGGCGCGATGCCGCGCGCGCGCTGGCGCACAGCCGCGACCTCGACGCGCGCCGGCGGCGGGAACGCCAGCGCGCTGCGGCGAAGGCGGCGGCGCCGCCAGCGCCACCGCCGGCGTGAGCGGGCTCAGGCGCGCCGCACCGTCGCCGCGCCGAGCGCCGCGCAGGCAGTGCCGGCGAGGATCGTGAACGGCACCCACAGGCCGAACTGCGCCAACGTCACGAGCCGGAGCTTGGCGTCGAACGCGAGGTCGGCGGGCAACGACGGATGCAGCATGCCGTAGTGCGTGCCCCAGCCCTGCGTCAGGTCGAGCCACTGTACGACCGCAACCGGAATGCGCGCGAACAGGCCGTAGGCCAGCGTGACGAAGAACAGGCGCGGCCACACGAACAGACCAAGTAGCGCCACCGCCGGCGCGCCGCAGAACAGCGTCGCCATGCCGTCGTAGAGCGCCTGGCCCTGCAGCTTGGTGCCGATCCACCCGATCGCCGCGATGATCGCGGCGAGACCGAGCAACGGCACGGCGAAGGCGGCGAGGAACGGCGGCCGGCTGCCGATCTGGGCGGCGCGGCGGCCAAACAACAGGCCGAACAGCGGCACCAGCCAGACGATGCCGAGCAGGCTCATCGAGCCGCCGGGCGCCGAGGCAAACCACTTGGCGTGCCACTGCAGCGCTTCGCCGAGCGTGCGCACGATGGTCAGCAGCAGCGTCAAGAACGACGCGACCAGCACGAGCGGGAGGAAACGCACCGACCCGGGTTCCGCCATGGCCGGCATCGTCGCGGCGAGCGCGCGGCGGCACAAGCGCGCAGACCTCTGGGCCATGCGATTGCGACCCCCCGGGCCTAGCCAGTGCGACCAGAGGCTCGTGGTCGGCACGGCGCTGACCTCGCGCTCCTTCAGCGCCTGCGGCCGCCGCCAATTCGTGACTTGGCTTGGTCGGCCGCTGCGTCGTCGTCGACCTCTGCGCCCTCTGTGCTTGGACTGCTGCTTCCTCCACCACGACGAGCACAGAGAACACGGCGGCTGGACCAAGGAGAACGGGAAAAGCCGCAGCGACGCGCGGACCGCGCGTCCAGCCAAGGCCCGGAACCGGAACACAACGGAACCAGTCAACCGACAAGAAGCGCCGCAGACGGACACGGTGGCCCTCGTTGCGCGCGTCCGCTGCTAGCGCGACACGGCCGCCGGCCGTCACGCTGACTGCGCCTCAGCCGCCGGCGAGCTGCGCCCGCAACCGTCGCGCGAGGCCCGCGCTCGGCTCGGTGCAGTAGCGCGTGCAGCCGACCAGCCGGTCGCCGCGGCCAAACGCGCAGACGCTCTCCGTCGTGCTCGGCACCAGGCTGACGAGCCGCTGCGGCGCGCCGTCGCTCACGGCCCGCCGCGCAGCGACTTCGGCACGAGGCCCCACGGCCCGAACCCCAGCCAGCGCCGCACCGTCTTGAGGTCGGCGCCGTGCCGGTGCATGGTTTCGCCGGTCTGATCGCGGTGCGCGACGCCGATCGGGCAGGCCGCGCGGCTGGCACAAGCATCGGCGCAGCCGCCGCGGTGACGGTGACCGGCGCACTGCGCGGCGTCGGCGACCTTCGTCGCCTCAGCGCCGTGCGCGGGACACGCGGCGACGCACGGCCGCGCGCATGCAGCGCACGGTTCGAAGCGCTCGGCGAACGACGCGTCCGCGACCGGCCCAAACGGCAGGCCATCGCAGCAGATCGCGCCGCGCACGCGCAACCACGGGCCATATTCGGGATGCAGCAAGAGCCCGCTGACCGGCGAGACAACGCCGAGGCCCGCGGCCTCGGCCAGGCGCTCGCCGCGCACGCGGCACGGGCCGTCGAAGGTCACGCCGGCGGCGCCGATGCCGGCCTGTCGCAGCGCAGTGACGAGATGATCGATCGCCGCGGCGACGTGCTCGGCGACGCTCGTCATCAGGCCCTGGCCGGTCTCGCGCCGCCAGCGCTCACGCTGCTGGCTTAGCCAGCGGCCGCCGCTGCCGAGCACGAGCACCGTGCCGCACCGCGGCGCGACGCCGGCGATGCGCCGCTCCTTGGGCTCGCACGCGTCGAAGCGCGCGCGGTCAACGAGGCCGAACAGGTTGAGGCCAGCGCCTTCAGCCTGGACACGCAAGGCAGTAAGCAGCTTCTGCGGCACGTTCGGAGAGGCGACGAAACGGGCGCCGACGCGGCGCCGACGATGTTGTCGGTCGCGCGGCGCGGCAAGACAAGCCCCGCAGCGGCAGATGGCTGCTTGCGCCGCGCCACCAATGCCGTACGCTCTTCTCGCCCCGATGCGGGGAAGTCCGGTGTAAATCCGGCGCTGTCCCGCAGCTGTATCCGAGGACGAACGTCCAACATGCCACTTGCAGCCCGTGATCGGGCGGCTGGGAAGGCGGACTTGTAGGTCGAATCGGTAGCCAGAACACCCGCTCGGGCCGGTCCTTCGGGACCGTTCTGTTGCCAAGCGATCGGCGCGCTCGACGCCGACTCGACCGATGACCACGATGTCCTACGGGACGCGTCTGCCGCAGGCAGCGCGTCGTTTCACTGCTCTCGCCACGCTGGCGTTCGCCCCATTCGCCCACGCCCAGCAGACGAGCGAAGGCCTCGCCTCCGGCCTGCGGCCGCTGCCGGGCACGACGTCGATCGCCGCCGTCGTCGGCGCCGATCTGGTGACGTTCAACGGCGTCGACCTCAAGGTCACGCCGCCCGGTCAGCCCAGCACGACGCTGCTGTCGCTGCCGGCGTACTTCTTCGGCTCGTTCCTGCTGCCGGTGAACGGCACGCACGTGCTGCTCGGCTACACCGGCCTCACCGGCGGCGATGCGATCTGGTTGGTGCCGCTGCAGGGCCCGGCGCCAACCCAGCCGCTCGCCAGCCTCGCGTTCAACTACGACGCCGCGCGCTTCGACGGCCAGCGCGCGCTCGTCTCGGCGCGCACCGGCGGATTCGCGGCCGCGAACAACGAGCTGTGGACGCTCGACCTGCAGACCGGCGCGACGCAGCGGGTCGCCAGCATTCCTGGCGCTTCGGGCCCGGTCGCCATCGCCGGCAACGGCGACGTCTACTACGCCACCGGCTTCGCCGGCTTCCCGACGCCGCCCGGCACGTGCACCTTCCTGCGCCTGCCACGCCCCCTCGTCGACGCCGCCATCGCCGGCAACACGATGCTCGGCCTCGCCCAGACGCAGGTGGTCGCGACCGGCCTCGACGCCGCCGGCGACATGACGTTTGACGACGACGGCGACCTGCTGTTCGTCGACTGGTTCAACGGCCGCGTCAGCGAGATCAGCGACGCCGCTTCGGCGCAGCCGTCGATCGTGGCGAACGTCGTCAACTACGCCACGGCCGCCGTGTCCCCGGCGAGCGTGCAATTCGTTGGCGGCTCGCAGGCAGGCGTGTTCGAGCCGTTCCAGCCGACCAACGGTTCGCTGTATGTGTTCGAGACCGACTACTTCGCCACCGCCGGCCTGCGGACGGTCGAGTCGCAACCGGGCGCGCTGCTGGTCAATGCCGCCAACCCGGTGCCCGCCGGCCTGCTGCAGTTCATCGCCAGCAGCGGGCCCGCCAACGGCATCGGCCTCTTGGCCTTCGGCATCGGCCCGACCGGGGTCACAACTCCGCTGGCGGTCCCCGGCTTCGAAGCGCCGCTGGCATGGAACAGCGCGCTGACCAACGCGCCGGTGCTGCTGCCGTTCTTGTTCGACGCCACCGGCGGCCACGTGCTGAATGCCACCAACCCGGGCTTCGCGACGCCGTTCCCGGCGACCGTCCAGGTGGCGTTCGTCTCGAACGCCGGCCTGCTCGGCGCCACCCCGGCGGCCGCGCTGACGATCGGCCAGTAAGCCCAGCCAGCCGGCCCGAGGAGTGCGAAGTCGTTACAGCGCGGCGCTGTAGGGAATAGGCCCGAGCCGCCGTAATCGACGACTTCGGGCGGACTGCGCCCGTCCCACCGCATGCAGAAGCAATCCGCACTCCTCGCCGTCGGCGCCCTGATCCTGCTCGCAGCCCTCGGCGTGGTCGTGCCGCAACTGCTCGGCGACACCACGCCTATCGTGCGCTGGGACGCGGCGGCCGAACTCGACGTGCCGCAGGAGCCCGCCGACCCGCAGGCCGCGACCAATGCCGACGACACGCCGCTGCTCGAGCGCACCGAGGCGCCGCTGCCGGAGGCGCCGCTGCTAGCGGACGAGCGCGTCGACCTGCTGATGCGCGGGCGCGTCGTCGACAAGTTCCGCGGTCCGGTGCCGCAGGCGACTGTCTGGCTCGACTTCGGTCGCGGCGGGCCGCGCGGTGGCAACAACCGCCAGCGACGCGTGCCCGACCCGGTGACCACCGACGGCGACGGGCGCTTCGCCTTCCAGGGCCAGACCTTCCGCAACCTGCGCGTCTCGCTGCAGGTGGCGCACGCGCGCTACGCGCCGGCAATGTTCGACAAGGACGTCGGCGCCGTCGCCACTGAACTCGACCTCGGCGAGTTGACATTGCTCGCCGGCGGCCAGATCCGCGGCCGCGTCACCGACCTCGACGGCAACGGCATCGCCGTCGCCGAACTGCGCCTGCAGCCGGAGAACGACAATCCGCTGCGCTGGCTGCGCGACCGCGAGAAGCTGGTCGCGCCGTTCCAGACGGACGTCGCCGGCTACTACGTGCGCGACCACGTCGCCAGTGGCGCTTGGGCGCTGACGGCGGTGGCCAAGGCGCACACCGAGGGCCGCTCACCGACGTTCGTCGTCGAAGAGGAGTTCCAGATCGACGTCGACGACATCCGGCTCGGCCCGGGCTTCGAGGTCACCGGCTACGTCCGCAACCAGAAGGGCGAGCCGATCGCGAAGGCGAATGTCACGATGCAGTCGGAATCGCGCCAGCGCGGCGGCGCGGCGCCCGGCGCGCCGGCGGCGGCTTCGCCGGTGGCCGCGAACCCGCACGGCGGCGA